>CAWVWF010000095.1:0-13486 GCA_963933885.1 uncultured Flavobacteriales bacterium | reverse complement strand
TAATGGAAAAATTATTATTTAACTAAGGAGTTGCATTTATGAGTTGAATTCAGCTTAATTAAACCCTTAAGCAGTCTTATTTTCACGAATATGATATAGGTCTTGATCACCAAAAGCCTTAGGAAGTTTTAAGTTTCCAATAAACTCATAGTTATATTTATCCTGTGTTTCAATTTTCAGACTCGCAGCAAATTGGTCGCTGGAATAAATTTGCCCTGGTACAGTTACCGGTTCTATTCTAGCCGTTCTGTTCACATGATCACCATATGCATTCGTACGCTGTAAAACTGGATCTAAGCCCATAAAAACAGGTCCTGAATGAAGTGCAATTCTAATGTTTAAATTATTAGGCAAATTCTTCTCTTCCCAATTTGTATCCAAAACCATTTTGTTAAGCATAAATGCAAACTCAGTAGCTTGTTCAGCGTTTTTTCCAACAAAAAATACTGCATCTCCCCAAGTATTTAATACCTCTGGTTCAAAACCTAAGCTTTTAATGTTTTCACTTAAAGCTTGCATGAATTCATTTAAGAAATATGGTTTTTGTTGTTCTTTCATTTTACTGAAACCTACAACATCAGCAAACAGAATACTTTTAACATCCCTAACCATTCCTGTAGGAAAACTGTTCATTGATACATCCTTTGAAGGTTTTTTTTCTCCAAGAACTTCGTCTTCGTTTTTAATGAACGGAACTGGATCAATGATGATTACTTTTTCATGATCGTTCAATTGACTGAAAAAGTGTTGTGCGCCACCTATTTTCTGCTTGCTTGGTTCGCTTGAAATAACCCCTAAAAAATAAGGCGTAGTTTGGAACATTTCACCTTTTAGCAAACTCTGCCCCTGAATAAGTTGATTCGTGTAGGTGAACATACGAAGTTCTCCAAAGTACTCTTGCTCAGTTGCGTATTTAACTGAAGTTGCTTTTAACAATACGTTTTCAAATCGATTTATCCAGCTTTCACCAGCAAACTCAACACTGTTTGCTATAAAATCTGCTTTTGAGAAAGGTAGAATAATATGAACTTCAGCATCGCGGTCTAGCATTGCTTCTATAAACAAGATATCACTTCCACATGCAGCAGAAGAATAACCGATTTTGGCATTAATTGAATCAAGATGATTTTCTATCTCTAACTTTATTTCTGCTTCAATACTTGCTGGAAATTGGCATTTTTCTCTTCCAACATGATCTATCATATGACCTGAAAAGGCTACGATTCCAGGAGGAGCAAATAATTCTAATAATTGGTTTGGAACACTAATATATTTTTTCAACATTTTAAGTTGCTGAAAAGTAGAGTTGATACTCCCTACATTAGCTTCACTATGGCTTGTTGCTGCTTTAGCATATTCAATACTTTTTTCTTCTTCTCCAAGAAGAATATGTATTTCAGTAAGTGTTGCTATCGTCCAATAATTTTGAGCCTCATTAGCACATATAGGTAACGTTTCTTTGGCGATTGCCATTGATCGTTCTATGTCTCCTGCAACGATAAACATTGAAGCAGCATTGATTCCTAAATAATATGATTGGTGAGCTTTAAAACCTTGCTCATATACTTTTGCCGATTGTAATACAAAATCTTGATTGTTTGATTCATTCCAAAGGTTCTTGTAAATACGACCCATTAGACCACAAATACTTTCACTTGGATTGGATTCCGAATAAAGCGGTTCAATTAATTTTAAAGCTTTATCACTTGCTCCAGACCTGTTTAAAATTAAACTATAAGCCTCTATTAAAGCGCGATCAGAAGGAGATTCTTTCAGTGCGTTTTGGGCTAGTATTTGAGCTTCACAAAGTCTATTTTGCTTTATAAATGATTGTATATTGGTTAGTTCTTTCAAAGCTTATGTTTCTTTAATTCTTATTCTAGTTGAGGTAAAAGTCTGTATTGTAAAGTAATCAATTGTTAATTTAAGGTTTATAAACGAGGAGTATTAACTCATCTACCTTTTTTAATGCTTCCCAACCAATTTTAACGTGTGCTTTATACTTAGGATTGTCTGTAGAGACTGATGCAAAGCAAACATCGTATTTATCTTTTGTTTCTATCAGTAATGCCTTGAGCATACGCTTAGATAGGTTCTGATTCTGGTAATCACTGTCAATCACACATTGCATTCTTAAAGAAATTTTCTGATCAGAGGTTAATAATCCTTCATCAATACAATCCTTAATTAACGCTTTGTGCTGCTCAAGATATTTTGTGCTTGAAAAATTATCGAATAAGTAATATCCTACAATTTTATCTTGATCTTCTGCTATGATTAGTTCTTTGTTCTCTATGATTTTAATTAAATCGTTGCGGTCAAAAGGGTCAACATTTAAGTAACCATTAGACCTATCGATTTTGTTTGGATCCTCAGTAATCCATTGGTTATTCATACCCATAATGAGTTGAACATCCCCTTCGGTTGCTAATCTTATGTTTATGTTGCTTTTAAGAGTCATTACCAAGTAAATATTTAACTATAAAACTTTTGCCATAGTAATATGATTATAATGGTAGAGGATACCATTCCACTAATTCCAGCACTTAGAAAAAGTCTTAAATCTTTATCTTTAATCGCTGCTGTAACCAGTGTTACATGTATTCCGAATAGCATAACCCACATTGGTAATGATACACTTTCATTGTCACCAGAACTGTGTTCAGTACGTTCACTAACTAGTACTCTAATTTGATCCATCATTGCGATTGGATTAATTAGTGAGATAACCAATACGGTTTTATCAAACCATTTTAAGTGTGTGAATTTATATGTTTTCTTATTCAACCACAGGAGCGGTAAGAAGAAGGCAGATATGTTTTTAGAGGCTTCTATAAATTCACTTTGAAGACGAAGTGGTACTAGTTCTTCAGACTTTTTTTCGAGCCATAAAGTAGCTTCTTTTCTTTCCGAACCGTATAATAAATCGGATTGTTTCCTTCCATTAAAATCCCAATCTTTAGCTTGGAATAGGTAGGTTGAATGAGCTTTTACGTATGCTTGATCTCTTTCAATAACTTTGATGATATCATCAACAACCTCAGCGATATTATTTTGAGGGCTAGAGATATCAATCATTTGTTTTTTGGCAACAATATCATCTAAAAATGATGAATCAGGCCCCAGTTCTCTATGAATTACAGGAATGATTCTTTTGTTGTATTTAATTGCGAATTCGAGTTCTCTATTACAGTATTCTGAACGGACTGTATTCGGAGAAACGATATAGATGAAGTTATCTGAATTAAGTATATTTTTCATTATATACTCCTCACTTTCAACAATTAATGGAATCTCATTTAGATCACGAAATATGTTAAATCCTTTCTCACTTAATCTATTCCCAATACTGTTTGAGAAATGTAAACTTTCTCTTCTTCCATATGAAATAAAGGCATCATGGTGACCAGTATCTTCGAGTGCATCCTTAGATTCAGATGAATTTAAGAAGTCGATTATTTCTTGTATAGATTTTAAAGCAACAGCACCATTAGCAGTTACTATTTTACTTAAATTTTCAAATTCTTCAATTTGCTCAGGACTAAATTCATCCTCTCCATCAGTGGGTAAATAACAATAAATAGTTTTATCAGGTCTTTGGTAGGAATCATCTGTTACCTCTGCAACAGCGTAGAAACCAGTCATTTTTGGAGTTAAAACATAAAGTACATAATCACAAAATCGACGTTCCGCCAATTCTCTTTCATATGCAGCATCTGTCCAATCTTCAACAACAGGATCAAAGAAGTCAATATTTAATTGCTCTTTTACCCGTGTACGCCACTTGGAACCATTTACTGTACCACCAAGGAAAACCTTCATCTTTTAAAATTTATATCCAATGTTTCCAATTATTTGCCTTTGTCTCCCTAATACTCCTTTATCAAAATAAACAGTATAAGAATGATTTGGGTATCTGTAACTTGTATCGAATAAATTGGAGACTTTTAAACTAACAAAATAACCGCTGTTACTAGCTTTTAGTTTCTTATTTAAATGTAGGTTCCCAACTCTAACATTTAGAGAAAACCTCCAATAACCAGGAACCTCTAAAGCATGTGTATTTCCATAATATGAAGGTATTTCTTGCAATGATTTATCTGCTAATTCAACAAAGGTTTGTTTTGCTTGTCCCCACATAGGTCCAACATAATTCCCTCCAAAGTTTACAACTAAATACGCTTTATGTTTTAACCCAAAATAAGAAGTTACGTTGAAGTTGGCCAAAACAGGTGGTGAGAAAGATGTTGGATATAAATCATTGTCGTAAGACGAGATATTATTGGTGTCGTTATCGCTAATAGATGCGTTGTATTCTTCTTGATTAGTGTAATTAAAATCGTTGAAATAGTCTTTATAAGTACTGCTTGTATCAAGTGATTTTGTTGATTGAAGCGTTAAACTTCCTTGTATTGTTAATTTGTTTCTTTTGGATAAATCGAATTTCTTTTTACCAATAAATTCAATTCCACGTGTTAGGTTTTGATCGTTATCATTAACACTACTCGTAACGTAAACTCCATTAATTTGAGAAGTTTGTCTCGTTATCAATTCACTCAAAACATTGATAAATACATTTGTATTCAATTCAAAACCATTTTTTTCATTAACGAGTGTATGTCCAAATTCGATCGTTTGTATTTCCTCAGGAGCAAGGTATGAATAACCTTTACTATTGGTTGCGATAGAGTCATCCTTACTTAGGTTGGCATTCTTACGCATAATATCATATGCATTTTGAACAACGTTAATTTCATTTACAGCCTTACCGTACATCGCTTTGAAGAAATGTTTATTGTTTTCTTTTTCAAAATGGTATATAGCAGCAAATCTTGGGATAAACTGAACATCACTTGCGGGTTTTGTTTCGTTTTGTCTTTGGAATTTAATGATTGAACTGTCGTTACTCCAACCTAAATCAGCACCGTATAAGCTATTACCATAATAACCAACATTTTCTTCATTCAGCATTTTATAGCTTCCTTGCTGACTAATTCTAATTCCTCCAATAATTTGCCAATTCTTAATCTTAGACTCTAATTGAGCATATCCTGCAGTAGTTGTTAATCTACCTTCTTCCGGATCAAGACCAACCCACCAGTTTCTTAAATTAATATCAGGGGCATTATAAAACGTACCATTTTCAAAGTTGTAGTTATAATATAACCCAGAGATTAAATCTAATTTATACTTATTACCATCTTCAAGAAAGGAATACCTCGTATTGAATTCTGTCCTAACAGAAGAAATTCGATCTTCACCAACAATTAACATCGAGTCAACATATCTACTACTAATTTGATTTCCTCGAGACGTCATGTATTCCGTCTTCAATTGCCATTCAAGACCATTTCCTATTTCTTTGATTTCATTTCTGTAACCGAATTGGTAATGACTATTCCTTGTTGTGTAGTCATTTCGTTGACCAGGACCAACCGCTTTATAACTAAATCCAGAGTTAGAATTTGAATAATTAATATTGCTAAAAAACCCATTGTAACTCATGGACATATTGAAAGACTTATACTTTTTGGAATAACGTTCAGGGTTTACATTAGGCTGGTCTTTGTTATAGTAATAATCAGAAAGCGTAACTGCATTAGGGAATTTGAAGCCTGCATTATACTTTGAACTATCCGAAGCAGCCAATTCAGGACTTATTAGATCTTCCCATGCTTCATCAAAACCATCTCTGTGAAATACCATAGCATTCAAAGAAAGGTTTAAACCATCTTTATTTAAAGCGTAACGTAATGTTTGTTTTATTGTATTTTGTGTCCCATACCCTGATGTAAAAGAACTAGAAGAGGATTCTTGAGAACCATTTGTTATGATGTTAATTACCCCAAAAAATGCTCCGTCTCCATAAATTACAGACATCGGTCCTCTTACGATTTCAATTTTATCTATTGATTCAACAGCAACGTTAATTTTGTCTAATGGGAAATCATTTCTTCTATCATTTAACATGTTGATTCCGTTTAACTGAATCATTACATTACGACTGAAATCCGTCCAGAATCCACGTATACCAATAGTAGCTCCCGAAGCATATCGTTGATCGATCGTAAATAATCCAGGTACGTTTTCTAAAATTTCTTGAACAGTTAAGTAACCATTTTGTTCGATCTCATCACGAGATATAACGATTGTAGAAGCCGGAACTTCATAAATAGATTGTTCCCATCTAGATGCCGTAATAGAAGTAACCCCCTTGTCTTGCATCATAACATGTATGAACTCGTCATGAACAGCATTTTTTATTGAAAGCTCTTGTTTAATTTTTCCTCCTGCTTCAATAACAAGTTTGATATCTCTTCCTTCTTCTTTGAAATTAACAATACGAAATGTCCCGTCAGGTTCAGTTCTTGTTTTGTTTTTCTTGTTTTTTGTATCCCAATAAACTGTAGCGTCAACTACAGCATTTGTATCGGTATTTACAACTTTACCATAGATGTAATTCTCATCTTGAGCTTGAGAACTCAGGTTGACAAAAAATAGAGCAAATACAATTAATATAAATTTATACATATTCATCCTAGTTCAATTTTTTATATAATTCTTCAACAGTGGCAGGGTAGGATCTCCAATTTTTGATCATCTCACCCTTTTCGTTTTCTATTTTCCCACCAACAGTACGAATTGTATTATTTCCATCCAAGTAGTCAATTTCTTCAATTCTCGTTAAAGATTTTATTCTAATCAATTGCTTACCTTGATTTCTTTTACCTGTACCGATTTCAAGTGGAATAATTGTAAATCTGTAATCTACAGAACTCGCAATCATTTGATCTCCTTTCTCATTGAAATCAATAGAGGTAACTCTGTTTTTCCCAATGGAAATTGTATCGGTTTGTTTATATGTAGCTGTATCAAACAAAATAATTTTACCCGATTTTAAACCTAGTGCACCAAGGCTGCTAGATTTAGATAATTTCATAGTGTAAATCTGTACCTCGTCGCGATCAATTCCGAGTTTTTTAACGATGTTCCAATCAACCCTTTTTTTCACTATATAGTCAGAAACCGGTAATTCTTTTTCTTCGTTTGAAGTTGAATTTTTGAGGATTGAATAGTAAGTTCTATAAAGAACATCTGTTTCATAATCTTCCTTGATTTCAATATAGATCTTCACAGCCGAATCCGCCTTTTCTTTAGATTTATTATACTCTCCATCTATGATTCTATCATAAGCTTCAAGTGACAATTTGGAAGCTCTGGTTTTTTTGTTTGTGGTATTCAATTTTGCTTGTGATAAAACAAATTCATCTGCTTTCTCTTTTGCTAATTGACCTAAACTATCTGCTAAACCTTTCTGGATCTCAACTTTTATTTGCATTGCTTTTTGCGCAATATCAATATCTCTTTTAGCCCTGTTTTGACCAAGTTGAATTTCGTACTTTGCTTCCTCTTGAGCAGTTTTTATATTAAAATCAGCTGCTGTTTGAGCTTTTTCGATGTTAATGTCTGCCTGTAGTTTTGCCTTTCGAATGTTAACGTTAGCCGCTTTTTGAGTTTTGTCAATTTCGTTAGCTGCCTCTGCTTGAGCAATTTCAATCGCATCCTTAGCCTTCTTGTCTGCCACAGCAAGCTTATCCATTGTAACGAAGGTAATGGTGATTAGCGTAACGATTAAGGCAATAGCAACACCGGCAGTCCAAAAGAGACCGATTTTTCGTTTCCTTAATGTCTCAGCATGAGCCAGACTTCGTTCCACGTAATTAATCATGGATAAGTTTGGCTGAGGCTCTAAGGCAGTCTTCTCAGCATTTTTGTACCAATCTTTACTACTTTTCGCATCTTCTAACCCCAATAAATTGGATTCATTCTTTTCGTTGTTCTCCCACTCGTAGGCTTGACCTAAAAGTTTAGAATGAAATGCATTATATGCTTTATCACCATTAATAAGTGTGACCAATTCATCAATACCTAATTGATCGTTCCAAATATGAATGTTCTTTTGACCTTCAGCCTCTAACTTTTCTTTAGTGGCAGTAGCGTCTGTAATCTTAAGAATTCTTTTATTGTTTGATCGAGCAAAATTTAGTCTTAGATCATTTTTATCTGTAACTGTTTTCGTCTCAATATCAAGAATTGTCTCACAATTTAAAATTTGTTCAATAAATCCTGATTCAGTTTCAGCTTCTTTTGAGAAGTCGTCATCAAAATAGGTTGTAACACCATGAAGCTTAAGTTCTGTATTAAGCTCAGATGCATATTCAGTTTCATCCTTAGAAAAAGCTATATATACTTTTTTCTTATCCGTAACTTCCGTTTTAACAACTTTTTCAGATGCTTCCAGAAAGCTGTTTTGAAGTGCCGTAAAGGTTGGTAATTCTTCGTCGGCTTTACATTTGGATCTTAATATTTTGGTTTTTGATAATGCCGTTCCAGACAATAACATACTCTTAGGACGATTGTGGGTATCCCAATAATAACTTTCAGATAATATTTTATTAAACTGAAGTGTAATGTCATCATGAAGTTTACATACAGACTTTAAATCCTCATAACCAGCTTGGCTTTTATTAGGATTACTAAAATCAATTTCTTGAGGACGGTCAATTCGCAACCATTCTTTTTCGGTAAGTAAACCTTCTTTCTTTTTAGAAGCTAAAAGCGCTCTAAATTCTTGATAATGAATAGGAATTATCCTTTTTTCAAATTCTATGGCCTTTTTAACTTCGAATCTACAATTTGGAGATTCTACCCATTCAGGTCCTATAACACAAGCTACTTTTTTAGAATGAAGCAATGCTTGCTCAATACGTTGTTCAAAGTTGTTTGAGAAACCAATTTCTTCGTTGTCCAACCAAACTTTAAACCCGTCTTTTGTTAATCTATCGTGAAGTTCAATGGCTAATTTCTGACCATGATCTCCTCCGTTATCTCTTTTGTAAGAAATGAAAAGATCGAAATATTCACTTTTGCGAATGATCCCTGAGTTAAAACTATACAAAGGCTTTTCAGACTTATTTCCGTCACTTGTTGTCATAGTTCGTTATTTATTTCAGGAATTCAATTAATTCATTCCAATTGTCAAACCATTGTCCACCGTTTAACTTCACCATTTTTCCAGTGGCAATTAACGATTTAACTTGATGCGAAGTGAAGCCATTATCTTCATTAAGCACTAAAAAGATTGTTTTTCCTTTGAAATAATTTGAATCATTTACGACGTTAACTATCGTGTTTATACCCTTTGATTTAGGTGTGAAAACATAAAAAATGAAATCAGATTCATCTTTTAATTTATCGTCACCGGAAAGGACCTCGAGCTTTACATCGTTGGCTTGCTGTTCAAGTTCCTTTAGTAATCCCGAAGAATCACTAGAGTTATCGCCCATGTACAGTTTAATATTCTTCATTTTCTCCCAAAAATTTATTTTTTAGACCTACTATAAATAATTGTAGCTCTCAAGCCAAAAGTGATCTTTTAGAGGTGAAATCTAAGAGAAACTTTGTGCAAATTTAGTCTTAATTTTTGATACCATTAAATTTTCAAATTAGTTTGTGTGTATAGCGGTTTAAGAGTCTTGAGTTTGAAGTTTTTTGTCTTCTAAACTCATGCCTCGTCATATTTGTTTTCAGGCCATTGTTTATTGAATAATCTCACCTCATTTTGAAAGCGTATGTTAAATTCATTTAAGCTTCAGTTGCTGATTATTATTCAATTGTAAAGAAGAAATAATACTTGTAAATTGGGGTTTATTTCTAAGAATTAAATACTTTTAGATATGTCTCTTTTAATTAGATTTTCTTTAGCCTGTGTTTTATTAACCTTAGTTTCCTGTAAAAAGGAAGAAGGAACTGGAGGTTCATCCACTATTTCGGGAACAGTTGAAGTAACAAGTGTTAGTGAAGTTAGTGGTGTTGAAATAGAAAAGTATAGCGCGAAAGGAAAACGAGTTTACATCTTATATGGTGATGATGAAATTCAATCTGACGATATTCGTACGAACTATGATGGTAAATTTGAGTTCCCTTTTCTAAAAAAAGGAGACTATAAGATTTATGTTTTTTCAGACTGTAGTTGTCCGGGTGGAGAGGAAGCTGTATTTAAAACGGTTACAATAACAGATAAAAACCAAACAGTTTATACTGGAGATATTTCAATAGTGAAGTTTGTAGATTAATGAAATTCTACTCCACTATATTACTTTCTATTCTTTCACTTTACTGTAGCGCACAAAACCTTATTATAAATGAAGTTTGTGCTGTTAACTCGGGAATTATCACTGATAATTATGGTGAGAACAGTGATTGGTTTGAACTTAAAAATGTTGGAGCTACGGCTATTCAATTAAGTGATTATTCTATTGCTATTCAAAATGCAAAATCTAGCCCTTGGCAACTTCCTTCTAAGATTTTAAATCCAGGAGAAATTTATCTGGTTTTCGCATCTAAATACAATGAAGTTAAAAACGACACAGCGCATACCGATTTTTCTATGGATCGATTCGATGATGAATTATCGCTTTACCTGAATGGAAGTGTAGTTGATCAAATTGATTGGGAAGAAGTATATTCAAATGTAAGTATCGGGAAAGGGACTGGTAATGTATTGAAGTATTTTAGTACACCAACACCATATTTAGAAAATACGAGCACTGAGTTTTTAGGGATTTGTAGTCCGCCAAGCTTTTCCAATCCAAGTGAGTTTTTCTCTAGCACGGTGTCCTTATCGATAACAGGAAATCACCCAATATTTTATTCCTTCCAGTTGGATAGTCCAAGTACATCATCGTTAAACTATGCTACACCAATAGTATTTGATACTACATTGGTTATCTCAGCAAGATGTATTGAAACAGATTATATTCCTTCAAAAATTATTTACAAGACTTATATTAAGGATAAGGCTCCTGATTTTCCAGTAGTGTTTTTTCATTCAGACCCTAAAAACCTTTACAGTCAGGATTATGGTATTTTTGAAATGGGAAATAATGCAGATTCTGTTTTTCCTTATTACGGAGCAAACTTTTGGACTAATGATGAGTTTAGGGGATACATTGATTTAATCTCGCCTAACAAGCAAGTTATTTTCTCTGGAAATATAGGCTTCAAACCTCATGGAGGAACATCGGCTAGGACTAAAACACAGAAACCATTACGCTTAATTTTCCGAGAAGATTATGGAGAGAAACGATTGAAAGCAAAACTATTTTCTACCAAAGAAACCGATAAGTTTAAACGATTGGTACTTCGGAATTCAGGAGGAGATTTTAATTATACTCATTTTAGAGATGCTATTTTACATCAAATAATGCTGGAAGATAAGCTTGATTTAGAATTAACAGGTTATACACCAGTGAGGGCTTATGTAAATGGAGAGAATTGGGGTGTTTATAATTTACGTGAGAAAGTAGGGAAGCAATATTTGGAATCAAACACAGGAATACATAGGGATAGTTTAAACCTACTAGAGGAAAGTTACGCGATTATTAATGGAGATTCAATGGATCATTACAACCTTGAAAAGTATGCAATAGATAATGATTTAACTGTAGCGAATCACTATCAATATGTTAGTGATAGATTAGATATAGGAAATTTTGTAGATTACTTTTCATCAGAAATAATTTTAGCAAATGCAGATTGGCCAAATAACAATCTTAAATGCTGGAAACCCAAAACTGGTGGGAAATGGCGATATATCTTTTTTGATTTAGATGCTTCGTTGGCTAAGTTTTCATTTATAGGATCAAATTACAATATATGGGCAAGATTTCAACTCGGGAAATCATTAGTGAATCATCATGTAAATCTATTTAAGGAATTGATGAAAAATCAAGACTTTTCAAGGTATTTTGTAAATAGGTATTCCGACTTAATGAATACAACCTTTTCTGTTGAACGATTTGATGAAGCGGTTGTTTCGGTTAAAAATCATTTATATCCTCAGATGGAATATCATTTTTCGAAGTGGGGAAATTCTTATGGAAATTGGGAAGCCGAAATTGAAAAAATGTCTCCTTGGGTTGAAGAAAGAGCTGTATTTCAAAGACAACATTTACAAGATTCAGTTGGAACAGGAGCACCTTATGAATTAACTTTTGATGTTTTTCCACCAAATGCTGGAAGTATTGAATTGAATACCATTCAACTTGATGAGTTCCCTTGGAGTGGATATTATTTTAATAACAATACAATTGATATTGAGATTAAGGAGAACCCAGGATTTCATTTTAAACACTGGTTGATTCACTCTAACGAAACTACATATACAACCAAAATGCTCAATATAGATTTTGATGCAAATGATGATATTACAGCGATTTTCACTTCAGACTTACCGATAGAAAATCAGTTGAAAATATTTCCATCACCAGCTCAATATGGGGAATCAATTACATTAAATTTCTTGCAATCAGAAAAGACAACACGTACAATAGAAATTTTTAATATCCGCGGGAAAAGGGTTTTTAAAGAGGAGCAAAGCGAAAGCTTACCAGGGAATAAAAATATTGAGATTGCGCCTAATTATTTGGCTAATGGAATATATTTAGTTCGAGTTTTAGGAGATGATTTTGTATTAACGAGTAAATTAATTGTAGAATGATAGTACGATTATTTATTTCTTTTTTCATGCTTTCACTCATCTCTTGTAGTGCTCAGGATGTAGTTTTAGATATTGAATTTGAAATACCCAAGGAGCTCCCAGAAGCATCAGGAATCGTTGTTTTACAGAATCACTTTTGGATAATTAACGATAGCGGTAACGATTCCAAGTTGTATAAAATGGATTACGCTGGTTTACTAGTAGATTCAATTTATATCAAAGGAGGAAATGTAGATTGGGAGGATTTAACAATCGACCCAAGCGGTAATATTTACATTGCAGATTTTGGAAACAACACCAACGATAGAAATGATCTCGTTATTTTTAAAGTACCATATACGGATCTTGGTAAGGATACTGTAGTGCCTGAAGAGATACATTTTAATTACGGAAACCAAACTAGTTTCCCACCACAAGCCAATCAAATGAATTTCGATTGCGAGGCGCTTATTTGGTATGCAGACCACCTACTTTTATTCACTAAAAACAGATCGGAATCAAAACAAACGAAAATATATAGAATCTCAGATATGCCTGGGAATTACACCACTTATCCATTAGATAGTATTCCTACAAATGGATGGATAACAAGTGCATCATTATCATATAATAAGAAGCATTTGATGTTGTTATCGGAAGACAGCCTTTTTGTGATTAATAACTTTTCAGATCAAAACTTTCAAGGTACAAGTGTTGATACCATCACGTTTGATAAATCTCAAAAAGAAGCCATTTATATGGATGGAAACGGGAAGGTATTTATTAGTGAAGAGGCTGAACATGGAGGTTCAAATTATATGTTTTCTCTGAATTTAGCTCAGGTATTGAAAACTTATATACCTCAAAACACATCTGTTACTGTAGTTCGTAAAACTGAATATATTGAGTTAACAAATTCAACGAAAGAACCAATTACAATTCAGG
>CAWVWF010000094.1:0-13527 GCA_963933885.1 uncultured Flavobacteriales bacterium | reverse complement strand
TTGTTGTTACATCAATTGTTTGTGTCGTTTCTGAATTTGGTTCCCATGAGAAATCTAATCCTGCATTTCCAGCGTCTAAAGTTGAAGCGCCTGATGCAGCACATATAGATGTATCATTTCCTAAATCTACAACCGGCATTGCGTTTATCGTAATTTCTATAGTATCTCTTCCTTCACAACCATCAGCATCAATTACATGCACATCAACTGTAGCATCTAAAGCAACATTAAAAGTTGTAGCTGAACCACTTCCTCCTAAATTATCCTTCCAGTCAATTGTTGCATAATTCCCTACAGTTAAAACAAATGGAGCGGCATCTTTACAAATAGATGTATCATTTCCTAAATCTATAGCTAACTCACCTCCTATTGTTAATGAAACAGAATCAGTATCACTACAAGCACCTTCTGTTGCAATTACCCAATAATCACCAGTAGTATTTGCATCGAATGTTTGTCCAGTTGAACCATCTTGCCATTCATATGTAACTCCACCAACATTTGCATTAAATGTAATTGGACCAGCACATATAGTTGTATCATTTCCAATATTAGCATCTGGAGTAACTTGAATCGTGATATCAATAGTATCTTTTCCAATACAACCGTTAGAATTTTCAACGATCACATTATACTCACCTGTTGAAGTAACATTAATTGTTTGTGAAGTCTCACCTCCTGGCGCCCATGTATAAGTTGAACCAGCATGTCCTACATCCAAAATTACTGAAGCAGTTGTATATGTACATATTGAAGTATCATTCCCTAAATTAACTACAGGCAATGTATCTGTAGCTATATGTAATGAATCTTCAAACGTACATCCATTTAATTCTACTAATAATTTTACTTTCCCACTATCTAAAACAGAATAAGTATCTGACGTTTCTAAAGGACTCCATGTATATGTATCCATTCCAGTTGGTCCAACTATATTGAACGGATAACTACCTTCACAAACCGATGTATCATTTCCTAAATCGAAAGTAGGAATTGCGTTAAGCGTTATTGTGATTGAATTAGTTATTGTATCATTTTTACAAGTTGAGTCTACTAATGAATCTAATGTTAAAGTAACACCTATATTAACTGGAACTACAACAAAATCAGTAGTTATTCCAGTAACTGAAGCTGGCACTCCATCTAATTTAAAGTATAAACTATAATCAGCAGTACCTGTTAAATCGAGTCTTACAAAAGCAGTATCTCCAGCACAGATTGCTGTATCTGGAGTTAAGATTGAAATTTGTGGTTTAACACAAGATCCACAAAATGTAATTGTATCGTTAATTGGAGTTCCACAGCTATTTGGTGAAATTGTAGTAATAATATACTCTCCAGTTGAAGCACCTGCAGCGATTGTTTTAGTTGTTTCAGCTACTCCCATCACAACATCTGTTTGAGCAACACCATCTTTAGTATATGATATTGTTACACTTTCATTTCCTGTTTTGGTAATAATCAAATCGCCAGTTGCACAACTTGTAGCAAGATCTACTGCTGATTTATCCCAACCTACTACACTTCCATTTTTACTTTCTACAGTAATCAAAGCAAAGTTACAGTTGATATCTCCTACCTCATCAGCATCTTCGAAGTAAACAACTTCGTAATCTCCAGGAGTTGTAATTGCAATATTGAATGGCGACTGATCGATGTTTGTATAAGAGTGAATACTTCCGTCAGGAAACTTAATATCTACAGCATAGTTTTTATCACCTGCTAACCAAACTTCTAAAATCCCTGATTCTCCCGGACAAAGTGTATCGTTTGTTCTTAATGATACTCCAACTGGACTTTCGTTACATACTTTTGATGCTGCATATTGAGTAGCCAAATATCCTGATGGATCATGACCTCCCATTTGAATTACGATTTCATCAATTACAGGACCTAGGTTCGAAAACATTACGTTTCCTCCTCCTGCTAATCCATCAAAAACAGCTTTGATTGCTGCTTGAACTGGAGCATCCATTAATTGTGGATATAAAATCTTAACCTTATCTAAGTAATAAAGGATGTCTGTCCATTTGATAGATTCTTCATAACAACCGTAATACTCTTGGGTTCCATCAACATATTGAGAATTGTACTTATGTCCATCACCACCATCTAATAAACTTGTGAAATTGGCAACTTTCCTACTACTTCCTCCACCTAAATTACTCCAAGTTCCTCCTGTTGAAATTACATCATGCATATTAGTAGCGTTAACTGCCGCAGTATAATTCGCATCGATATCATTTAACAAAGAAATACCTGCATTTGGACCATCATGAAACGCATGATAGAATACTTTTTCTATTGCATAAGGATCATTAGATTCTTTGTGGAATTTTTTCGCATTCCAACAAAAAATCTGATTCCAATATCTAATATCTTGATAATGATATGCTGTTACGGCTAAAGCTCCAGTCTCATATCTTCCACCACCAATAACTGTTGCGAAACTTGCTGTTCCATATGCGTTCGTTTGACCGAATAAATCTGGTTGATTATTTTCAATTTGAGTGTACCCAATATTTAAAACCTGGAAACAATTATCTGTTCTTGTATCGACTCCTACCCCTGTATTTGCACCACTATTAATTTTCCAATGATTGGCTTGATCAGGAACAATAGTAGGATCACAAACCATTCTCGACTCATTCAAAGCTGTTGCAGTCCAAAAGTTTGGTGATAACATTTCAACACCTGCGAGGTTTGTAAATAACCTGTGTGCAACCATAGTTCCGATTGCCCAACTTGGTCTATCCTGAGGAAACATAGCGTCAAAAACGCCTTCTCCTTGCCAAATCTCACTAGCTCCTTCTCCTAAACACATGTTAGAAGTTGGAGATTTTATAAAACAGTCTCTATTAAATTCGAAAGTTGCGTCATATAACTCATAAGGTTCAGTTTTAGAACAATGCGCTACTGCAATTGTATAATCAGTTCCGTTGTATGTAAATGTTCCACTAGTTGGAAATGCTAAAACTCCTGAGAATTTCGCTGCTGTAAAAGACTTACTCCATGTTGCTCCAACTGCTAGTTCACTTTTCCAGTTACCAACTCCTTCAATACTAAAACTAGCATCTTTTCCACTCTTGCTCCAAGAAGTAAAAGGATAAGGAAGTGATTCTAGGTTTTGCCATTCAAAGTTTAGCGTACCATCTTTAAAGTTTAAAACTTCACTCGTATTATTTGTGATTTCAAGAGTTGCACTCCATTCTTTTCCTGCTTGAATTTTTGTTACTGGACAAAAACTAATTTCCAGATCAGCAGCGAAAGATGATGTAGACGATAATAATAAGACAAAGATCAAAATTGATCTTTTAATTAGGGTTAAGTACATAAGGCTAGGCATTTTCTAATAGTAAAACAAACTAAGGGCGTGTTTGTTACAGCTACTTGTAGAAAATTACGGCTTATTTTCTAAAATTACTAAAACGAATTAGAAAATCAAGTTCAAAGCTAATCCCGAACAAATCATAACAAATTGTAAATCAACACTTAAGAACGTTATCGATAATTTTAAACAAAATAAAACAGGACCGCTTTATTATGAGCTTTTTTCAAAAAAAGATGCAAATAAATCAATAGTTTATCATTTAGTTTCTATACAAATAACAAACGCTTGATTTTTTTAATGATGACGACGTAATTTTAGAGAAAAACTAGATTTTCCCTTTCGGAAGAACAGTAACAGTTAACCTTGCAATACAAACTAACTTATCTGCCTCGTTCGTTAATTTGATTTCCCAAATGTGAATTTTACCACCGATATTAATTGGTCTTGCAACACCTGTAACAAAACCAGATTTCATTGCTCTAACATGATTTGCATTAACATCTAAACCAACACAAATACTCTTGTCGTGATCGATCATCATTACAGAAGCTAAACTTCCTAAACTTTCAGCTAAAACTACACTTGCTCCTCCGTGTAATAATTTAAAAGGCTGAACTGTACGATGGTCTACAGGCATAGTTCCTTTCAAAAAATCAGGTCCTACTTCTGTGAGTTTAATTCCAAGTGAATCATGAATAGTGTTTTCACACATCTTATTACATTCCTCAAGTGTATATTTATTCTTCCACATAATCTTAAATTAATTAGCTCCAACTTCAAATGCAAGTCCTACCGACAGTCTTGGTAATTCTCTATAACCTGATTCTTTAGTAAAAACATCGCTCAATCTGTATTTTGCAAAAATCGAAATAACTGAGATACCTAACTTAGCCTCAACTCCGTAGTTGTAAGGATTTACATAATTGAGCTTCTTTGTTTGACTTCTTAAATCCATACCATCTTTCTCATCCCAAGTAGAATATTTAGTAAAAGTATTAACATTTGCATATCCCGAAACCTCAAAGAAAACGGCTTCAAAAAGATTAGGTGAAGTTTGAAATCTAAAGCCTGATTCAAATGTTATACTGTGAACTCTAAGCTTAACCTTTTCATGACCAATACTATCATGCAGCATCATATCACTTCTATTTTTAAACTTATAATTATCCGATTGATACCCTCCTCCTATATTCCAATGAGCACCTTTAAATAGAACACGATCATATTTAAAAGCAATAGCAAACAAATTAGATCCCCATACCGAAATCAACTCATCGTCTTCCCCTAAATTAGTATTTAAACCCCAACATTCTTTTACACGAAAATTATCTGGGTATATAGAATCAGAAGCCTCATATTCGTCTGGATCAAATCGTTCGTCCACAATGTAATCTTGAGCGAAAAGTAGATTACCCATAAAAACACTCAGTATTAATAAAAACTGTTTCATTTTATAACTTTTTCAAAATAAGTACCTCTATGCCACACTCTAATAATATCTCCTACTTCTAAGTCTTTTTGATAAATACGAGGAGGAGTATCATACTCTACATCAAAACTTACTACATGATAAGATTTTAAATACCCTTTTTTCGATTGAACATGATAAAATATTTGAGTGTCATAGTCTTCATCGTAAGTGTATTTAAGAAAGTAATATCCATCGCTCAAATAACCAGGACTCTTCAACAATACAACTGAAGCCGTATCTCTAAATAAAGTATCCTTAAATAGCTTATTTGCTTGCGGAACTCCGAAACCATGTGAGTAATCATAATAAGGATAAAGAGAACTTACCTTTTGAATTGTATCCATTAATTCCATAGGAGTTAAAGTAGGATCAAGTTGTAAAACACAAGCTGCAAACCCAGTAACCAAAGGTGCTGAAAATGATGTTCCGTCAATAATCTCAAGATCTTTTCCATCTAATACATGTACACTTCCTAAAGCACAAACATTTGGTTTCATTCTCAAATCCTGAGTAGGACCATAAGAACTAAATCCTAATCTAGCACCAGTTTCACTACTAATCCCTCCTACTGATAAAACGCTATCCGCATCTGCAGGAATTGAAATTCTTTTCCAAGCATCTTCACCTTCATTACCAGCAGCGTTTATGACTAAAACTCCTTTCCTTGCAGCTAAATTACCAGCTAAACTCACCAATGAAGTTCTACCATTTAACTCCGCGTGATTGTGTCCGTTTTTAGAATAACCTAAAGAACTATTTACGATTCTGGCTCCTTTTTTATGTGCCCATTCTACAGCTTTAATCCAAACCTCTTCTTCATACTTCTTCTCCGTCAGCATCCATTCAGTTCGAGCTAAAAGGAGTTCAACATTTGGAGCAAGCCCAACTTGATGTGAATCTACTTTTCCTGCGATGAAGTTTAATACTTGTTTACCATGTTTGAATCCTTTAAACCTTAGAGGCTTATCTCTTATGAAATCCCATCCTTCTATGTAATTACCATTGAATAAATGTTTTGTAGCCATATCAGTATCAACATTCGGAAAACCAACATCCAATATACATACTCGAATTCCTGAACCATCTATTTTTCTCTTCTTAAAATAAGAACCTCCCATGGTTTCGAGTTGCCAATCAAAGACTTTAAATTTCTTTTTTACATCAAGCTCTATAACTTTCTTAATAGTATCATTAGATAAAATTTCCCCTGAGTTTTCTAGTGGAATAACATCTTTAACAAATGGTAATTTTACAATTTCGCTTAACTGTTCTGTTTTACCATAAACAACTGTCCCATTAAACCATCTCAAATTAAATCTAACGGAGTCAATTAATTGCTCTACCTCTGCTATGTAATTTTCATTTACTGGTAAATCAAACCAATCGTAAGCTGGCAAACCTTGTAGTTGAAAGCTTTTTACAGCAGCAGTATCGAAATAACTTTCCGAATCAAATCCTGTTTCTACTTTATCTGTAAACACAACAAGATATCTGTTTTGGGAAATTCCAAAAAAACTCAGACTAATTAAAAATATCAGTAGTAAATTCTTCATTACAATTTATAAGCATCGTAAATTGATAAATCAGAAGGAATAGCACCAGACTGTCCACATATTAACGAAGCAAAAGCACTTGCTCTTTTTAAGTTTTCTTGTAATGGTACATTCTTAAGTAAACCGTATATAAATAATGCAGTGAATGAATCACCAGCACCAACAGTATCTTGCATATTTGTTACAGGAACAACATCGCCACTAACCTCTTCTTCATCCCAATATACGGTTGCACCTTTAGAACCTTTAGTTAAAATTACTTTTGTAATTCCGTAAGTTTCCTTTAACCAAGCGATAGGATTATCAACCTTATATTCAGCAGCTAAATAATCTAACTCTTCATCGTTAATTTTAAGAATATCTGTAGAAGACAAGCACAATTCTATATTCTCTTTAGAGAAGAAAGGTGTTCTTAAATTTAAATCACAAATAAACTTAGCATCTTTAAAGGCTGCTTTATATTTTAAAAATGACTCCTTGTTTTTAGGAAAATGTAAAGCCAAACTTCCAAACACAAAATATTCAGGAGATGCAGTATTTTCAAAATCTAAAAACTCCCATCCACATCCTGAATGTATTGTATAATTAGGTTGTCCTTCGATAAACTTAACTGTTACATATCCAGTTTTGTATGAACTATCTTTTTGAACGAATTGATCAATCTTTTCAGTCTTTAAAAAATCTGCAATTTCACCACCAAGTTCATCTGTTCCAATCTTACTTATAATTCCAGAAGATTCTCCCAATCTTTTAATATGCGTAACAACATTGAATGGTGCGCCACCTATTACATTCTTATCAGGTAAACAATCCATTAAAACCTCTCCAAAACTTAGTACCATCGCTTCTTAATTTAAGTCCACTTTAAAATTAGCTTAACAACTAAAAATATAAATAACATACCACCTCCGATCATCGACCAAAGTTGTGTTTTATTTTCTGCTCTCAACTGATTTGCAACTTCAATTTGAGATTCCGAAAAGAATTTCTCCGTTTTAATTTCTCTACATTGTAAACATTGCGATGCTGTTTTTCGAGAAACAGGAATAACAGGAAGTAATAAAATGTGAAAATAAATTTGGAATATACTTACAACACCACCTCTTTTATCGCATTTCTCACAAACCTCCTTTGGCAACTGCTCCGTTGCAACATGCTTATCTTTTTTCCCGAAAAGTATCATTCAGATAATCTTTTAAGTAAACCATTTTGAGTTTCATCCCATGATTTCTGGTATCCAGAACCCAAATACATTTCTTTCGCTTCGCTATCTTTTATTATTAAAGCAACACCTTCTTTTGCTTTATCGATAATATCTTGCTCAATCTTAATATATTTTGTCTCTACCCAATCCGTTAATTCATCAGGAAAATCTTCACTTGGACTTCCTAATAATCCAGCCAATACTTCGGCAACTGCTAAAAACTTAGAACATTCAATTAAAGAAGTTTCTTCAGAATCAAAAGAAGTCACAAAACTTTTAATAGCTCCATCAATTGAGCTACCATCTGCTTGTTCAATTAGATTCTCAATCCAATTTAATGCACTATCATTTTCGAAATTAGAAATACCCCAAGCCGACATGTTTTTTTGTTTAAAAATTAGTGTCACAAATCTAATAAAAGATGGTGATGTTTATCTGATTTTTAACAGCTTACTTTAAGCTTCAAAAAACAAATAAAAAAAACACCAGTAAAAACACGTAACAATAAAAATAAATTAACCGTAGATTACCTACCTATTATTTCTTACAAGACTATTCTGAACCCCCAAATTATGAGCAGAATAGCAATTAGTACAACAGTAATTTTACTTACTTTATTTCAATTCACTACCGATGCGCAATCGCTCCAAACAAAATCGTATTTATGCGATACTTGTGAATACGATCTAAACCTTAGATTTGAGAGTACGACATTCAATAAAAACAATGAATACCTTAGCAATCATGCTGACGGGAAAACGGGGATTGGATTTCACATTAAACCAACTTTAGAATATTTCTTTAACAAAAACACTAAAGTAAATCTTGGTGTTTATGCTATGAAGTATTCAGGAGTTGAATCATTCTCGCAAACCATTCCAATTTTTTCTATCCATCACTCAATTGGAAAAGGACATGAATTAATTTTCGGGAATATTTACGGAAATTTAAATCACGAATTAGCAGAACCACTTTTTAGGTTTGACAGATATTACACCAACAACATCGAATATGGCTTTCAATATCTACATAAATCCAAATATATTGAGACTGATTTATGGTTAGACTGGGAAAAATTCATTTTCAAAGGAGATCCTTTCCAAGAAGAATTCACAGTTGGAAATCATTCAAAATTTAAATTCATAGATAAAAGCAAATTCAAACTTCGTGGAGATTTTCAAACTACGTTATCTCACAAAGGTGGAGAAATAGATACTTATGATGGTCCTTCAATTTATCTTTTCTCAGGTGCCTATGGTCTTAATATGGATTTCGAATCTAAGCATCTTAAATATGGAATTGCTCATAAAACATTCTTTTATAGAGGACTTCGTTTACCTGAAAAAGGGAATAACTTTCATCACTACAAACATGGAAATGGGTCTTACATTACAAGTTATGTTGATCATAAATATTTCAAAGCTGAAGCTGGATATTGGGAAGGTGAAAAATTCATAGCATCTAGAGGTGAATATTTATTAATGAATGTTTCAGAAAAGAAACAAGAGCTAAAAGAAGACAACCGAAAAATATTCACAGGAAAACTTACACTTAAACGTCCTATTACCAAAAACTTACACTTAGAATTAAGGACAGAAATTTATATTGATTTAGACAAACCTGAATTTCCAGATTACACTTATGGGTTCTACTTTGTTGCCAACGAACTATTCTTTTTGAAAAAGCTTAGAAAATAAAACTCTACCCAACTAAATCATCGTATCTTTGCGTTCCGAAAAATGAAAGCAAAAGCGAACATACTTCTTACCAAGTTCCTTAAGTGGCGAATTAAACACCTAAGCGACAAGCGTTTCCTAGCGATATTAAGTATATTCATAGGTGGAGTTGTAGGGTTGGTTGCAAGTTTACTTAAATTCCTTATCAACTTTATTGAAGAAGGTGTTCGAGAAGGAATTTTAGAAGACTACCAAAACTTTGTCTATTTCATCTTCCCGATGTTCGGGATTGCCCTAGTTGTATTGTTTGTTAAATATGTAGCAAACGGAAGATTAACACAAGGAGTTCCTTTCGTACTATATTCTATAGGTAAAAGGAAAGGATTCATAAAAACATTACACACATACGGTCATGTTATCGCCAGTTCATTAACAGTTGGTTTTGGAGGATCGGTTGGACTAGAGGGCCCATCTGTAGTTACAGGATCTGCATTAGGATCAGGAATTAGTCAGATATTCCACCTCAACCCAAAAAGAAAAATACTTTTACTAGGTTGCGGAGCAGCAGCGGCTATCAGTGCCTTATTTAACTCCCCTATCGCAGCAGTAATTTTCGTACTCGAAATCATATTAGTAGAATTAAAAGTAGCGTTTATGATACCGCTTCTTTTCGCTTCCGCAACTTCATTTATTGTCTCTTTAATCGTAAGTGGTCAATCAGCAATATTCGATAAGGTAGAATTATCAAAACTAGAAGTTTCAGATATTCCTTTCTATGTACTTCTTGGAGCGGTCACAGGATTGCTATCTTTATATTTCAATAAAGTATCAGCAAAACTACATGCTCGGTTTTTAAAATATAAAACTCAACCTTGGAAAAAATTCTGGATAGCAGGTGGATTTCTAAGTGTGTTATTAATACTCTTCCCTACCCTATATGGAGAAGGTTATTATACACTACGTCAATTACTAAATGGTGAACACACTGACATTTTACAAGGTACAATCTATTCTTCCCTACCTAATTTCGATCAAGTAGGAACAGAATCTTGGGCATTAATCATCTTTCTGTTAGGTACTATCTTCCTTAAAGTTTACGCAACAGCATTCACAAAACTAGCTGGTGGAAACGGAGGAGTCTTTGCCCCAGCCATGTTCATTGGAGGTGTTGCAGGATTTGTTTTAGCAAGATTATTAAACATGGTGGGAATGAATATTCCAGAAAACAATTTCACCCTAGTTGGAATGAGTGGAGTTGCTGCTGGATTAATGCACGCACCATTAACAGCTATCTTCCTTATCGCAGAAGTTACTGGTGGATACGAATTATATATTCCACTAATGATTGTTGTTGGAATCTCTTTTGGAACATCATATAAATATAACAAACACTCCTACTTTACAAAGCGCTTAGCTAAGGATGGTGATTTAGTAGCACACGACAAAGATCACTCTGTTCTTAGAGAAATTGATGTTATCAAGGTTATCGAAAAGGATTTAGTTTGTGTTAATGACAATGAAACGATTGCCGAACTGGTTGATGCAATTTCACAATCACACAGAAATATCTTCCCAGTCTTAAACGATGAAGGAGAATTAAAAGGAGTTATCCTTTTAGATGATGTTAGACATTTAATTTTCAAACCAGAAAAGTATACCATTCCACTTTCATTCATCATGCACCCTGCTCCTGCTATCATCAAACATGATGAAAGCTTGGATTCAGTAATGGAACATTTTGATAGAACACATGCATGGAATCTACCTGTTGAGAAAGAAGGTAAATACTACGGTTTCGTTTCTAAATCTAAGATCTTCTCTGCATACCGTGAACACCTTGCAAAAAACGATGAGGACGTTTTTTAAACAAAAGCTTACTAATGCACAACATCAATTTGATCATCGATTTTTGTTTCGATAAAAGTTATTATTGAGCGTCTACTTGAGAATGACAATTTTCATATAATTACACAAACAAAACTTGTCATTCTCGCGAAGGTGGAAACCTAGACGTTTCAATATCTTTAAGCTCACAAATAATCATAAAACAGAGTCGCTTAATAACTCCAAATCCAACTTCAAAACATAAGCCTCCCTTTTCCTATAAACTCTTCATACTTTTAGCCAAACATTTAACATGGCACATAAAACATTCCTGTTTTCAATAATATTTCTCTTTCACCTATTATCCTTTAGCCAAACCAATGAAGATAGCTTAAGAAGCCTAGTCTTACATAAAAACATTCCAGACAGTACTTTCACATATGGTAAATGGAACGTTAAAAATGGTCAACAACTCACCTTAAATTACCTAGGTGAAATCAAAAGCGAAACTCAAGTTTTTAAAGTAATGACTTCTTTTCTAATCTGGGGAGCAAAAAGAGGAACCTCAAGAATTATAATCTTCAATCAAAAAAACGAATACCTAGGTGATTACTATGTTTATTTTGATGATCTACCTTATAAAATAATTGGCCATGAGCTCTACTTCTTTGAACATTCAAAAAACTGTAAGAAAAATACTATTTCTTTTAATGCTGGTGTTCCACTAGGGTTCTTAATCAAATGTGGTAATAAAGGCGATTTTTATGAATTTGGCGCAGAACCAAAATAAGCTATATCACAAAAGCTTTTGCCCTTTAAAAACTTCAGCTTAACTTTCAATTTCCAAATAATATTGTTTTTTCAACTCAAGACGAGCGTCCTATAGTTAACTTGATTATCACATGATTTAATAAATGCTGAAAAAATTAAACCTTAAGTTAATATTTATTGAAAGCGCATTTCTATTCTTTCTTATTACTGGAGTAAAAAGACTTTATATTGCTACTCAAGCTGACATTTACCATGCTTTAATGAGAAACGATTATCATGCAGTTGAATCCCTAACAGATCAAACAATGGGTGAAATACTAGCCAATCCATATCGGTTGATGTTAGGAAGCTTTATTGTTGGAATATTACTCATAGCTATTATAAACTGGAAGTATAAAACATCTATACTCAATACGATATTAACCTTTGTAATTATCTTCCCAATGTATCCCCTTGGAGTTTTTCATAATGGATTTATTGCTCGATTATTCAATACCTTTTGCTATCTATTCTCAAAAAATTCAGCAACAGCTTTCTTTATAGGTGGAGTAATCATTTTGTTCGGAGCATTCTCCCTGTTAAGAACAAGCATCATTATAAATAAGGATAGTAATCAATAATACAGTAATTCATATGAAATACGTAACAGTCATTTTCTTTATCATATGTTTTACGCTCAGCTTCCTTTACCTAAATAGAGAAAAAGAAAGCCATGTAAACAATCAACATACTTATACATATGTAAATGAGCTGACTGTAACTGAATATATTGAACAAATAAAAGATGACTCAAACACCCCTGACGACTCACTTTTCAATCATATACTAATGATTCGTGGAATGCAAGACAGTAACTGGATCACACATAAAGACTTTAAATATTTAGCAACCTTAATACTATCTGAAGTTCGTGCTAAATGCATCATGACTCAATTCTCATCTACTATTCCACATGGAAAAACAACATTAGGAAATCAAACGCTCTTTTTAATCGATGCCTACCGTAATAAATCACACTACCAAAACCATCTTATATTATGTGGAGAGATGGAAGAAACTCAAAGAAATGAACTAATAAAATGGGTGAAAACTCAAATTTAAATACATCATGAAAATCCTGAGACTTCTCAAACGTATATTAACTTGGACAATGTTGGTTACCCTTCCAATTTACCCCATTGTTATGTGGATAATAATTGGAGACTGTTCTGGTAGAACGGGAAGTTTTAGTAATAAAAATGCAGCTATCTACAATTCAATCAACGAAGAAAACAAGGCTATCAACATAAATAGATTTATTGTTTCTACTTATTTTAAATTCCCCTTTTTCACGGCAAAAGATGTTGAGTTTCTAGCCATTTCTCCTGATCAATCTGAAGAAATAAAGTACTTCATTGTCGATAATGACACATTGGAATATAGTTATTACACCGTGATTGATTTCAGAGAAATCCCTGATACAATATACGCATGTAACAATAGCAAAGAGATTACAGACACTTTATTTTTAAGTTATATAGACAAAACACTTAGCAAGGAAAATTCAATTTCTTTCTTTGAAAAGCTAACTTAAGGTCCTACAGTTAATGACATGTTTGGTGTTTGTGATTAAATGACCATAACACATCTTTAATTATAATATAGTGGATAATGTAGTCTTCCCAAAAATTGGTCCATTTGAAAATAGAATTCGACAA
>CAWVWF010000093.1:0-13561 GCA_963933885.1 uncultured Flavobacteriales bacterium | reverse complement strand
CCATAAGAACAAATATATAAAACTTCTATTATGACACAGCCTGCTTGTGGGTATCCGAAACACAGCATTTCACATTAACACTACTACGTGCTGGGTACCCATAAGAGGCACCCCTACATTTATGAACTGGATTCAATTTTTATTCTGGACAGTAGTGTATCTCCGAAACAATGGCAAATCTGAAGAAATTAATAGATTAATTAATCAATTGAAAAATGGATGAATCGATAAATTGAAAAATTAATGCTTTATAAAAATAAAATATTCCCCTACATACCAAATCGCTTCTTCCAAACAGCAAAAGCGATAAACTTAAACATGCGCTGATTTTCCGGTAAATGCGTCTGATCAAAGAACTGATCATAATCTTTCATCAATCGATCGTAATTATAATACTCCTCAAGATCCTCAGTGAAATAAGACTTAAGATCATTCTTAATTTCTTTAATCCAAAGATTATTAGGTGTTATATAACCCATTTTATCCTTACGATTATATATATCAGTAGGTAATAAATCTTTAGTCGCTTCTTTTAAAAGATGCTTTTTAACACCATCCTTAATCTTGTAATTCCCTGAAATACTAAACACTTTTTCAATCAAAGGAACATCATCTGCAAATGGAGTTCTAGCTTCAACAGAATGCCACATACTACAACGATCCTCACACTTTAAATACCCCTTCAATCTGGTATTATAAAACTCATACTTCAACAATCCATTTAAGGACTGAGGTAAATCTTTCTGATAATCACCAAAAGCTTGCTTTGAATAAACATCTTTAAGATCATCACTAATATAATCGTGCTCTTTATAGAAACGCTGCATCATGCTTTTATACATTGGTGCAGGTAATTTCTTCAACCCATAAAATCTAAGGTACTGCTTAAAGAAAAAGCGCATTCCTGAATTTAAAGAACCGTAATCTTTTAAACTTTTTGTTAAATCACCAAGCTTTCCTTTTCCTAGTAAATCCAACCAAGCGTTGGTGTGATGTGGCAAATAACCAGCAAAAAGCTCATCTCCTCCTTGACCATCTAAAACTACTTTAACACCTGTTTCTTTCACCTTTTTCATTACTCGAAACTGAGCGTATGTGCTCGTAGAAAATAAAGGTATATCCTGACAATAAACCAATTCTTCTAAATCAGTTAACAACTCATCAGAAGTAGGCGTTATCTTATGCCATTTCGTTTTATTAGCTTCAACAACTTTTTGAGCATAATGAGATTCATCTAACTCCTTAACATGTGAACAAGCAGTATAAGTATTGATATTTCCAAAACCTAAACTAGCCATCCCTCCTACTATTGCAGAACTATCAATCCCACCACTTAAACAAGATCCAACGGGAACATCTGAACGCATTCTTAAATCAATCGAACTTTTAAATAACGAACTGATTTCTTCAATCATCTCAGCTTCTTTCTTCGCTTCAAAGACTTCCGTTTGATCGTTAAATTTCAAATCGTAAAATTGCTCAGTCTCTAGCTTCCATGTTTTCAAAGAAAACTTAATATTCCAACCTGGAGATAATTCTATAATATTCTTAAAAAAGCTTTCTTGCTGATTTTCTATTTGAGTAAAAGCAAGATAATCATACACTGCTTTTTTATTTATTCCTTTTTCAACTACACCACTTTCAACTAAAGCTTTCTGTTCTGAAGAAAATGAAAAGACTAAATCTGTTAAACTATAATAGAATGGTTTAACACCAAAACGATCTCTAGATCCAAAGAAGGTTTGATCCTGCGTATCGTATATCACGAAGGCCCACATTCCATTAAATCGATCAACACATTTCTCCCCCCACTGGATATATGCTTTTAATACAACCTCAGAATCTGTTTCAGAAACAAACGTACACCCGAGTTGTTTTAACTCATTCCTAATTTCTATGTAATTATATATTTCACCATTATAGGTTAACCAGTATCTTTTAGAATCATCCGTCATTGGACAATGCCCTAACGGAGATAAATCTAATATCGATAACCTTCTATGACCTAGCCAAACTTTTGGAGCTACTACCTCATCTGTATTCTTAAAAGCCAAATAAGGTATTGTATCCTCTCGTTTTACAGAATCTTGATACGCTAAAGGAAAACTACCATGATCGTTAAACGCAACACCACCTTCATCATCAGGACCACGATGTCTGATTAATTGATTCATTGAAGCTCCAAATTTTAAAATTGGAAAATCAATGCTTCTGGTTACTATTCCGTTAATTCCACACATTATCCTTTGCGATTTATTTCATAACACAAAATCGATGTCGCTATCGCCACATTTAAAGATTCAGTAATGGAATCTGTTCCTGATGGAATCGTAATTTTAATTGGATTCAATGCTAAAAACGATTCTGAAACTCCATGAGATTCACTTCCCATCACCAATAATCCGTTTTCACTTCCTTGTAATCTATTTGGAGATTCTCCATCTAGAAAAGTAGCGTAAACAGGGTAATCTTTAGGAATCATTGTTTTTAAATCCTCAACATTAATATAAGATGGAATTACCCTGGTAAAAGCTCCCATCGTACTCTGAATTACTTTTGGATTATAAAAATCAACCGTGCGATCATTGCAAACCACATGGGGAATTCCAAACCAATCTGCAGTTCTAATAATAGTTCCTAAGTTTCCTGGATCAGAAACATTATCTAAATAAAGAACAAATCCATTTGTCCATTTAATAGGATCAGGTGTCTTAAAACTTACAACCGCAATTCCTTCTTTATTATTTTTTAAACCTGATGCATTTTCAATTGCGTTTTCAGACTCAACACTAAAGTCTTTACCAGTCAACAAACCATTAAACTTAATGGCAATTGCCTCAGAAACATATAGTTCTTTAATTGTCCAATTTGCCTTAAGTAATTCTTCAATTCCTTTTCTACCTTCAACAACGAAACACCCCGCTTCGTTTCTCATTTTCTTTTGCTGAAGGGATCTTATAAACTTGATCTTATTTTTTGATAACATAAGGATTGAGCGATAAATTGTTACTAAATTAGCTATTTAGATTTTTACATTATTCTTATTTTTTTTGAAAAACAGTTTTTCTACATATTTCAATATCCTAATTATTGCTTTTTTATTAGCTGGATGTACTAAGCATCAACTAACTACGAGGTATTTAGAAGACAATGAAAGGCTATTGAAAAAAAATAAATTAGAAATTAAAGGGAATCAAGATCTAGATAAAGAAGACCTTCTAAGTTACGTTAGACAAAAACCAAATAGAGCAATTCTTTTTGGTACTTGGAGATTGGGTTTACAATGGAAAAATCTTTGGTACAACCCTAATAAAGACCCAGACGAGGAACACGAAGCTGTAATATTAGATTCTAACCTAATATCTAGATCTGAACAACAATTAAAGATTCACTTGCAAAACCTCGGTTATTATAATGCTGTTATTAAGCATGAAATGAAGGATAGTGAGATTTTAGGTGTTTCAAAATGGAAGACAAAAAAGACAACTGTAAAATACATCGTTGCTCCTGGTGATCCTGTAATCATCGATTCAATAGGGCACAACATTGAACAAGCTGATCTTAATTTATTTTACGAATCAAAAAAACACAATAGGACTTTTCAAAAAGGTCAAATTCTAAAACTTGATCAATTACAAAGTGAGAGAGAAAGAATTGTAACAAGTTTTCAAAACTTAGGATATTACAAGTTTGCAGAAAATTATATCTCTTTTGATGTAGATACCGGAAAGGCGAAAAACAAAACTATCATTATCACAAAAATTAAACAACCTCGAAAAACAGATACCTTACATAGAAGATACAGGATCAATAACATCTCTATTCAAACGGATTATGATCCTTATGCTAAAAAGAATAGAATTACTGATAGTGTCGAATTCGAAGGTGTTACATTCTTAAGTAATGGCCCGTCTAAGTTTAAACCCAATCCCCTTTATAGAAGTATATTCTTCCACGAAGGGGAATTTTACAACCAAAAACTAGAAAGTATTACCTACCGTCAGCTTTCCAACTTGGGAATGTTCAGTTATATAAAAATTAAACACACTGAGATTGTAGATAGTGCAGGGAACTACTCTCTAGATGTTCTAATCTTGCTTAATCCCGCTGCAAAAATGTCTATCTCAACTGAGGTTATGGGAATCTTCCGTGAAGGTTTTGGTTTAAGCGGACAAATTCGATTTACTAATAAAAATGCTTTTAAAGGTTCCGAAATTCTTTCTTTGTCAATCAGCGGTGGTTTTGAAGACTTAGGAACATCTGAGAACAGATATGCTTCCAACATGGGACCTCGCTTATCGGTTACTTTTCCAAGATTATTCTTATTCAAAGCCTTAAACGATAGAATCAGAAAAAACGCTTTCCCAAAAACTACGATATCATCTTACTTCAACTTTCAAAAACGTACACAGTATACACGCTTCCTTACCAATGCTTCCATGAAATATGAATGGAATGAAGGGAAATACAAGAAACATGAGATTAGTGTTCCTGATATTAACTTCTCTTTTGTAACGAAAGACAGTGAGATCCTTACTGAACTAGATAAGCTAAGTCCTCAACAGAGATTTAAATTTGAAGATGCGATTAGTTCAGGAGTAAAGTATTCTTTTACATACAACAACCAAGCAAAGCCAGGAGTTAGAAATTCAGATTACTTATTATTGAAAGGATACCTTGTTGGTCCATCAGCAATAATAGTAAGTGCACTTGGAGGTGAACAACGGGCAGCAGAATCAAATGCGATAACACTTTGGGGTGTACGTTACGCTACATTCCTTAAAGCTCAAATGGATTATAGAAAATACTTCAACTTTAAACACAGTCAGCAAATAGCTGTGAGAAGCTTCATTGGTTTTGGAATTCCTTTGGATAAAAACGGGGTAATTCCTTTTGATCAATTATACTATTCTGGTGGAGCCAACAGTGTTAGAGGGTGGAGACAAAGAACTTTGGGTCCTGGATCGTTTGTAGATGAGTCAAACACGATAGATCGATTAGGAGAGATTAAAATTGAAGCCAACATAGAATATAGATTCCCTATCACTTCTATCTTTAAAGGAGCTGCATTTATTGATGCAGGGAATGTTTGGACTAAAGAACCGGATGAAGATGCAGATGACTTAGATCCAGATTTCCAATTCAATCGATTTTATAAAGAAATCGCAGTCTCTCCAGGATTAGGAGTTAGATTCGATTTCGATTTTTTCCTTTTTCGTTTTGATGTTGGTGTTCCTTTGAAACAAGCTTATAATAGAACATTATGGAAAATGGAATATGATCAAACTCAATATAATTTCGGAGTTGGTTATCCTTTTTAAAAGCATTCGATTAAGTTTTTTTTGACTCAACTAGTACTTCTTGATTTGAGTGAAACGGAAATCTAGAAGGTAAACTATCCGATTTATAATCGGTATTTAAATTTAATGTAAACCTTATGTTATAAAACCGATTATAAATCGGATAGTTTACCTTTTAGATTACACTTCGTTAAATCAAAAAGTACAAAGAATTGATTATCCTTTTTAGAGTTTCTCAACCAATACTAATCTTTTATTAATTTCCCACTTCAAGCTTTTCCAACCATTCTTATGCAACCTCCCCGAGATAATCTCAGACTCACCATTTTTAAAGATCACATTTAATTCACGAACACCTTTAAACAAAAACGAGAAAAAGATACTATCCCCTATTATTGATGTATCAGCCTTTGTTTATTGAATTACAATTAAACCTTGATCAAACCATGATATTCTCGCGAATGCGGGAACCTAGATGCCTAAATAACAATTGAGATTGAAAGATTGGAATTTATTCCAGACAGTGAAAGCTTATTTTTTTATGATTATACTTTTGGAAGGGATTGATGAACCAGAAGACAGAACACTCAATAAATAAACACCTGACTTTAACTCTTCTGCATTCATTGAAATAACATTTTCAGGATTAGGAAAGCTCTGTTCTAATACCTTCTTACCCATTGCATCAAAAACAGAAACAATTACATCACTTTCTTTTTGAGGGATATCAATATTGATCTGATCTGTAAAAGGATTCGGGTAGACTTGTAATTGAGGTGAATACACCTTAGATAAACTTGTAGTCCCAATAACGACTAGATTAACCGTAGTACTTTTATACTGCAAAGAGTCTTCCTCATAAAATTTTATTGTATAGTTTCCTTCTTGACTAAAGCGAATATTTGTGAAATCAAACCACTTTATCCCAGTCATGCTTAAGCTTCCGTACATCACTCCTGGCCCACTTACTTTTTCAACATATATAGTTCCAACAAATGTAGAATCCAGCATTTGAGAAATTGAATCTATAACTCCAACCTTAATTGGAAATACTGCATCAACCGGTATTACATTACTAGATCTTGCTTTTGCAAAGATTTTATTTCCTTTTGCTAGTCCACAATCCCCACCAGGAGACTCAGTACAAAAATCAACTTCTGGTGGAACTCTAAAATAAATCGTGTCTTCTAATTGAGAATACCCTTCAGATATATAAACCATGTAAAGTCCTACTTTTGTAAAAGAGATACTATCGTAGTATGCGTATTTATTAATATCCGTAAATCTATTTCCCTCTATTACACCAGGCCCTCCAATTATACTTATATTAAAAACACAATTAGCTGTAGTATCTACATGTCCAGAATTAGTATCTCCTATTGCAAACCAAAATGGCATAGACCTTCCTACTGTTGCATATAAAACAGTATCAGAACCAAAGGAATTTATTATTCCATTCCTTGCATTAACTCCACAAACAACACTCGGAGTTTCACATGGATTAGGAGTTGCCTGAGCTAAACTATCGTTTCCAAACAACACAAAACATAACAATAAAGTACAACGAATAGCTATTCTAAAAACGGGAATCATAACATAATAATTACAAGAGTTAACAAGGTAGTCATATTTTAATCTACAATGAAACAAAGAACTGAATAAACCTGTTTTTTATTTACTTTAAAAAAACATACAAAACACTGTAAACAAACCAGTAACAACGACATAAACACTGGTTTCAAGAAACAATTTTAATTATTTCAGTTTCTATGTTCATCAAACATTCCAACCTTATCGGTCTTCTTATCTCTGAACCTAATAAAGCCTTCATTCTCACAGTCAGCTCCATTGTCGAATATATGCAGACTGTCATTTCCAATTTTCTTACCTGACTTTATCAAATAGTAAGTTTTAAACGTACCGCTGTCTTCTTCCATTACAGCTATGATTACATCGAATACTTTCGCAATAGTGAACCCCATGAACTTAGGCTCAATCATTACTTCTCCTTTTAAGTTCTTAAACCCAGTCAGTTCAGATTTTTTATCTGAAAAAGAAGTCCATTTATCATTATTTTGAGCGAAGCCCAATTGTCCAAGGAGAAGAAATAAGCAAACTGTAAATAGTGATTTCATAGCGTAACTGTTAATATTTCAAGAAGAATGCATAAAGTAAAAGTAGTTACATTTTGAAATTTTCTTTATTATTTGGACACCGTAGTATCAATTTTATTTCTATCCACCAGATCCATTAAATCGGTATTATAGTATTGCTTTATTCCTATCTTATCTTCTGGCACTAGATCAAATGACATAGATATAATTTTATAGCTTTTATCAGATCCGCTTGACGTTCCTAATGCGTAAAATGTATGAGGATTAAACCCTACGCACTGTTTTGATAAGTCATTGCCTTTTGTATCCACTACAATTGGCTTCGTATAGGAATCACCAAAATCCCGATGATTTAAGTATCCAATACCGTTTGAATCCAAAGTCAAAATATCTTCTGGCACCGTTGATTTTACTAGACAGACTTGTCCAGTGTAGTTTTCGGGCACAATAATTTTTAAAGTCGGAGAATAAATTTGATAATGAAAAACACAAAATGAAATTGTAGTTAAAGCGAAAAAGACAGTCCAAAAGTCCAGTTTCTTCGCAACTATAAATATTACACCGGTCAAAACAGTTACCCCCATCAAAATCAGAACGATCATAATACCGCCAATAAACAACCCTGACAAAATCATCCCTCCAGGGAAATCAATCAACTTATATACTAAAGTTGCAAAAAGCACAAGTGAACTTAAGCCTAACCGTTTTTTCAGTTTTTGATCCATAACTGCGTTTATTAACTTTTTTGAAACGACGTTTCGCCCGACCTAAAGTACAAAAAAGTAAAGGTGATTAAAGACTGTAAAATGTTAAACTAGCGTTAAAAAAGACGGTGTGAAAATTCGAAACAGCAATAACATATCTCCTCATCATCTGATGTCATACACTCGCGCGAATGTTCCAGAGGACATGCGTGTGTATCGAGATTCGCGTCTTCAGACGCAAGTTAAAAACTATAATTAGTCGTGTCTGAAGACACGGTTCTCAGTACACACGCATGTCCTCTGGAACATTCGCGCGAGTAATTTGTGAAATCATTAAGAACAATACTTCCCAACCGCTTTTAAAAAATTAAGCGGGCGATCCATTGCTAAAGTAATTTGTTTCGAATCATAAGACTCAGGCCTAAATTCGCCGTTCGTATCCTTAGTTGCTTTTTCATATAAATCCAAAGCAACATAAGTTTGACTCGTTACAAACTTAATTCTGTTGTTGAAATACTTTGTGTTTGGTAAATCAAGCGCTTCAATCTTTAACCTGTTCTGAGTATCCATTTTAACTAGTAGTCCTCTCAGTTGATCAATTGTTTTCGCTTTTGTACCAATTGTATTGATCCCTTCTTTCAAATCCTTTACAACATCGAATATATCGTTGCAAACCTGAAGTTGTCCACCAACTAAGAATAACGCCTCCGCTTCCTGTTCTGAAATACCTGTATTAAAAACAGAGCGATATAAAAGCAACGACGCGCCTCCTTTAAGAATTGTTATATCATATAACTCTTTCCAGCTTAAAGCGTCTCTCTTCTGCCTTAAACTAGCTACTTGTTGCTTATAAACTTCTTCAGCATATCGTTTTGATGTTTTCACATCATCAATATTGTCGAGTGCGATTTTCAACAGCGCTCTAAACAATGATTCATGTGTGTTTAAATTGGGAACTTCTTTATCTATATCGGACAAATTCTTAATGCGTTCAAGATCTGGAGATGATAAATCAAAGAAGTCATCATACAATCCCGTGATAGCGGAAATACACGTAAGCGCCTTCCTTTCTTTTCTAGTTAGTCGCTCACCATGCAATCCTGCAATAGCTTCACCAGCTAACACAACAGAACCTAATCCGTAATAATTCTTTATTTTCTTAAAAGTCAATTCTGATAATGATCCATCGTTTGATTTCTCGAAACGATCAACAATTGGTGCTAGAAACGATTTGATAAACGCATTTTGGAATTTCATTTGACCTTTAATCACCCAAAGGGTAAAAGGAAATGTTAATACGTTCTTAAGGAAACTCATTCCTACGTTTAGTTCAAGTGTAGTTGATTGTTATTCACAACACCTACAACGTTACCTTCTAATGAAGTTCCAATGAATGGTGCGTTTTTCGATCCGCTTTTTACATCTGCAAGTTTAAACTCAGTTGCTTCTGACCCTACAAAAAGTGTTAAGTTGGCTTCTGATCCTACTGCTATCTTTCCGTTTAGTCCTAAAACTTTACTTGGTGCTGTTGAAACTAAGGCGATGATCTGCTCGATAGACATGTCGTTTTTCAAGACTGTATAAAGTGCTTTAAATGTTGCTTCTAAAGTAACGGCTCCAAATTCAGCGTTATCGAATTCACAAAACTTGCTTTCGATATCCTGAGGTGTATGTCCACTTGTTACAACATCAATTACTCCTGCTTTTAAACCATCGATCAAACCTTGTCTGTCTGCTTCACTTCTTAATGGAGGAAGGACTTTAAAGTTAGGTTCGAAAGAAGTAACTGCTTCGTCCGTAAAGAACAAGTTTGCGATGTTAACATCACAGGTAACTTGAATTCCTTTTGCTTTTGCTTCTTTTATAATCTCTACAGATTTCTTACTCGAAACTCCAGTTATGTGTATGGCTGCGTCTGTATATTCAGCTATAAATAAATCTCTATTAATTGCTATTTCTTCAGCTAGGGCTGGTCTTACTTTCAATCCTAAGGTTGCAGCAACTTCTCCTTCGCTTATCATTCCATTGTTGGCTACCATCTTATCTTCACAGTACGTGATGATCTTTCCACCAAATGGTTTTGTGTAAAGTAATGCTCTTTTTAATAATTCTGGATTTGATAATGTTCTCTTTCCATCTGAAAAGGCAACGGCTCCTGAAAGGTGCATATCGTACATCTCCGTGATTTCTTCTCCTTTCTGACCTTCTGTTACTGTTCCGGCAGGTAAGAGTGTTACAACGTTCCCAGCACTGTTCATTTTAGCATACTGAACTTGAGCCTTGTTATCCATTGGTGGTGTTGTCCCCGAAATTCCTAAAATCTGAGTAAATCCTCCTTTGGCTGCGCTGGCTAGTAATCCTGCTATGGTATCCTTGTCTTCATGACCTGGCTCTCTTATCACACTGAAAAGATCTAACCAACCGTCTGAAACAACTAAGCCTTCAATTGAAATCGTCTCGCAGTCAGCTGAGATGCTGTCTTCGATTTTTTCGATCTTACCGTCAGATATCAATATATCCTTGGTTTTTAAATGAAAGGGAGAGTTAGGACTAATAATTTTTGCAGACTTGATAAGTGCATCCATAACAAAGAGATTTGAACAAAAATAATTAAAATACTGGTTTATTCAAGAGAAATTATCGTCCAAAAACACGAATTACCAACATTTCTGAAATCAGACAAACAAATGCGGCGATCAATAAGAACTTCCAGTACGTTTCAGAATGCAGTGATTTGTTTAAAATACTTTCTACATTTCCACTACTTGCATAGAACAATTCGAAACTTCCATCTTGCTCGCTTAAAGCCTTTACGTTTATTATTTGCTGACTAATCTCTTTACTTTCAGACCTGTTATTGTTAATAGAAAAAGCATCGGTGATCATATTGTTTTGAACAACTGTGTAATGCCCATTTCGTTGAAAGTTCGCAGGTAAAACAACTCCACTTCCACCTTTTACAACTTGCGTTTTATAAGTTGGTTGATCTTTCATTTTGATCTCAATTCGATTAGAATTGTCAACAACTGGAGTTTTAATATTAATATAATCACTTGTGAAGTACTGAATTTGAGCAGATTTGATTGCATTAAAAACCAGTTGATAGAAGATTGGAACAACCAATGCATGACTTTTCAATCCGGAATTCTCTCGTGAGATACCTGCACTACAGAAATACAAATTGTTAGACTTAATCAAATATGGCGTTCCATCTGCCTTATACATTAATGGTTCGGCACTAGAAACCGAAATTGGAAAATGTTGTTTTAAAATCGGAAATGCTTTCTTAGTGTTTACCGATATCTTTTCTTTCTTGAATACATTGCTGAAAAAGGAATGATTGCTAAGAATACTTTCGATTTGTATTTCATTGGTATCAACTCCACCTATTCTAAAACCACCGAACACGGCACTTAAACTTTGATAATCTACTAAGCTTCCATTACCAGATGGAAAAACGGCTACATCACTTCCTTGCTCTGTTGCCTTCTTTAATTCCGAAATCAAACCATTTGAGATCTCTTTAACCTCGCCCAAAATAATTAGATTTTGCTTTTCTAATTTGGAATAATCAATATTTAAAGGCTTTACAAACTGGTATGTAATTGTTGAATCTTTCTTGAATAACTTACTAGTCGTATTCACAAATTCTTTAGAATCAGAAATCACATAAACCTTTGTCTTTCTTTGTAATGGATATGAGAAGTGCAATGAATTATCGAAGACCAAATTTGCGTCATCAATATAAACTCTTCCTGTTACAACACTATCATTTGATTGAGTATAAACAAACGAAAATATTTCAGATTGATTTGCTTTTAACTCAATTATTTGTTGGGTGATCTTTCCATTAATATCCAAATGAACGGGAAGCGCTTTAAAGTCTTCACTTGAGTAATTCGTGATTTTCGCTTGAACTTCCTCACGCCCTACTTTTGTTCTTACCGGAGATTCGAACCAAACAGAATCGATTCCTATATTCTTATTTTCTCCAGAAGACACCAAACACATACTCACCGGAATGCTATCTGGATTTGACAATAGACTGTCCTGTAAGCCTTGAAAATCTGAAATTAAATAGATATTTGGATTGCTGTTCTCTTGTTCGTTAATCAAGGATAGTTGTCTGTTTAAAACAGCTTGAACATTTTTGGTCTTGTTCGATATCGGAATTTCACTAATTAAATCCAATACCCTATCTCGATTATAAAAGAATTGATGCTTCGCTAAAAAGTCGTTCGTGATGATTTGAAACTTGGTATTGGATTCAAATTTCTTAATTATTTGATCAGCGAAAGATTTGGCTAAATTGAATTTATTCCCTTCTAGCCCAACCGCATTCATGCTAAATGAATTATCTATATAAAGACTCACAATCTGCTGACCTTCTTTACCTTTTGATTTCTCAATAGGATAAGAAAACGTAAGAACCAAACAAACAATTGCTAGAATTCTCAACAACAAAACCAACCAATTTCTAACTGATTTTGTTTTTTTTGATTCTTGTTGAACCTCTTTCAAAAGAGACACATTAGGGAAGTAAACCGTTTTATATTTCCTGAAATTAAACAGGTGAATAATAATCGGAATGGCGACTAATGTTAGCGCCCACAAAAAAGTTGGATATAAAAAGGTAATTCCCACAAATCAAATATAGTTGTTTCAATGACAATTACGTTGAAGAAATTCCTAAAATTGTCCAACTAAATCATTAGATTTACTACTAGATGAAATGTTCATCGGCTTAACAAAATATCAACATGGCAGAACAAGTTTTAGACACCACTCAAAAAGCTCTTTCAATCAACTTAGACAGAACCATTTACGGTACTTTCGCAGAAATTGGAGCAGGTCAAGAAATAGCAAGAAACTTCTTTGTTGCAGGAGGAGCTTCTGGAACTATTGCAAAATCTTTAAGTGCATACGACATGGCAATGAGTGATGCCATTTACGGAAAATGCCCCGGAAGATACGTTTGTAAAGCACGATTAGAACAGATGTTAACCTATGAATACAACAGGTTAATTAGGGAGCTTGCTCCAAAGAAACCAGAAAAAAGATTCTTCGCTTTAGCAGATACAGTTGAAGCAATAAACTACGATAGATCCAATAAATCACACGGTTGGATGGGTGTTCGTTTTCAATTAAACCCAGGGGATGATTACAATGATGTAATTATTCACATCAGGTTATTGGATCGTGAAAACCTTCAACAACAAGAGATTTTAGGTAAACTTGGTGTTAACCTTCTTTACGGTTGTCACCACCTACACCACAGTCCAGCTGAAATGCTTCAGCATTTAAATGATGGATTGATACCAGGAAGAATGCAGATTGACATGGTTGAGATGACTGGACCTCTGTTCAAGAATGTAGACAACCGTTTATTGAGTTTAGGATTGGTTAAAAACAAAATGGCTGATGCTGTAATGTTTTTACCAAA
>CAWVWF010000092.1:0-13581 GCA_963933885.1 uncultured Flavobacteriales bacterium | reverse complement strand
ACAATCAGAAAAGTGCTTTCAGCTCCTGTTAATACATATGGAAATCAAGTTGGGGATAATATTGGATTTACTACGATTCAATTAAAAGAAAAAAATCCAAACAATACGGATGAAGTTGCTCAAATACTTGCAGGAATTAATGAAATTATGGAACAAGGTGAAGGGACGGATGCTCAAGATCTTTGGGCTGAATCATTTGATAACGAGCCTTCCCATTATGCACGTTATGGAGAAATTTATTACGGTGCTCAAATGCAAAAGCCTGAAGGTGATGTTAAATTATCTAGAGAAACAGAACCACAATTTTTTAAAGGTCATAAAATTTCATGGCCCGTTGTTACAAATACTTTAGCTGTTCCTACTGATGGATACGATGCTATTCTTAAAGAATATGCTAAAACTGGTACTGCTGAAGAAGTTAAAACTGTTACGGATGCATTGGATGGTTTTGATAAATCATACACTGGTATCATGAATGATTTAGATGCGATGTGGAATGGTCCTTCTGAAGAATCTTGGCCTAACTTCGGAAAAGCTGTTGGTGCAATGGGTGGAATGCGTGTTCAATCATGTTTCTATTTAATGAGAAATGAAGTACCGAAAGATATTGTTACTAAGCTTGAAGAACTTTATCCTGAAGAATTCAAATATTTAACTAAATACACTGATCTATCTGCACCTGTTTTCTTTGGTCCGAGATTCATAAATCAAAATGTATAATTCCATTTAATTTACAAATAACTGTAAACCGCAGTTATCAATAATATATTAATCTTAAACTATATTCTTATGTCAAACAGACACTTAGACGCTACGCCTGTGCGTAAGGAAGTCTTACCTCCATTACCTGCAATCGACTGGTCATTAATCAATAACAACGCTCCAACTCCCGTAGATCTTGGAAATCCTTCTAAGGATACACCTTTACCAAAAGCTGATATAGTTGTAATTACTTGGACAGTTGCAGAATGGTCGGCACTTGATCACGTATTTGTTAATAGTAATGAAACACGTGAAAACGGATCAAAAGCATTCCACAAAGAATGGTCTTATAGAGCAAATGAAGACGAATCATATGATGGATATTACTTGTGGGGATATTACAGGATGGTTAAAATAACCAATGCAAATGGGAAAGAACTAGATGTTCTTTTATGGAAAGCCAGTTCCCATTTAGCGCATACTCCTTTTGGGAAAGGATTAGAAAAAATGGTGGAAGTAATACTTTCCGAAAGTAAACCTACACAGCTATATACAATCGGTACAGCAGGAGGAGCTTCTGTAAATGAATGTTTAGGTGATGCTGTTTTCACAAACTGTGGAGTACTTAAAACAATCAAGCCGGAAAATGCATATTTAGATAAAAAAGAGGTTACCTGTGATACTTGGTTTCCATCCTTAGATCTACTTCCAATTGTACAAGATAGATTGTTATTTAAATTGGATCAGGTTGTTACTGATGCTGAATTGAAAGATATTTTATATGAAACGATTCACGATCCATCTAAAGGAAATCCTGCTTGGGCTGGAACATGTACCATTGCTGATTTAACTAATGAAGCCATCAATCCTAAAAATCTTGGTAAGCCAAAAGGATTAGATAAGAAAGGGGTGCAAATGCTAACAACGGATTATTATTACATCGCTACTCCTGAAGATGGAGATAAGTATGCTGCGCTTGAAATGGATGATACTGTTGTAGGAATGGTTGCTAAAAAAATGAACACAGATTTCGTTTTTGTAAGAAACATATCTGATCCAGTTGTTCCATTTACAAAGAAGGATGGTTCTCCTTTCCCTGATGGTTTAAGAAACAGTTTTTCTGGAAAAATATATGAGCATTTCGGTATGTATTCAAGTATGAACGGAGCACTTTTAACTTGGGCAACTATTGCTGCCGACTCAACTATAAAAAAATAATATGAGCGCTAAATATAATCCTCCAAAGCAGGTAACACCTGTTCCTACAAAGGATCCAATGGAGTTAGAATTGGTTTTTAATGTTAGGGCTTGTGGAACTTGTAAGTTTTTCTGGCCAGATGATCCAAACGATCAAAGTTATGGTCCTTATCCATTGTTTGATTTTAAAGAAAACTATCCGAAAGAAAGCAAAAGAGAAGGAACTCCTGAGTCTTATTCATGGATAGAAGGTATTACTAAAGAATCCGGTTTCCCTAACGGGGAAGTTATGGATGGGTGTAGAAAAACACCTATCATGACGATTGGAATTAATCCAAACATGACTGCTTTTGCTCCTGGTATCAAAGGTACTTCTTGGGCTTATCCTTTGTTTACTTCCGATAATGGAACTGATGCTTTCGCTAAGTATGCTTACTATTATAGATATCGTAATGTATATCAAGAAAGATTCGAATTCGACTTTGTAAAAGAATACTTATTAGATAGTTCTCATTTAACAGTTACTGCAGACGTAACAGCAACGCAAGATCAACTAAAAGCAGCTAAAGACGGAAAGATTGTAAGTGCTGATCGTCCTGGAGCAGGTCCTACTTTCGACTTAGTTATTCAATACGAAGGTGATGAAAACAACATAACAATTACGCTTGAAAGAGATAAAGGGAAACCTAGATATGTTGTGCTTTTTGATCGAGGTGGAGATACTAGCTATTTTAAAGCTGGTGATATTATCGCTGCTAAATTAGATGTTCCTGCTGATAAAGAAGTGGAGGTTTTTCAAGAGCTTCAAACCTATTATGAACAGTTTGTTCCTTCCATAAATACGTTTGCAGACTTCCTTAAAAGTAAAGGGCATTCTGATGCAGACATTAAAATTGGTGAAGATGTCGGTCAGTTAGATATGGTTGCTTGTGCATCGCCTCACTGGAAAGCTAGTTTCTTAGGAGGAAGTAGAGAAAGCGAAGATTTAATCATAGACAATTGTGTTTCTAAAAACGCATGGGCGATGAAGCAATTGGTAATGACAAGACCAGCAGTTTTGTTTCTTGTAGGAGAATCTTCTTACAATATGTTCAACAAGTTTTTCGGTAATTTAATTACTAGAAATGAACCATTACCTGATCGTCCTTCAGATTATGCTTTCACATTATTCCGTGATACAATCGATAGTCAGAATCCAACGATGTTCAAATATGAAACAACAATTGATGGAAAATCTTACAAGATTGAAACTAGATTAATCGTTACGCCACACTTCTCGTTTAACAACAATTTCTTACCTCAAATAAGATTGTACAGTGCTAAACAAAAAGAGTTAGCTACTAAATTCCCAACATGTTTCGATTTCCTTCATACTGATGAAAGAATTACAGTTGAAGAACCTGCTAAAGGATATGATTCTTACGCTTGGGCTGAAGAAGATAATGATGCAATTCTTGCTGAATTAAAGAAGACATATGCTGATTGTTGGGCTGAGATGGAATATGATTTCTACAATCCACATGAGCAAATGTCTCAAGTTCTAGAAGACCTATACAACGAAGGAAAACTGACTTACCAAGAGGCAAAAGATGGTAAGAAAGGATATCTGCAAAGAAGTGAAGGAGGTTGTAAATTCTGTGTGAACAAACATTGGGCTTTCCCAGAAGGTTGTGCATATGATAAACTCGAAGAAGCAGATAACATTCCAGCTAGTTTCATTAGCGATGTTGTTAAAGAAATCACAGAAAAAGGAAAAACTCCAAAAACAGTTACAGCATGAGTAAAGACTTTAAAATCCCGCCAAGTGCGGTAAGAATATGGAGAGGTTTCAGACAACCTACTCTGGCACAAGATGAGTTTTTCTCAAGACTAGGGAAAACATTTATTCCATCTACAGTTCAAATGCAAATTAAAAATGGTTTGGATACTTATATCCCAACTATTCCTTGTGGTTTACCAAACAAACCTGCTACAGTTCCAGATGAAACAGCCATCCTGTTTTGGGACTCTCAAGAAACGTATGAAGATGGTTTTAATACCCTCGCCGGTAGAACTTATACTTTAACACATGGTGGATGCTACACGAAAGAGAGTGGAGCAGATTTTCCAACATTATTTTCAGGAACTATTAAGGTTGATACTTGCTATTACTTGATAGACAAATCCGCTGATTGGATGCATGGAAAAGTACAACATTTAGTTGCTGAAGCTACCCAAGAAAATATTGCCAAATACACTAAAATTATTTCCGAAATCCAATCAAGTTCTGATGTGGATGGAGCGATCGTTTGTATTGGCGCTGAATACATAGTATACTGGCAACTTAACGGAATTTCTAATCCTGGTTTCAAAGCATTACAAGATTTAAGTGGTTGGAATATGGTTCGTAAACCAGCCGATTATTCTTTCCCGAATGGTTCTTCACTTTGGGATAAATGGCCTGGAATGGATGTAGTTCCTGGTGATTCATTCAACATGCAATTCGTTAGAAAATTTGAGTTAGAACAACCTATTCCATCTCAACCTGTAGCTCCAGATTCAGTTCATGTTTGGAGAGGATTTAAGAAAGGAACATATGAAGAATTTGCAGACTTTCTTGGTCATGTATTTTTACCTGCTGGTTCGTTATTACAACCCAACGCAGGTTTACACGCATTCTTCCCGTCTTTGCCAAATAACAAGAATAAGCCTGCTACAATTCCAGATCAGACTGCTTTAATGTTTTGGACAAACCCAGCAACTTATAAAGCTGGATTCAATAAAATGGCTGTTAGAGCATATACAAACCTACATGGTGATCTATATGACACGACTAAAAGTAAATCTGGCTTCCCAATTTATCTTAATGATAAAGTAGTAGCAGATCAGCCTTATTACTTAATTGATAAAAAGGCAGATTGGATGATTAGTGATGTTCATCATTTAGTTGGAGAGAAACCAGCAGGTCAGTCAACTGAAGACTTTTTAGCTTCAATTTACAAATGGGCTGCAGAAATCAAAAACAATACTCCAGCTGGATTGAATGGTACTTTATTAAGTGCTAGTGACGATTATGTTGCAGTTTGGATGTGCTGGGAGAAAGGTGCTGAAACAACTACTGCACTAAAAGAACTTTCATCAAGCCTTACAATTTGGTTAGATCAGGAATCTGATAAATACGATATGCCTGTTGGCTTATGGGACAATTGGGAAGAAGGTGGAAAACCAGCTGGAATTCCTCAAGTGTATCCAAGCAGTTTAAGCATTCAATTAAAAAGACCAACTCAAATAGTATGAGTGCGATAAACAATTACGACAAACAACATCTTTCTTTATTGAAAAGTGTTGTTGCTGAAACGATAAGAAAAGATGCTTCTTACAAAGGTGAATTGGGAGATCATCCCATGATGCTTGGAGCGGATCATTATTGTAAAGCATGTATCGATAACAAAGAGATTGCTAAACCATCAAACGATATTACAAATGAAGAAGATCCTGCAATTATTGCTTACCTCACTTATTTACATCATCGTAAGGCCCACGCCAAAATTGCTGATAATAAGGAAATAGAAAAAGATCTTGAAGACCAGTTAAACAGTTTCAAATTTGGAAATCCCAAGTGGCAAAGTATGTTTGATTTGTATGTAAAATACTATTGGACTTACCCAATGCACGAAGGTCAGAAACCAGCATATCGTTCTTGGCAAGATCCGAAATTCGGAAATGGAGATTACGATTATGGTGTAATTAAATGGAAAATCCCTTCGGATGCTACAGTTGCTATTATTGGTGATATCGGTACAGGAACTGATATTGCAGCAGCTGTTCTTTTAAGTGCTTTATCTTTTAAACCAGATGTTATTCTTCATGTTGGAGATGTTTATTATTCTGGTACTAGAGAAGAGTTCAACGAGTACTTTGTTGGATTAATAAAATCTGTTTTTAAGGATCAAAATGTAGATATACCAGTCTTTACTTTACCAGGAAATCATGAATATTTCACAGGAGCAATTCCTTATTTTGAATGTTTAGATTCAAGTGTTTTAGTGCAAACTGATGATCAAAAACAACAGGCTTCTTTTTTCAAATTAGATACTGAAGATGGAGGTTGGCAATTCTTAGGAATGGACACGAGTTACCATGGCCATTTCATGGGAGGACCTACTGACAAATTGGATCAAGCACTTAAAGATTTACACATAGATCCTAAGAAAGCTTTTAATCCAGTGATACCTCCTGAGATGGTTTATGTAAGACCAGATGAAGTGGATTGGCATCATTACCATCTCAATCAACACAAAGGAAGAACTGTATTATTTGGGCATCATCAAGTGTATTCTGCAAATCAAAAAGTAGGTGTTGAACAACACTTACTTAAAAATGGACAACCAGATCCAAGTGACCTTAATAGACCAGGTGTTAACACAAGATTATGGCAAGCCTTCGGAGCGTATTTCGATAAAGTAGCCGCATGGTATTGGGGACATGAACACAACCTTTGTATCTACAAAGATAATTTCAGACCAGAGGGTTGGCCGGTTTCAACAGATGCTTATGATGACGAATTTAAAACGTTACCAAAAGGACGATGTGTTGGACATTCTGCCATTCCAGTTGCAGAGCATGAAACACCTTATAAAGTGAACAATCCAGTTCCGTTCCAAGGAGATAACCTCAAAGTTGACCTACACAATGGTTGGTACAACAGAGGGTTTGAAATCCTAAAATTAAATGGGGCAAATAAAGCAGCAAAGGCAAGCTACTATCAAGTGATAGGGGCAGAACCAGAACCGATTTTAATCTATGAAGAATCAATTAAATAATAAACTATGAGTCTAGCTACAATTTATTCAATCAATCCAACCGATAAGAAAGATGATTTATCCGTTGCAATCCGTGCCAAAGAAGAAATGGCAGCTTCTTATACTAGCGTAACAACTATTAAGGCAAAAGGAAACCAATATCTTTTAGGGTATCAAGCTACTACAGGTACAACTGATACTTACCTATTATCTGCTAAATCTCCATTTCTATCTAAAGTAGAAAAAACTTTAGTATTCGGGAAAGATTGGGATAAAATCGAACCATTTTACATGGCGAACAAACCACACATCATGTGTTACCAGTCTAAAAATGGGCACATGTATTTCTATCCTATTACAGACGATTTAAAGACAGAACACCCATTACATTTCTACCACACAAGAACACCGCTTACAACTGATCTTACAGAGGTGAAACCACTTGTTTCTCAAGGTCAAGTATTCGTTTTAGGATACAATCATTTAAATGGTTTTGTAAACATCTGGACAGTTTCTGCAACTTCAACTTCAACAGGTAATCAACCACCATTAGCAGTTGATGTAGAATGGGCTCATCAATGGGCTAAAGGATGGACTAGATTTGCATTTTTCACTTGGGGTAATGAGAACTATTTCTTAAAAACCAATGATTGGAAACCGAATGTAAATATTGATCATATATGGGACGACTTAAGTAAAGGGACTAACGAAGTAGGTTCTCACTTAACTTTAAAAGATGATCAAGACTTAAACATTGTTCACCCATTTTATGTAGGGCCTGGTGATCCATATTTCCTTACTTATTTAGAGAAAACAGGTGAATCAACTTTCAATAGAATCCATGGTGATTGTATGGGTTGGACCACTTGTGCTACTGAAACTGGTGTTCCAAAAACAACTCAAATTATTCCTTATAGAATTGGAGAATCTAATTTCGCGATCTACTTATCTTAAGTAGCTTTAAATTCACTAATAGCAAAAGCCCTATAAACGTATGTTTATAGGGCTTTCTAGGTAATAATAAATAAGTGTCTTAATCCTATTTAAGAACGTTTACAATTCCAACCTTTTGTTCTGATTTCAGAACATCGTCTGGTTGATTTATATCATAATAAATTTTATATACATATACATCTATTTGAACTACGTTACCCATATAGGTTCCATCCCATCCAGTATTTATATCATCACTTTCAAAAATTAACATTCCCCATCTGTCATATATTAACATTTTGAAGTTTGAGATATAACTTCCTTGTGATAAGAAATAGTCGTTAGTTCCATCTCCGTCTGGAGTAAAGGTATTAGGAACATATAACGTACTTGGACAATAGTCTATGAATGTAATATTATCAGATATACTACAGTTTCCTGCAGATATTGTAACAACATACGTTCCTGCTTGATTTACTTCTATTTCAGTTGTAGTTTCACCACCTCCCCATAAGTAATCATAACTAGAATTACTTCCTGCTGAAAGAGTTATTGGGCGATCAAGTTCATCAAAACAATATGGTTGACTTGCAAGATTTTGATCAAGTGCACTTGTTGGTAATTCAACAACGAATACATCAACATCATCTGAAGCAGAACATCCACCTTGCTTTACAATAACTGAATAAGTTCCTGTTTGATTAACATTAATAGTTTGAGTAGCTGCTCCCGAGTTCCATTGGAAATCTAGTCCAGGACTACCAGCATCAAGCGTTACTGATTCTCCTTGACATATAACAATGTCAGGTCCTAAATCAACTGAAGGAATTGGAATGAAAGTTATAATTATGTCATCCGTCCCAACACACCCAACAGCTGTTGTAGTAGTTAATGTATATGTTCCATCAGAAGTTGGTGAAATTGAAACTGTTGTTTCACCAGTACTCCAATCGTGTGTTTGACCAACTTGAGCGTTTAAATCAGAAACTGTAACTGAAGTTCCTTCACATTGAGTTCTATCGTTACCTAAGTCTGGAGTAGGATTACTATTAACGGTTACCAAAACATCCATATCAGTCATACAACCTCTATCACTTGTTACCTCAACATTGTAAGTTCCTTGAGTAGTTACTGAAATTTCAGCAGTAGTTTCTCCAGTACTCCAATCATAAGTGAATGTACCTCCTAAGTTATCTCCAATCGTTGCTGCATCGCCATCACAAATTGCTGCTGGTGTTGGTGTTAAGACTGGATAAGGGTGAACAAATATTTCTATTGATCCATCTCCTTGACAACCTCCTCCGTTATCAACATGTAGATCATAAATTCCAGATGTAGTTGCTGTTAATGTTTCAGTAGTACCTGTTCCAGCACCACCCCATGTGAAATTATAACCTCCTGAGCTTGTAAATGCTGTTCCTAATAAAGCAGATTCTCCTTGACAAAGGTGAACATCTGGAGCAGCAACTATATTAATAGTTAAATTACTTTTATCAGTAACAGATCCTTGATCTCTTCCTGTACAACCATACTGATCTGTTACATCAACCCACACATTCTCTTCAGCTGTAGTTGTATAAGTACTTCCTGTTGATCCATCATGCCAAGCATAAGTATAAGGTCCATTTCCATTATCGAAAAGTGACATATTCATAGTTACTGAACTTCCTGGACATTTTTCCAATGGTCCAAGAACTGCTGGAGTAGGTTCTGTAATTACAATTAAATCAACATCGTCAGATCCTTTACAACCGTTTGCATCTGTTACTTCTACTGTATAAGTAGCTGCAACATTTTTAGAAATAGTTTGAGAAGTTTCTCCACTACTCCAATCGTATGAAGCATAAGTTCCTGCATCGAATATTGTATTAGCTGCTGCCGAACACATTGTTATATCAAGTCCTAAATCTGGAGTTGGTAATGGGTTCACAACTAAGATTACTGTATCATATCCTGTACAGTTATTAGCATCTGTAAAGATTACACTATACTCACCGGCAACATCTTTATCAATTGATTGTGTTGCTTCTCCCGAACTCCATAAGTAAGTATCGAAAGTTGCAGCAACATCAAAAGTAACTGCTGCATCTCCAGCACAAATCACATCATCTGTAATAGAAACAACTGGCATCGCGTTCACTTTTAAGTTCATTGTATCTTTTCCTATACATCCGTTAGTATCTGTTACGATAACACTAAAATCACTATCCGTATTTATATCTATTGTTTGAGTAGTTTCTGATGTACTCCATAAATAAGTTGCACTTGTATTTGCAGCATCTAGGGTAACATCTGGATCGACTTGACAAATCTCTTGATCAATGCCTAAGTCTACTATTGGTAACAAGTTTACTTTAAGGACTACTGTATCTGAATCACTACAACCATTAATGTCTTCTATAATAACCCAATACTCATCATCATCAGCTGTATCAATTGTTCGAGTTGTTTCTCCTGTACTCCAGGAGTAAGTCATTCCGATTGTTACACCATGTGCAATAAATTCAACATCTGGATCTCCGATACAAATTGCTGTATCATTACCCAAGTCTACTATTGGTAAAGTATTCACTATAACATTAATAGTATCCCAACCTTTACATCCATTCGAATCTTCTAATGCTACCGAATATTCTCCAGCAATATCAGTTTGAATTGTTTGTGTTGTTTCTAGTGTTGGTGCCCAAACGTACCAATTTGCATCTTTAATTTGTGCATTTAAAGTAACCATTGAATCTCCTTCACAGATCTCTCTATCAGGCCCCATGTTTACTGGTACAAATGAATTCACTTTTAAAAATATAGTATCAGAATCAGAACACTGATTAACATCGGTAACATGTACCCAATAATCACCTTCTATTTTAGTCGTATAATCTGAAGTTATCGTCGTTCCATCTTGCCAAATGTAAGCTAATCCAGGGGCTGTTGTTGCAGCGTCAAACACAACTGGATCTGCATCACCACATATAGCAGTATCTGGACCTAAATCTACAACTGGCAGTGCATTAATAGATAACACTACAATATCGGAATCTAAACATCCAAACGCATCTTCTAAAACAACTTGGTAAGTACCAGCCGTATCTGCAAAGATTGATGTTCCAACCTCTCCAGTACTCCAAGTGTATGTACTATCTGTTGTTGTTCCATTGAAAGCAATAAACTCAAGTGCTAAATCTCCAGCACAAATTGATGTATCTGGTCTTAATGTTACATCAGGAAGTGCATGTACTACAATTACTACAGAATCAGTATCGCTACAACCATTAGCATCTTCTATTGCTACCCAATATTCACCATCAACATCTGTTGTTTTGATTGAACCATTTGCTCCGTCATCCCAAGTATATGAAGTAATACCAATACCACTTGTGCTTAAAATTGAAGCATCAAAAGATATTGCAGGATCACCATCACATATTGCAGTATCTAATCCTAGATCAGCTACTGGTAAAACGTTTATAGTTAATTCAACTGAATCTGTTCCTTTACAACCATTTCCATCGGTTACTTCTACTCCGAATATTTTGTTTTCCAGTTTAGTTATTGTTTGAACGTCTCCGCCATCAGCTCCCCAATCGAAAGAAACATAAGTTCCTGCATCAAAAGTAACGGAATCCCAATCTGCACAAACTGAAGTATCATTTCCTAAATCTGGAATTGGTAATGAATCAACCGTTACATATATTGTATCGTAACAAGTTTCAGTACCCCAAGTTGCTGTCATTTTCAGCTTATATGTACCCCACATTGTTGTAGTAGATAATGCATCAAACATTGTATCTGTTGCATTAATATTTAATGAAGCAGCTGTTCCTGAATTCGTAGGGAAAGAATCAATAGTCCAAGTTCTAGATTCTGTACCGAAAATAATCATGGTATCTAATTGAAGATCGTTACCTGCACAAAACTTAGGATGCTCATCCTTCAATGTTGCTTTACAAGCTGGACAAAAAACAACATCTATGTAAGTCGTATCATCAACTCCACAATAAGTAAAGATAATCTCATGTGTTCCGGGTCCTGCAACAGCTGGATTAAAATGTCCTAATTTATCATCTACAATTCCAGGTCCAGTGTAAAGATGTCGTTGAAATAAAGTGTCTTCCGCGCTTACACCTGAACATAGCCAATTAGTATGTAAATCAACAATTTGAGTGGTATCACAAAATGGCCCAACTTCTTCAATATCCGGCTCTTCTAATGGGGGGATGTAAATGCTATTTGAAGAAAATCTTGCATTATTAGATGTCGCTGGATATTTAGCAAAAGTTTGATCAGAGGATTCAAGCACTCCTTGAGCAGTCATAGCATATCCCGAAAACCCCTTACCAACAACATAAGTACTGGAAGTTTGATTCCCTGCAGCTAAAATAGTAGCTTCATTGTTACTACTTACATCATATTTTCCTCCACCGCCACTTCCTCCATAATGAAGTTCATTTCCATTTGCCGAGAAAAATAAATTATAAAAGTTTTGAGTACCATTGTTTTTATGATAAATGGCCTTTCTATTTGAGATTTTACCTGTTTTATTATCAAAATCATAAAGATTAACAGATCCAGTACCTGCTTTTGAGTCAACATTTGGACCAGCTAAATTAATCTCTGCTCCTAAACCTAGTTTACTTCCATCCTGACTAAAGTCCAAACCACCGTTACCTTCGACAATACCAACGTAAGGAACGATATCTTGCCCTGAAATAACAGGTGCAGTAACAAAACCATCACATGTTAACAAGTAAGAGACAATATGTTTTTGCCACAATGGGTGAAAAGTAATCCAAATATCAACTCCGTTTGCATGCAGCGTCGCTGCAAAGTCTTCGGTAGTTCTAAATGCTCCAATATGCCCTGATGGAACATCTCTCTCGATAGGTTCAGATGAGTGAATAAGCACACCACTTGAATCGATTGCAGCAAAGGTAATTCCAGTACCACAATTTCCTGCTTGATTATTAACAGATGGAGAACCCTGACTAACAATATCATCAATAGAAATAATATAATACTTTTGAGGAGTTAAAGGGTGTCGCACAGTCATTACACCATGGGCTGCACTCTGCATATCTTCAGTACTTCCACATTCATTTCCCGATAAAATTTGATCTGATATTAATTTTCCATCAGCGTCCCAAGCCTTTCTTCCATTGGTGAAAAATACTAATTCACCTCTGTCATTACTAGCAGTAGCAACACCTTGATATCCTCGTATTTTAGTTGTAAAAGCATCCCAGTTACAATTATAACATGGATCGGTTTGTATTACAGAAGTTACCGTTTGCGTTTTTTGATTTAGCATGTAACTAATACCATTTGCACCGCCCGTTGCCAAAAACCAGTTGTTATGTCCTGGCCATTCCCATGAATTTCTTGAAGTACTTGAACAAGTCTGTGCTTGGGTACTTTGAATTATTGAGAAAATAAAAACGATAATTAATACAACTGTATTTAAAATCTGACGATATATTTTATAATTTAAATTCATTTCTTTCAGTTATAAATCTTCAATATTTCAAACTAGAACCAATAACAATTCAAATAGTTACTAAATCGATTCAGTTTGATTGTGATTTTTTTATTTTAACTCCAGAAAATGATTTTCCAACACATATACAATGTCTGAATAATTATTCCTGAATTAAAACTAAAAAGCTGATATACTGATAATTACATCAATTTTAAAACTTTTCAACAATCACATATTAAAGAACGTTACATACTAAAATAATTTTTTTAGAAGCATACCGAAACTATTAGGCGATAACCAATCTTAAATCAAAGCATTAAAAAAGAACATAACATACTGTTAACTAGATAAATAAATACACTTAAGAAACACCATCTAGAAGCGTCTAAACACCTATTAAACCTAGGCGGAATAAATAGAATAAAATTAACATTTCAAAACCGTCTTTAAAGCGCTATTTTATTGAAATTAATTTAAAAAAAACTTGGGATTTTC
>CAWVWF010000091.1:0-13629 GCA_963933885.1 uncultured Flavobacteriales bacterium | reverse complement strand
GAATGACTTAATTGTATTTGCCATTTTAATATGTCCAACTGTTGTTGGATGCGTCCAATCTCCTCCGAAATCTTTTTCTGTAACCAATAAGTTTCTGAAATCGATAAAGTAAATATCATCTCCTGCAGCTTTTCTATCTGCTACCATTTGAATAATTGCATCATTTCCATCTTTCCATCCTCTTGTATCCAAAATTGGTGATACTACGAAGAATGTTGCATCTGGGTATTTTGCATATACTAAATCAATGAATTTATTGTATCTCGCTACGTAATCAGTTTTGTTTAATAATCCATTGTTAAAGTTTCCATCAGACCAGTCATTTGTTCCTAAAAGACAAAAGAAAAAATCTGCTTTCCAAGGATCTGAAGCGAAATCATATTTCGAATCCCATCCTCCCTTATTCCAACCAGGGTAATAACTGTTAAATTCCCACTCATCTGATGCCTTAGCTTCAGGAAGTGAATTATTAAGGTTGATATACATTCCTTGTCCAGAATGTGATTCAACTCTACAATCAGCATCCATCATTCTTCCTACCAATGGCGCATAAGATCTATAAGAATCTTGTTCCCAACCTGTAGCTACCCACGTACCTGCTCCATCAGCCCAAGTTCCTGAAGGGTTTGTATTTGCTAAACCACATGTTATAGAATTCCCTACAAATTCATACTTTAAACAAGGTCTTGCATCTGCAGTTGTAAGATCACCTCCAGTAATATCAAAACCATTAAAAGTTAAATCAGCTCCATTCGCTTCGTTCCTTCTTGAGATCATAATACTATGCGCTCCAGCAGAAAGTCCACTTATTTGTATCGTTGTTACTCCATCAATATATACAGGTGTTCCTCCGTCAATTGTATAAACAACATTTACAAGATTACTTCCATTATAAAATGTGTTCGTGAAATTTGCTGTAATCGCTGTTCCTGTAAAGTTTGCCTTTAAATAAAGTGAGGGCCAAGTACATTTTGGATTAGCTCCAGACCAATCCCATCTACCGAAGTATTCTATTTTAGGATCTGTAGGAGCGGCACTTCCTGCAAAACTAGTATGTGTTGATATCATCGCAAATATTGCTATGATTAATTTAAGAGTAGTTTTCATAAGTCATATATGTTTTGGTGAGCTACTAATATGATGAAGATATTACGACTTTAATTTCCTTAAACTGAAAACGATTTGATTATTAACGGCTTACAATATAAGTCAACCAATTTACATAAAATGAGAAGTATGAATATTCTGGAGAAGTACTTTAAATATTAGACTTAGTGGAGCAAGGTGGTTTATGTCCTATTGCGCTTATTTCTAAAACTCTATAAGCTGTTTCGACCACTTTTCAACAGTGTTAATGGTTAAAGATCTATTTATTTGTAGGGATGCTTTGTGGGTATCCGAAACACTGAATTTCACACTTACTCTACTAGGTGGCGGATACCCACAAGGAACATCCATACATTTACATAGTAAAATAAAATTTATTCCGGACAGTAGTATGGTAAGCAGGAATTACTAGAATATGTTTATAGCTAGTTATAAGAAATCCTAATCAAATAACCCGCCTTGCTTTCCTCTAAAGTTAATTCCCAAGTGCTTATAAGCTTGCTCAGTGATTTCACGACCACGTTGCGTACGGTTTATAAATCCTTCTTTTACTAAGAAAGGTTCGTAAACTTCCTCAATTGTTCCAGCATCTTCACCAACTGCAGTTGCGATTGTATTTAATCCAACTGGACCACCTTTAAACTTATCGATAATGGTTCTTAGGATTTTAATATCCATATCATCCAATCCACTCTTATCAACGTTTAGAGCACCTAAACCGTATTCGGTTACCTTCATATCTATCGTACCATTTCCTTTCACTTCCGCGAAATCTCTAATACGCCTTAATAAAGCATTGGCAATTCTTGGTGTTCCTCTACTCCTTCTTGAAATTTCAAATGCTGCACTATCATCTATAGGTACTTTTAATAGGTAAGCAGACCTTAATATGATAAGTTGTAGTAATTCGGAATCGTAATATTCCAATCTACAATTAATACCGAAACGAGCACGAAGTGGAGATGTAAGTAATCCCGAACGAGTAGTTGCTCCGATTAGTGTAAATGGTTCTAAACCTATTTGAACAGAACGTGCATTCGGTCCAGAATCAATCATTATGTCAATCTTATAATCCTCCATTGCAGAGTATAAATACTCTTCAACTACTGGACTTAATCTATGAATTTCATCAATAAATAATACGTCTCCTTCAGCTAAACTAGTTAATAATCCGGCAAGATCACCTGGTTTATCTAGCATAGGTCCAGAAACGAATTTGATACCTCCACCAAGTTCATTCGCAATAATATTTGCCAATGTAGTTTTACCTAAACCTGGAGGACCGTGCAATAAAACGTGATCCATTGCCTCCTCCCTTTTCAATGCAGCTTGCACGAAAACGGTAAGGTTATCCAATACTTTCTTTTGTCCAGTGAAATCCTCAAAGGTTTTCGGACGCAAAACTCTTTCAATATCTATTTCAGTATTGGATAAATTTTCAGCAGAAGGATCTAGCGCTTCGTTCATATATTGTGGTTATGCTTTAACATACTTTTTAAAACATGTTCTGCAAAGTGGCTCGTAAGCATTCTTTTCACCTAACATCAATTGTTTTTCTTCCTTCATGTCTATTCTGTGCGTAAATCCAGCGTCGTCTTTACACTCAACACAAATTGCTTTCAACTTAGTAACTTGATCCGCTACTGCGATGATATTAGGAATTGGTTGAAATGGTTTTGAAAGATAATCCATATCTAAACCAGCAATAATAACTCTAACTCCTCCATTGGCCAATTTAATACAAGTATCAATCAATTCTTGATTGAAAAATTGAGCTTCATCAATTCCTATAATATCTGCATCAATTGATAAACCCAAAATTTCTTTTGCATTCATAACTGGTTTTGCCAATAAACGTTTATTATCATGAGATACAATTTCATTATCAGAATATCTTGTATCAAACATTGGTTTAAACATTACATAAGGAATTTTTGCAATGTCTGCTCTTGCTACTCTTCTAATTAATTCTTCTGTTTTCCCAGAAAACATTGGTCCTGTTATAACCTCGATCGATCCTTTCTTATTCGCCATTTAATTCCTTATTATAAATATTTTCTTTCAACAAGCGCTAACAATTTAAGATATGGAGCTTCCTCCGTTTCCCAATTCTTTTTTGCTACTAAATTACTTAGATATCCATTAGCTTCCTCAAAAGAAGCTAAATTATTTAATTCGTTTATTGTTTTTATGAATTGTTCTGTGTTCCCTTCGAAAAGCTCGTTTGTAAAAAGAAACTTCTCGTTGATTCCTACTGAAGTAACTAAATTATCAATTTTCTTCTTTCCCAATTTAGCAGCTAAACTATTGTCTTCTGTCTCAATTGGATTTACAGAAACTGGTTCTGAAGAATGCGAAGAAATCATATCTGAAATAGAGCTTTCTAATTCACTAGTTAATTCATCTTGTTCAGGAACTTCTTCTACTGCTTCAATAATCGCCTTTACATCATTGATTTCTCGAACGATTTCTGGTTCATCCATCGTTCTCTCAATGTCTTTCTGAGTATTTTCAATCGCAGATTCTAAAGCAGATATTAATAACTCTTCTTCAGGATCTTCTTCGAAAGCAATTTCTGGTTGAGCATCTTCTTCTGTTTCGTTAGATTGATTATACACGAGGTAAGAAAGTAAAACTGTACCCTCATGTATTTCACGAGCATCCTGAATTAAGTCTCTAAGTATTTCTTCTGAGGCATTTTCTGTCTCACTTTCAATGACTTGTAATTTTTCAAGAAAAGTAGATTGACTGTCCTTTAACTGGACAATAATGTTAGATAAATTACTCATGAGCAAATAGAAGTTTAACGTTAACTAAAGTTACGTTAATTCAATATAAATTAAGATCTGAATAGACTTCTATTATGAACCATTTTGAGTTAATAAAAAAAAAGTGCCGGTGCTTTCAACATATACTGGTTAGGTAAGGGGGTGAGCGAAAACGTTATTGTCATTGAAAGGTCCGGCACGTGGAATCGTAGCGATATTACTATAAGAACGTTTTTTTTAAAGATTCTAACGCCTTTTTACAAGCTTCGAATCTATAATAATTAACGGAGGTGTAAGTACTTCTGATCATTGTTTTCTGCTTATTAAAAAATACAATCGGTGAAATAAGAAATAGCTTCTGTGAAATTATAAATCAGTCAAACCATTCATACTTAGAATCATTCCTTTTAACACTTTTCGGATTTAAATTAGTAGAAAATTACAATATTTGCATTTCAAAAAAAAGTAGGGAACATTTTTCACTAAAATTGTTTCCTTATACACATTTTAACACTACTTTTGTTTCCATGAGAGGAATAGAATTTTCAGGCGAGAAGGAGATTGCGATAATTGAGCAAGTAAATCAGGTTTACCTTAAAAAGGGAGTGAAGTCTGTCACAATGGATGATATAGCGAAAGAACTTCGAATATCTAAAAAAACTTTATACAAGTACGTTAAGAACAGAGCAGAACTGGTGAAAAAATCAGTTTATTTTCATGTTTTGAAAGAACAAAAACTGATTGAGGAAATTCAAGCGAAAGAATTAAATCCAATACAGGAAACTAGAGAAATAGCTAGTTATGTGATTGATATGCTTTCAAAAGTTAATCCAGTTGTTCATTACGATCTTGAAAAATACTTTCCAGATTCTTGGCAATTATTAAACGAGTACTTCTCTGGATTTGTTTACAATAGTATTTTAAGCAATTTAGAAAACGGACAAAAATCTGGAGTTTACAGAGATAATTTCAGTCCTGAAATAATCGCTAAACTTTTTATATCAAAAATAGATTCAACATTTAACGCGGAGATGTTTCCACAAGAAAGATTTACGTTTGTTCAAGTTTATATAGACTTTATTCAACATCATTTATACGGGATCGTTTCCGAAAAAGGAAGCAAAATTTTAAATAAAATTAACTTTACTAATATTTAATTAACCACGATGAAACGCAATTATAAATCCATAAAAAACTTCGCTGTATTTGCAGCTGTTTTGTTGGGAGGAGCAAAGGTAAATGCGCAAGACTTTACGATAAAGCAAGCGCAGGATTTTGCTGTAGAAAATTTTCACCAGTCAGTTAATGCAGGATTGGATATTCAAAAATCAAAAAAGAAAATTTGGGAAACTACGGCTATTGGATTACCTCAAATTAGTGGTTCTGGATCATATAGACATGCCATCGATCAAGAGTTGACATTTGATGATGCTTTCTTATTAGCACCTGGTAATGAGTTTATGAAGATTTTTGGTGCGGATAACGTTATGCAAGGTAAATTAGACGCAACACAATTGTTATTTGACGGGAGTTATATTGTTGGTTTACAAGCTGCAAAAACTTACTTAGAGTTATCTCAAAATCAGAAAATAAAAACTGATACTGAAGTTAGATCTAACGTTACTTCATCTTATTACTTAGCACTTGTTGCTGGTGAAAATATTAATATCATCAAAAAAAGCTTGAGTAATTTAGAAGCATCAATTGTTGAAACAAAAGCTTTAGTAACTCAAGGTTTTCTAGAAGAAACAGAAATTGATCAACTTGAACTGTTGGCTTCTAACATGAAAAGCTCTTTACAAGATGCAGTTCAATCTGAAGATGTTGCTAGAAAGATGTTAAAACTAAACATGGGTGTTGAGTTATCTAAAACAGTTGTTTTAAAAGATAGTTTACAGTTAATATTAGATCAAATAAGTATTGATGCAATTATTGCTCAAAAATTAGATTTAGTAAACAATCCAGATATGAAAGTTCTTAATACACAAAGAGATCTTTTAGCTTTAGATTTAAAACGTTACAGATATGAAAGAATGCCAACTTTGGCTGCTTTCTATCAACTCACAGCAACTGCTTATACCTTAGATTTTAAATATTCTGATGCAACATGGTTAGACGCTCAGAACATTGGTCTTTCTTTATCCCTTCCAATATTTAGTAGTGGAATGCAAGGTGCGAAAATCAAACAAGCGAAATTGGAATTATCTAAAATGGATAATACTGTAAGTTATTTTGAGAGTGCGATGTTAGTTCAATTCGACAACGCAATCAATAATTTAAATACAAAGAACGGTAATTACCAAAACGCTCAGAAAAGTTTAAGCATCGCTCAGAAAATATACGACAGAACGGTGATCAAGCATAAAGAAGGTTTGGCTACAAGCTTTGAATTGACTCAAATGAAAAATCAATTACTTCAATCGCAAGGTGGATATATTGGTGCTTTATTCGAAATATTGAATGCGAAGGCAGAACTAGATAAATTACAAAACAAGATTTAATAATACTTACAAAGAAGAACTCATGAAAAAGTTTGGAATAGCAATACTAGCAACATCAATTGGATTAGCATCATGTGCTGATAAATCAGTTGAAGATTTAAACAAAGAAAGAAAAGAAATGGTTGCCGAACAAAAGGAAGCCGTTAGAGAATATCAAAAATTATTGCACGATCTGGACTCGTCTATTATAGCACATCCAGATTCTGCTGATTTGAGAATTAAAATTAAAACAGTAGCTGTAACCACAGATACAGTTGATGTAAAAACATTCGAACACTTTTTTGAAGTGCATGGAAATGTAGAGGTTGAGGAAAATGCAGCATTGTTTGCTGAAGCTCCTGGAACGATCAAGAAAATTGCGGTTAAAGAAGGACAGCATGTTAAGAAAGGACAATTAATTATTGCTCTTGATGCTTCTGCTGCTGAGTCAGGTTTGAAAGAACTTCAAAAAGGATATGAATTGGCTAATAAAGTTTTTGAAAAGCAAAGTGCTTTATGGGAACAAAAAATTGGTTCTGAAATTCAATTCTTAGAAGCTAAAAATAGAAAAGAAAGTTTAGAGCAAAAATTAACAACAATGAAAGAACAATTGGATATGTATAATATACGTGCTCCATTTGCTGGAATTGTTGATGAAATCAAGCCTAGAGTTGGTGAAGCAGCTGTACCAGGCTATCCTGTTGCAAGAGTCTTAAACTTAAGAAAGATTTATCTTGAATCTGATGTAAGTGAAAAATACATTTCTACTTTAAAAGCTGGAAATTTTGTTTCTGTTATGTTTCCTTCTTTAGGTGAAGAGGTTACTGCTAAAGTAACTAGAGTTGGAAATTTTATTAATCCAGCTAACAGAACTTTTAAATTAAGAGTTGAATTCCCTAACCCTAATGGAAAATACAAACCAAATCAATTGGCTGTATTAAAAATTAGAGATTATAAGGCTGATCAGTCTATTGTAATTCCTTCTAAAATCATTCAACAAGATAGAGATGGAAACGACTATGTTTATACGTTTACAAATGACGGGAAAAACGATAGAGTTAAGAAGTTAATCATTGAAGTTGGTCAAGAGTATAAAGGTGCTGCTGAAATCTTAAAAGGGTTAGACAGTAATACTGTATTCATCAACAAAGGAGCGAAGAATATTCAATCTGGAGATGCAATCGAAATCAAATAATCCAATCAAAACTTACAAATTTTAAGTGATGGAAAATAATAAAAAGAAAGGATTAAAAGAGTTCGCGTTATCAACGCTTGCGCTTAAGAACCCTACAACGATCATCGTGCTAACAGTAATATTAGCACTTGTAGGAATGACTTCTTACAACAATATGCCTAGAGAAGCATTTCCGGAAATAATAATCCCTGAAATATATGTAGGGACTCCTTATCCAGGAAACTCACCTTTAGATATGGAACGTTTAATTACACGTCCATTAGAGAAAGAAATCAATACAATTACAGGAATTGATAAGATCATTTCAACTTCTGTTCAAGGGTATTCATCTATTGATATTAAATTCGATTTTTCTGTAACGCCACTTGAGGCACTAAGAAAAGTTAAAGACGCTGTTGATAAAGTAAAAGGAGATCCTTCTTTCCCGAAGGATTTACCAGCTGATCCAAACATTTTTGAAATGAATTTTTCTGAAATGATTCCTGCGATGAACATTAACCTTTCTGGTGATTTCTCAATGGATTTATTGAAGGAATATGCTGAAACTTTAGAAGATCGAATCGAAGCTGTTCCTCAAATTTCGGGTGTTGATGTTCGAGGTATTCAAGAAAAAGAAGTTAAAGTAAGTGTTGACCTCTACAAGATGGAGAGTATGATGGTTACTTTTAACGATATCGAACAAGCTGTTGCTCAAGAAAACATGACAATCTCAGGTGGAGATATCGTAGTTGATGGTTTAAGAAGAAATGTTCGGGTTGTTGGTGAGTTTAAAGACTGGCGTTCAATTGGAAACATTATTGTTAAACAAGAAAAATTCAATATTATCTATTTAAGAGATATTGCTAATGTTTCTTTCGAAGAAAAAGAACGTGAAAGTTTTGCCCGCGAATACGGGAATCCTGTAATCATGTTAGATGTTAAAAAACGTGGTGGTGCTAACTTATTAGAAGCATCAGATGCTATTAAAAAGATCATAGCAAATGCTCAAGAAAATGATTTCCCTGAAAGTTTAACTATAACAACTACGGTTGATATGAGTGAGAAAACTAGAACTCAGGTGGAAGAATTAGAAAATTCAATCATCTTTGGAACTATCTTGGTTGTTGGAGTTTTATTGTTCTTTTTAGGATTAAGAAATGCAGCATTTGTTGGAATTGCAATTCCACTTTCAATGTTTATCGCTTTCTTTATTTTAAATTCAATGGGTGTTACCTTAAACATGATGGTACTTTTCTCATTGGTACTTGCATTAGGAATGCTAGTAGATAACGGAATTGTAATCGTTGAAAACATCTATCGTTTAATGGATGAAGGTTATAAACCTTTCGAAGCTGCCAAATATGGAGCCGGAGAAGTTGCTTGGCCAATTATAGCATCTACAGCAACTACTTTAGCAGCATTTATTCCATTGGCATTATGGCCTGGTATGATGGGACAATTTATGAAGTTTCTGCCAATCACTTTAATGATTGTATTAGGTTCCTCTCTATTTGTTGCATTGGTTATCAATCCAGTTCTTATCGCTATCATGGCGAAAATGAGTAACAAAGCTGTTAAGAGATTAGCTATCGCAATCTTAGTAATTGGTGGTTATATGGTTGCAACTGGAGGAAGAGGTCCAGGGATGATGTTTGTTGTGTTAGGTGTATTTGTATTACTTAATCCAAAATTTGTATCTCCTGCTACTATTAAGTTCCAAGAATCATTTCTACCTAGATTAGAAAATGGATATAAAAACTTCTTAAGTTATGCACTAAAAGGATACCGTCCTTTTGCATTTGTATTTGGAACTATTGTTTTATTCTTTATATCAATCGCATTGATGACCGTTTCAACTCCAAAGGTTGAATTTTTCCCAATCAATGAACCTGCTTATCTAAACGTATTTATTGAACTTCCTATTGGTTCTGATATCAACGAAACGGATGAAACTTCTAGAATTGTTGAGAATAAAATCATTAAATACTTTGAAGCTCCGAATGGATATATTTTAAAGAAAAATGACGAAACTGATAAATTAGATACGATCCCTATTGAAGGTGGTTTAAACTATATTCAAGAATCTATCATCGGTCAAGTTGGTAACGGAACTTCTGATCCTTCTCAAGGTCCTTCATTAGGAAACACACCAGACAAGGCTAGAATACAGGTTTCATTTGTTGAGTTCGTTGAAAGAAATGGAATTAATACAAGTGATGTACTAAACACTGTTAGAGAGCTTGTAAAAGGTATGCCTGGTGTTTCTATTGTAGTTGATAAAGATAATGCTGGTCCACCAATGGGGAAACCAATTAATATCGAATTATCTGGTGAAGATTACGATGAGATTATTTTTGAATCTGAAAAAATGTTGAGTTTTATTAAAAATAAAAATATCGACGGTGTTGAAGAGTTAAAAATGAATGTTCAAACTGGAAAGCCTGAGTTGGTTATCAATATCGATGAGCGTAAAGCTAGAAGATTAAATATTTCAACTGCTCAAATTGGTATGACGATTCGTACTGCTTTATTCGGAAAAGAAATTTCTAAATTCAAACAAGGTGAAGATGAATTTGATATTACTGTTAGGTTAAACGAATATGTAAGAAACGACATTGGGAGTTTAATGAATCAAAGAATTACTTTCCGAGATATGTTAACTGGGAAAATTATTCAAGTTCCTATTTCTGCTGTTGCGACCGTGAAAAAAGCTTCTACAATTTCAGCTGTTAAGCGTATCAACCTTAAGAGAATGATCGCTTTGCAATCCAATACAATCGAAGGATATAATGCCAACGAAGTTGTTGCTGAAATGAAAGGTGTTTTAGCTGATTATGAAGTAGGGAAAGGTGTTACTTGGAAGTTTACTGGTCAGCAAGAAGAACAACAAAAAGAGATGGCGTTCTTAGGAACTGCATTACTTGGAGCTGTATTTATGATTTTCATTATCATAGTTGCACAATTTAACTCTATCTCAGCACCATTAATAATTGTTGGTGCAGTTGGACTAAGTTTAATTGGAGTATTACTCGGGTTGGTATTTACAGGTATGGATTTCATTATCATTATGACGATGATTGGTATTATATCACTAGCAGGAATTATCGTAAATAACGCAATTGTACTTGTAGATTATACTAAGCTGATCATGACGCGTAAAGAGATCGCATTAGGAATGTCTGGAAAAGGAACGGATAGATTACCAATTTCAGAAATTATCCCAAGTATTATAGATGGTGGTAGAACTAGATTACGTCCTGTTTTATTAACTGCAATCACAACAATATTAGGTTTACTTCCAATGGCAGTAGGTTTAAACATAGATTTCTTCGGACTATTTGGAGCACTTGATCCAAACATAAGTGTTGGAGGAGATAATGCTATAATGTGGGCGCCAATGTCGTGGACAATAATCTTTGGATTAACATTTGCAACATTCCTGACATTAGTAATAGTTCCAGTACTATTTTACTTGGCACTACGTTTAAAATACAAAGCTTTAGGAATTAATAAAGTTTAGGTTTTAGTTTGTTTTAGATATTCGCGACTACCTTGCGTTTATCGACCCCTAAGGAGTGGTTTCCTTAGGGGTTTTTTTATGCTTTTTAGTTTCTGAATGCACGGATAAAACACTTGACCACAACCAAACTACTCAGTATTTTGTTATCACCGAAAAGACACGCTACTGTCCTGAATAAAGTTTGACTCAAGTACATAAGTAGGGATGCCCCTTGTAGGTATCCGTCACCTAGTAATGTTAATGTAAAGTACTGTGTTTCGGATACCCACAAGGGACATCCCTACAAATACAATCTCTATTTTCCTCGATAATTGGTAGAATGTACATACAGTAACATGTTCCCTATAAGGGCTTTCAAATAGCTTTTTGTATAATCATTAAAGCTATTAAATACTTCTAGCGTAACTTCCATTCCAACATTTAACTCAGGATAAAATCCATTATCAAAATACATATCCTTATTTATTATCAAAGGATCAGATTGTTCTTTCAATAAGAATCTTCGCTCACTCAATCCTTTTGATTTTAAATATGACAAAACGTTTCTATACCGTTCCTGATTGAGAATTACTTTGTTGTTTTCAAGGTCGAACCAATGGACTTCTAGTACTAAGCTTCCGTTATCTTTAAGAATCTTCATTAGCCAATTCAATTTTAATTTTTGATCATCAACAAGTTCAATTTGACCTTCTTTAAAATTTAGGTTTGGAATTTTAATACCACAAAAAGGAATCGGCTCTAAAAACAAATCACAATGCTGATTACCTGAAGTATTAATGGTAGTTACCAATCCCTTCTCAGAAGCAAAATACCTTAATACTTCTACTCCAAATTGATTTGTATCTACAACCCCAGAAGTCACTTGTAATTGACAGGTTATATTGTTTTTCAATTCAAAGAAATAAGCACCTTGTGAATCTTTCAAGTCACTTTCAAAAGAACTCCCGTCACTACACGTCATAGCAACTTTTGCATTGGTGATTTTTTCAGAAGTATACCTATCCATCACAAAACCAGCAACAACGTTTCTTGTTTCATTATTGGGTTTAATCCAGGTGAAATTAACTACAGTATCTGAAAGGCAAAACGATGCGTTTTTCAATTGTAAATATTGATTCGTTTTATTTGATCTAATGGTATAATTATACTTCTTGTCTAGCAAGAACTGATAATCCCCCTCCGTAGAAGTTGTTGTTGTTTGAAGTAGTTTACCATCCTGAAACAAAGACATTTTATTACTCGCTTTACCTTTTCTTGCAAACAGATCATATACATTCCCCGTAACTAAAACCTTATTTGATTGCTGGGAAGGTGTATTTACAGATAGCCTAATTGTGGTAAAGCTATATTTTAATAGCTCCTTCTCAGATTTTTTCAACTTACTAAAGCTTAAAGAATCTAAGCGCTCTGGAAATTCAAAATCAGGGAAATAAAACAGGATATTCTGTTTTTCATATTCTGACACTTCTCCATTCCATACTTGATCAGACACTGAAATATTTCTAATATTGTAGCCTAGTTCATGAGCATAGTTCAGAATACTCGTACATCTAGCCTTACTTAAACTATCACTATTTTCTTCAAACCAATTGTTAGATACCTCTAGAGACAATTCCAAATTAGAATTTAGATAATGAAGCCATCCGTTTAATTTGAGTTTTGATTCATCATACAAACCAGCACCATTAATAGGGAAAACTAAATTCCCTCTCCCAATACCACTATTACATATCGCTTCAAGAGACAAATCATTCTGAAAGAGTTGGCTGTTGTTTTCACACACTATAAGCTCCATCTCAGAGCCAAAATATTTTAGAACTTTAACTCCATCTCCATTCAGAGTTTCAATATCTGAATAAGCTTTTATTTGATAACTAACTCCACTATCTAATTCAAAGTAGTACATACCATTATATCCCAATTCCATTCTCCGTTGTGAGTTATCACTACCCGAAATTTCCACAACACCTTCTCTAATTATTTTCTTATAATGCCGATCTACAACAGTTCCGTAAACTACGGACTTATTTTTTATTGTAGTTTCAGAAACGGCTTTACGATCTATTGAAATAACATGAAATTTAACTGAACGATTCGTTAAATTCTGCAAAGTATTCATCATAACTGAGTCCTTCAATTCAATGTCCCAATTTTTAATGATTTTTAATTCTTGTGAAGTTAACTGATCGTTCTTCCTCTGGGAGCTAACTAAAAGTCTTGATGCGTCAACCCCTTTAGAAACCATATAATTTCGATACGATTTCGCTCGCTTTAAACCAAGTCCATCTTTTTCCTCAAATCCAGAGAAACCAATTAAATTTAGAACAACGTTTGGTTCCTCTTTTAAATTCCGAATCAATAAATTAATTGCCAATTTATTAGAAGCATCTAGTTTGTATTTATTGAATTTGAAAGCTGAGTATAGGAAATAATGAAAATTACTCTTCATCCGTTCCTCCAATTCCAAATCACAAACGATCATTGGATGTCCAGCATACAAACCATTTAACTTAACCCTTTCAGTTTTTCGATACTTAGTAGATCCCTCTCCGTACTGATCTTTCTCTGTATCAAAACAAA
>CAWVWF010000090.1:0-13701 GCA_963933885.1 uncultured Flavobacteriales bacterium | reverse complement strand
TACCCAGCCATATTGCCATTGTTGGGTTGCCGCCTTCCATAATCTCGAACTGTTACTCTTCTATCGCGAATTTTAACTTCGATAACTTTACCGTTACCCATTACAAATTCATCAATAGAGTTATCGATTACTTCTTTTAAAAGTATGGAGATTCCATCATCTGGTTGTGAACCATCTCCTAGTTTCCCAATGTACATTCCGGGTCTTAAGCGAATGTGTTCTTTCCAATCGAGTGATCGTATATTATCTTCAGTATATTCAGCCATTCCAACGCAGTTTTTGGATAGGTCGTAAAAATAGCATTCTTGAACGCTATAAAGGTCTGTGTGTCTTGATACTTATTAACATTTTTCACCTTGGAGAGGTGAAAAATGAATTAAGCAATTTTTCTATTGATCAATTTTTCAATTTTTGGGGTGTGTTGATTAGCGTAATTTAATGCTTTGTTTTTGCTTTCAGATGTATGAATTAATTAATGAAATCAAAGATTTCCCCTTTTCATTAATCAATTTGTTGGGGTGTGTTAATTGATTGTTTGTTGGGTTGATTAGAGGTGGGAATGCTTTGTTTTTTTTACTTCTAGATATGGAATTGATTAATAGAAAAATTGATAAATGGATTAATGAAATCAAAGATTTCGGAATTGATAAATTGAAAAATTGAAGAATGAATTAATGAAATCAAAGATTTCCCCCTATATTTGGCAATTCAAAGCAGAAAAACATGAAGATTGCACTTTTGGGTTACGGTAAAATGGGTAAAGAAATTGAGAAAATAGCTGTTTCTCGAGGGCATGAAATTGTGTTGAAAATTGGTGCTGATAATTTAGCTGATTTAACAGTTGAAAACTTGTCGAAAGCGAATGTAGCGATCGAATTTAGTAGACCTGAGACTGCTTTTAATAATATTCAATTGTGTTTTAAATCTAATGTTCCTGTAGTTGTTGGAACAACGGGTTGGTTGGATAGTTTGGATGAATGTATCGAACAAACTAAAGCAGGAGCAGGGTTGTTTTATGCTTCTAACTTTAGTGTTGGAGTAAATATCTTTTTCGAGTTGAACAGAAAATTAGCTCAGTTAATGAGTCCGTATTCTGATTACAATATTGAAATGGAAGAGATTCACCATACTCAGAAATTAGATGCACCTAGTGGAACTGCAATCACTTTAGCTGAAGGTGTTATCGAAGGTGTTGACGGTGTTAACGGATGGACTAACGAGGGTACTGTTGCTAAGGAGAATGTAGGAATTATTTCTAAGAGAATCGAAAGTGTTCCTGGTACTCATGTAGTGACTTATGAGAATGAGATCGATGAGATTTATATTCGTCACACTGCTCACAATAGAAAAGGTTTTGCTTTAGGTGCTGTATTGGCAAGTGAGTTTATGAATGGTAGATCTGGATTCCACGGGATGAAGGATATGTTGGCTGTTTAGTTTTTCTTTAGTTTTTATTGGAGGTTGATGTTGTGCTTGGGAGGGTATGATTTGTTGTGTGGTTTTGTTTTGTGAAACTGTGTTTGTTAACGAGACGTCTAGATTCCTGCCTTCGCAGGAATGACATGTTTTAGGATGAATTTTATTTCAAAGTAGTTTACCATTAAAAAAACACAATAACAAACTTGTCATTCCTGCGAAGGCAGGAATCTAGACGCCTTGATATCCTCTGGCTCAAACCAATCTCCCGCTAAATCTATAAAGTTTGGATTGTTTTCTTTGATGAGTTTGTCTTTCCATGAACGTTTCCACTTTTTTAATCTTTTTTCTTGAGTGATAGCATCGTTGATGTTATTGAATTCATCTGAGTAGAGTAATTGTGTGCAATTGAAATTTGATGCGAATGTTGAGCCTGTTAGTGTTTTGTGTTCGAAGGTTCTTCGTTGGATGTCGTTTGTTACTCCGATGTAATATACTGTTCTTGATTTGTTGCTCATTATGTAAATCCAGTAGTTTTTCATGTTGTGAATTTATGATGAGTGAGTTTTAGTGGATGTGTTTATTGGAAGAGGTTTTAGTGAAGTTTAGTTTTGGTTAGAAGGGAGTTGTAATTGTTTTATAATTACTTATTTGAGGTGTGTTAGCGAGACGTCTAGATTCCTGCCTTCGCAGGAATGACAGTTCGTTTTTGACGAACTTTATTTACACAACGACACAACGACACAACGACACAACGACACAACGACACAACGACACAACGATACAACGATACAACGATACAACGATACAACGACACAACGACACAACGATATAACGACACACACACACACACACACGATTGTCATTCCTGCGAAGGCAGGAATCTAGACGCCTAGTTTTTTAAGCGTTTAGTTTATAATATCAGTTGTTATCGAGACGTTTAGATTCCTGCCTTCGCAGGAATGACAAGTTTCAGGAATGGTAAACGGAGTAACGAGTATCAAGCGAAATCAACCAAGAATAGTCCATCTTTATCAATCTCTTTAAGATTAACCTGTTGAATTGTATTCACCAATTCTTGCTTGAAAGGCGTTTTAACTTTTACGTAGTTAGAAGTAAAACCAGTCATGAAATTATTGTTCTCTTCAGCTTCGAATAAAACGGGGAAAGACTTTCCTACATTCTCTTCGTAGAACGCACGTTTCTTTTTAGAAGATAAGATTCTTAATCTTTTGCTTCTATCATCACGATCCGCTTTGGAAACTGCATTTTCCATTGTAGGCGCTAAAGTATTGTCTCTTTCAGAATAACTAAACACGTGTAAGTAACTAATGTTTAGGTCTTTTAAGAAATCATACGTTTGCATGAATAACTCTTCTGTTTCACCAGGGAAACCAACAATTACATCAACTCCGATACAACAGTGAGGCATTAAGTTTTTAATATTTGCCACTCTAGTTTCGTATACATCACGCTTATAGCGTCGACGCATTGCTTTTAATAATTCAGGAGAACCTGATTGTAATGGAATATGAAAGTGAGGTACGAACTTGTTGCTTTTAGCAACTGTATCTATAATTTCATCAGTTAACAAATTAGGCTCTATAGAAGAAATTCTTATTCTTTCGATTCCGTTTAATTGATCTAGTTCTTTTACCAAACCATTGAAAGATTCATCGTTATATCTTCCGAAATCTCCAATGTTAACTCCAGTAAGTACGATTTCTTTAGCATCAGTCCCAGAAATAACTTCGTTAGCAACTTCCATTGTTTTTGCTATTGAGTTACTTCTACTTTTTCCTCTTGCCAATGGAATGGTACAAAATGAACATGAATAATCACAACCATCTTGAACTTTTAAGAAAGTTCTTGTACGATCTCCACTTGAAAATGAGGGGAAAAACTCTTTTACTTCATCGATCTCTCCATCAAGAACTACTGTTGTTTTTTCGCTTTTGGACTCTGTATTTTTGATGTGTTCTAGGATGTTGAACTTTTCATTCGCTCCTAGTACCATATTAACCCCTTTCATCTCAGATATTTCCTGGGGTTTAAGCTGTGCGTAACATCCAATAATCGCAACAAATGCGTCTGGATTTATCTTCTTAGCCTTTCTTACAATTTGTCTACATTTTTTATCCGCATTATCAGTAACAGAACAAGTGTTAATTATAAAAATATCTGGATGCTCTTCAAAGTTAACTCTTGCGAAACCACCGTTTTCAAAGTTTCTAGCGATACTTGATGTTTCGGAGAAGTTTAATTTGCAACCTAGCGTGTAAAATGCGACTTTTTTGTATTGAATCATGGACTGCAAAAATACAAAATTAATAAGGTATTATATAATTAGGTTCTCAAATCTTTAAGTATGACGTTTGGGTGATATATTTTAAGTCTTTTTTTAGTATTGGATATTCCCCTCTTAGAGTACTTTTGAAAAGTTATAAGTTCATCTTTTTATTCAGCTTAGGAATTAGTCAGCGCTTTAACCTAATTGAATGATGAATATAATATTGGGAATATGAAAAAAGTATCACTAAGTGATCTTGCAACAGAACTAGGGGTTTCTAAAACTTTGGTTTCACTGGTCTTAAATGGCAAAGGGAATCAATATGGTATTAACAAGGATGTTCAGGAGAAAGTCAAAGAAAAGGCAATTGAATTAAATTACAGACCAAATCAAACTGCTCGTAGTTTGAGAAGTGGTAAAACCTATACATTAGGATTAATGTTAGGTGATCTAAACGATAACTATCAATCTAACATATGTAAGAATATAGAAACCATCGCTGCAACGAAAGGTTATAATGTTTTGATAAGTAGTTTAGGAGACTCTACTAAAGATAAGTTAACCTCTATAATTAGTAAAAGTGTAGATGGTGTTATCGTAAGCAGTGATTTACAAGATGAATCTTTTAATAAATTAATAAAGAATGGTTTTCCTGTAGTAATGGTAGATCATAAATTGGGTAATCAAGAAACTAATTTTGTTGGTTTAGATTACGCAGAGATTATATATCAAAATTCGATTCACTTACTTAAGAAAGGGCGAACTCAAATAGCAATAGCTTTCGATCAGAAAAACACGAATCAATTCATGTCTTCTGTTATTAAGGGAGCTGAGAAAGCACTTTTAGAGTTTGGATTTAAAAAAGACTCATTGATTATTTTAAGTATTGATGCGAAAGATAGGAGTGAGGTGTCCAACGTGATTAAAGAAGTTAAAGCAAATAATCCTGAGTTAAAAGCGCTTATCAGTACGAATGATGTGCTTACTTTAAAGCTTGTTGAAGCTTTGAGTGAAATGGATATTAAAATCCCAAGCGACTTTTCTGTGATTTCACTTTATGATCATGAAGTGTTCCCATTTATTTTTCCAAAAGTATCTGCAAATAAAACGCCATACAAGGAAATTGCCGAGTATACTATGGATTTATTATTGAACCAAATGAATGGAAAGGAAAAAACTGAGTTGAAATCGGTTGAATTATTATCGGAACTAGTTGAAAGGAGTTCATGTTAAGGTTATTATTGTTGTTAACTTGGGTTTATTGGGTGATGTTTAGGTTGAAAGCCGATTAAAAATCGAATATTTTGCCTTTTAGATTACGTTTTGCTAAATTAAAAAGTACGGTAGTTAATTGGAGGAGAGTATTGTTTGCTAGGTTTCTGCGTGTTTGATAATTGTAGCAATAGACTGTGAAAGTACCAATGTTAAAAGATTCCAATTTACTTCCGAATGTAATAGGTTTTATGTATTTTTGCAGTCGAATTTATTTTATTATTTAAACCGGCTACGTGTAGCCAAACATTTATTGCAATATGGCAACTAAAATTAGATTACAAAGACAAGGACGTAAAAGAGCAGCGATTTATCATATCGTAGCATCAGATCCTCGTAACAAAAGAGATGGTAAGTATATCGAAAGATTAGGTATCTACAACCCAAACACTCACCCTGCAACTGTTGAATTAAACTTTGATTCTGCTGTTAAATGGATTGGTTTTGGAGCTGAGATGACTGATACTTGTCGTTCAATTCTTTCTAAAGAAGGAGTTCTTTTAAAGAATCACCTTAACGGTGGTGTTAAAAAAGGAGCTTTAACTGAAGAACAAGCTGACGCAAAGTTCGAAGCATGGGCTAAGGAAAACTTATCTAAGTCTGACGCAATTGTTAAAACAATCGCTGAAACTAAAAGTTCTGACAAAAAAGCTGCATTTACTGCTGAAACAAAAATTAAGGAAGATAGAGCTGCTGCATTAGCAACTGCTGCATCTGAATTAGCTGCTGAAGCTGCCGCTGCTGCTGCACCTGTAGTAGAAGAGGTTGTTGCTGAAGAAGCACCTGCTGAAGAAGTTGTTGCTGAAGAAGCTCCAGCTGCTGAAGAAGTTGTTGCTGAAGAAGCTCCAGCTGCTGAAGAAGTTGTTGCTGAAGAAGCTCCTGCAACTGAAGAAGCTGCTCCAAAAGCAGAAGAAAAAACTGAAGAGTAATTTAGAATTTTCTATATAAGAAAGGCCGTCTTTTTAGACGGCCTTTTTTTTGTGCTTTATTTTAAGGTGTGGTTCTTATGATTTGTGTTTGAGAACTATTGTTTGGAATAAATAGATGTTTAATTTGTAGGGATGCCCCTTGTGGGTATCCGAAACACAGTACTTCACACTTACATTACTAGGTGGCGGATACCCACAAGGGGCATCCCTACATTATGCAGTTGATGTAAGATTTCTTTATAAAATTCCGATTTTGAAGGTTTGGGTTTCTATTTCGTTTTCTAAAATAACGAAATAGATTCCTTTTGGGAAAATAGTTTGAAGTCCTGTTTGAGCTGCCTTTCTCTCTATCAATTGTCCATTACTTGAGTATACTTTGATAACTCCATCCACGAAGTTTTTAATTATTATTTTATTGTTATTTACGTGGATTATTGGTTTTGTAGAGTAATATGGTCTGACAGGTTCTGTGAATAGAACTGTAGCGCTGTTTGGTGTTATTTCGGAAACTCTAATGAAAGTGATAATGGTTGAGATGTTGTTTAAATTATAACTGTATATTTTTATATTATTAGTTTTAACTGTTGTTTCGGTGTGAAAATTTATTCCATCTGATGACACTTCGATGAGATAACCAATTGTATTTGTTTCTTCTGCGATTTCCCAATTTATATTAATATTCTCTTCAACTCTTTTAACACTATGAGAAATTAATTCTACACTAAGTAGACTCATTTTTTGAGCGTTGATTGTCCATTTAGAAAACGAACCAATATGTGCTAAAGAGATTTTGTTTTGGGAAACAATTCCATCCATTTTAATCCAATTTATATTGTCTTCTGTTTTCCATAATGCAAGGTTGTTTGAGTCTATCTTATTTAGTTCAGCATTAAAGAAATTCATTTCAAGATTAGCGTTTAAGCTTGAATTAAAAGTAGGGTCAATATCGAAGTTTTTAAAAGTAGATGGATTGCCGGCGATATTGATAGCATTGAATTTTCTTGTGATCATAGTATTTCCCATTGGGAATGTATTGTTAATTAGAATTCCGATACCACTGAAATTAGTGGATTGATTTGCTAAGACCACTTTAGAAGTTGTGATTGTTCCTTTGTTATCTCCAGAAAAATAGGCGTTCTTGTTTTCGTTTTTAATGAATGCGTTGGCTGCTAAAGTTAGATGAGCATCATTTAGGATGATGTTTCCAGAATCCATCTGTAGGGTATCGTTTAGTTTTAAATTTGTATAAACTTGAATATGATTTTGGGGTTTGTTAATTGTTGTTTTCCCCAGTCTGATTTGTCCTGTTCCAGTTATGTTTTGAAGTAATGTATCGTTAAACAATAATGAACCTTTTTTAATAGAGAATATACCGTCACAATTAATATCTCCTTTTATTGTAACAGTTTCATTATAATCCAGTTCAAAAATACCAGTAGGCGCGATGTTTATTTTATTAAAAACTTTTTCCTGAAACTTAGATTGAAAAATCACCGAATCTTCAATTGTTAAGACATCAACATAAGATTCTTCACCTTTGAAATTCATTATTCCGTTTTTCACAAGCAAAGAATCAATTTGTAGCACACCGAGATTGGCTTTTGTATAAGCTTCTCCATTCTTATCGATTACTACATTGTGATATTTCGAAATTTTAAAACGCTGTTTTGATTGACCGTTGTATAAGAACGTACTTGTTCCTGGACTAATCTTTCCGCTGGAGTTTCCGTTTCCCCCTAATTGAAATTCACCGCTCGTTAATTTACAATTCCCTGGCCCGTTCCAATCTCCTTTTACTTTAATGATATTATCTAGAATTTGAAAATGAAGTGAAGATTCTTCTAGGGTTAAATTTCCGTTAACAAAAAGCGTGTCATTGTTTAACGAGATGAATGAAGAATCAACAGCACCGTCATCAATTGTAAGATGGCCATATTTTGGGACGCATGAAATAATTTGATCTTGTTTACCAGCATAGCTTACGATGGAGGAATCATGTAAGTTAATATTGTTACGTATTAGTAATGAAGGGAAAAGTATTGGTTGAGTGTTGTAATTGTGTCCAAGAATCAAAATCCCAGCTTCTTCGATGTTTAGTTTTGCACTTGCGGGAAGTGAGGTTTTAAAAGAATCTGTTTTAAAGGTACTTTTCTCTTTTATATCAAGTTGATCTTTTATAAATGTGTGGTTGTGAATAGTTTTATTCCCTTCGTTTTCGATGATAATATGACTAAAACTATTCATCCCTTTAGAGATGTTTTGATTCCCGGTTTTATTGAAATAAACGGAGTTTAAATTACTGAGGAAATCAAAACTTCCAGAAATATGAATACTATCCATACCTAACCATAATTGAGCATTTGAATCAGCTATCATTGAATCAACCTTTAAAGACTGAGACACAACTAATAATCCTGAATTGGTTAGTTTTTTTGCCTTCAATTTTGAGATGAATATTGTATCCTTTCCTGAGAGGTGAGTATTGTTGCTTGTGAAATTATAATTACATGAAGTACCTGTACATCCAATGAATGTCCCATTATTTAATATGTTTCCGTTAATAATAGGATCGGATGAGGCGTTATTTTTAAAAAGACCAGAAGGAAGTATGATTATGTTATTAAATAAGGGGGAAGATTGATCATTGTTTAAGGTTACTGTTCCTTCTATAATAAGATTATTTTTGAATGTTGGATTGGCTCCATTGATGATGAGAACACCGTTTTTATTGATTTTAGAATTACTGATTGTTAGACCTCCTATAGCAAAATTTCCATTTGTAATTATTAATGAATCAATCGTGTTTGCTCCAACAATTAAAGATGTATCAATTCCACTATTGTTATAGATCAAATTATTGTAATCCATTCTTTTAATCGTTTGCTTTTTTGTTCCGTTGTAGATTATGTTATTATGGTTCTGTAAAATACCAGCACCCATTAAATCTCCAGATATAAAAAGACTGTCTGTATTTTGAAGGTTTAAAGTATAGCCTGATTTGATTTCAAGATTACTGAATTGTATGTTCTTTGGAAGTACTGTATTCTCTTCAATGATCACCTTTGATATAGGATGAAAATTGTATTCATTGAATAAAGGGAAATTGTTTTCGGTTTTGTTCACAAGTGTCGTTTGATTGGAGACAGTTAGTTTTCCATTTCCTTGAAATTGTTGGTAGACTAAGAATCTATCACAGTTTAAAATCAAATTATCAAAATTTGAGATCGTGAAATTAGGGAGAGAAATACTCCCTCCGTATGAAAACGCCAATGTATTGGGTGTAATCATAGTCAAATGATTTATTGAAATATCACTGTCTTTACTAATAAAATCGAGATATCCTTTATTTATTAATGTAGTCCCATTAATCGATTTTATTTTTAGTGAATCCTTATTTACAAGTGTGTCATTGAAAGTGATTGATTCTAAATAAAGAAGGTTCTTAGATTGTATTGTAGCGTTATCTGTAAAGTTGATTGTTCCTGTATTCCAATTTAGAAGTCCAAGATTATCCAATGAGTTTTTTAACGATAATGTTTCATTAAAAGGATTGTCTATAGTTCCATTATTAACTAACGCTCCAAAATTTTTGAAACCACTTTTAGAGGAGAAGGTTAGTTTGAAATTGTTAACGAATTGCTCATTAACGGTTAGTTTTATTCTACCAATAGAAAACATCCCATTGTTAATTAGCTCGTCTGTTGTTAGAGAGCCAAGGGAAGTTCCATTAATTTCAGATTGATTCTTACAAAGAATAGAATTGGTAGTTAAAGTATTTGTTCCGGATTTAAAGAAGATCGTTCCATCAATTTCAAGATGATTACATTTTGCAGAACTGGTGTTGATATTAATTGTGTCTTGATTTGTAATAATAACAGTATCAAATTCTGTTGGAATCGTTAATGTATTCCAGGTTTGTGTGGTATTCCAGTTTCCTGAGTTTGTTGAAAATATAGTTTTTGAAAGACTTTGTAAACTACTGATAATAAGTATTGCTAGAAATGTGTTTTTCATTTTAATGGTTTTTATTGGAATCGAAATTATCCAAGACATGAAAAAAAGGGTGACTCATTTAAAAAAAAAGATAAAAAGTGATAAAAGAATCATTAAATTGGTCATACGGAAACATTATTGAATAATAAAAGAGCATATGATTCGCGCTGTAGTAATAGATGATATTGAGAAGTTTAGAAAGAATTTAATACAAGATCTTCATGATTATTGTGATCATATAGAAGTTGTAGGAGAGGGAGACGGTGTGATTAATGGAGCTAAAATTATTAATGAAACCAAACCTGATTTAGTGTTTCTTGATATTCAAATAAATCAAGGTACTGCATTCGATTTGCTCGAAGTTATTGGAGATGTAGATTTCAAAATTATATTCACAACTGCTTCTGATGAATATGCGATTAAAGCCTTTAAACTTTCTGCAATAGATTACTTGTTAAAACCTATCGATGCAGATGAATTACAAGCTGCTGTAAAGAAGTTTGAGGAAGGACATAAAGATGATTATAGATTGTTAACTGAGAATGTGAAGGAGACGGCTAGTAAAAACAAAAGGCTGGCTTTGCATTCCCAAGATAAAATTGATGTAGTTGAGATTGGAACCATTGTAAGATGTGAGTCTAGTGTGAATTATACAACTTTCTATTTTGAAGATGGAAAGAAAATGTTGGTGACTAAAACTTTGAAAGAATTTGATAGAATGCTATCCGAGTTCGGTTTTTATAGAGTTCATCAAAGTCATTTAATAAACTTAGATTATTTAAAAGAATATATTAAAACAGACGGAGGTTATTTGTTGATGAAAAATGGAACTTCAGTTCCAATATCGACAAGGAAGAAATCTTCAGTTTTAAAATTATTGAAAGGAATTATTTAATGAAAAAATAGCCAAATGAGACAAACCCTTATATTAATCTGCTTAATTGTACAATCGATTGTTTCGATTGGTCAAAATGAAAAACCTGATTTTTCGAAGAAAGTAATTAAGAATGTTTCTGATTTCGGGAAGATTGGAGCACTTCGAGATATCGTTGAAAAACCAATTCAGCGAAGAAAGAAACATAGGATTATTCCAAATAAGCTTAGGCGATTTAAGTACACTAATGGTGATGCTTTACCACTGAAGAAAGATGCTGCTTTACAAAGTAAACAATTAAAAACACCATCAATGAGTCCGCTTAAAGCTTGGGACGGTATAGATTATTCATCACAACAAGCTACTCCTCCAGATCCTAGTGGAGCGGCAGGTAAAAATCATTTCGTGCAAATGGTAAACGTGGCCATGCAGGTTTTTGATAAGAATGGCGTTTCTCAATGGGGACCAACTTCGTTGAGTAGTGTTTTTCCTGGAAGTGCTGATGATGGTGATCCAATTGTAATGTATGATAAATATGCGGACAGGTGGTTTATTAGTCAGTTTCAAACTGCAGGTGATAAAATTTTAATTGCAATATCTCAAACTTCAGATCCTTTAGGGAGCTGGTATTACTACACTTATAGCATGGCTGAATTTCCAGATTATCCAAAATATTCAATTTGGAACAATGGGTATTATATGACTTCAAATTCATCTAGTGAGAATATTGTATGTTTTGAAAGAGATAAAATGTTAGCAGGAGATGGATCGGCAAGAATGGTTGCTCAAACTGTTCCAGATGTAGAAACTAATGGCTTTTTTAGTGCAATGCCAGCTCACGCAGATGGTGATAAATTACCAAAAGCAGGAACTCCACAATATTTATTTTATTTTCAAGATGATGGTTGGGCTGAAGGAAACGATAGAATTAATGTTTGGGAAATCTTAGTAGATTGGAATGATCCCACTTTATCGAATATAACTTTAACACAAGAGATTGATGTAACACCTTTCAATACTGATTTTGATGATAACTGGGATGATCTTAAACAGCCAGGAACGAGTCAAAGATTAGATGCTGTCCCAGGTGCTTTTATGTATATGGGCCAGTATAAAGATTTTAAGAATCATAATTCTTTAGTGCTTAGTCATACCGTAGACGTTGATCTTACAACCGAAAAGAGAGCTGCGGTACGTTGGTATGAATTGAGACAAAATAATAGTTCAACTTGGGAATTACACCAAGAAGGAACATTTGGTCCGTCTGATGGAGCAAGTAGATGGATGGGATGTGTGGCTATGGACAGGAGAGGGAATATAGGTATGGCATATTCTAAAACAAGTTCTACAGTTTATCCAAGTATTAAATTTACAGGAAGGAAAAGTACAGATCCATTAGGTACCATGACGATAAATGAAAGTGATGCATTTACTGGGACTGGATCTCAAACAGGAACTAACAGGTTTGGAGATTATGGACACATGACATTAGATCCAATAGACGGATTGACATATTGGTATACAGGAGAATATATGTCTTCCGCAGGATGGAAAACAGGGATATTTAGTTTTAAAATCGGAGAAGATTTTAATAAAGATATTTCAATTGTAGAAATCATAAACCCTGTAGATGGTGCTTTAACAAGTGCTGAAAAAGTTGAAGTTGTAATTAAGAACTTAGGTCAAACTTCAGCTACAGGTTTTACAATAACGATAGATCTTAATGGAACTGTCACTAGTGAAACTTATTCAGGAACAATTAACGCAGGAGATTCTGTTCATTATAAATTATCTGGAACATATGATTTTTCTACATTAGGATTTAACGATGTATCTGTATATTCAAAATTAGTTGGAGATGAAGATTTTAATAATGATACTGCTTGTACGAAAGTATTTAGTAGATATGCATTTGATGTAGGTGTTACGGAGATTATATCGCCAAAAACTGGAGTTGGATTAGGGGTAGAGAAAGTCCAAGTTTATGTTGAGAATTTAGGGACTTCTTCTGTAAGTGGTTTTCCTATTCATTATAGTTTAGACGGAGTAGTTGTTTCGGAAGTATTTACCAATACAATTAATCCAGGTGATAAAATAGTTTACGAGTTTGCGCAAAAAGCTAATATTGCAATAGTAGATGAGTATGATCTTGTTGCATATACAGCTTTGAGTACAGATCAATTTCTAATGAACGATACTTCAAAATCTAGTGTGGAAACTAAAAATTGTGATCCAAAATCTGATTGTAGTTTTGGAGATGACATAAATTTATTTAAACTGGGAGGAATTAATAATTCATCACAATGTGGAACTGGATATAGTGATTTCACGAATCTTGTAGCGCAAGTGGATCCATCTTTACTTCAGACAATAACAGTTAATTCGGGACAAGATGTGTTTTTAACTGTTTGGATTGATTTTAACAATAATTTTGTTTTTGAACCATCAGAAGAAATTGTAACAAATTTATCTTTTGATTATACTGTAGCTGCTAATTTTACATTACCTATAACTACGAATCCTGGTCTTCATATATTAAGAGCTCGTACAAATTGGGATTCTAATAGTAATGATCCATGTGTAAATTATGATTATGGAGAGACAGAGGATTATAAAGTAAATGTTATTGATCCAAATGGTGTAGAGCAAGTGTCTTCTGTTGTATTTAACGTTGCTCATTTGGTAGATAATATCAAAATATCAGGACAGAATACGCTTAGAAGTGATCTTAATATTGAGGTCTTTAATTCACTAGGACAGCTTCTTGAAGTTAACAAGATTGATGGATCTAACGCTTCTTTTGAACTTATAGTTAATACATCTTCTTATTCAAAAGGGATCTACTATGTTAAGGTTTCTAACGAAAAGGATAATGTGGCTAACCCGTTTATAGTTAAGTAAATGAAAAATATTTTATTAATTACATT
>CAWVWF010000089.1:0-13759 GCA_963933885.1 uncultured Flavobacteriales bacterium | reverse complement strand
TATCTCCTCATATTGCGGGGTGGACACATGAATCGCATTTTAAGTTGAGTAATGTATTGGCTGATAAGGTTAAAGTGTATTTTGGTTTGAAATAAGATTTGTTATTCAGAGCGCTCAGCCCTTCGACTCCGCTCAGGGTGACAATGTAACTCTCAACAACAACAAGAACAACAACAACAACAACAACAAGAACAACAATAATAACAACAACAAGAACAACAACAATAATAACAACAACAAGAACAACAAGAACAACAACAACAAGAACAACAACAATAATAACAACAACAAGAACAACAATAATAATAACTACCGCTATCACCACAGCCAACACGACCATACAACACGACCATACAACCACATTGTAATAATGTTTTTTTGTCACCCTGAGCGGAGTCGAAGGGCTAGGCGTTATGGTTACACCCCAACTTTAGGAATAGCCTCTATTAAGCTTCTTGTGTACTCCGTTTGTGGATCGTTATAAATAGCATCACATTCACCATATCGTTCAATCTGACCCTTCTTATTCATTACAATCATCCTGTCACACATATATTTGATAACTGATAAATCGTGAGAGATGAAAATGTATGTTAAACCATAATCTTGTTTTAACTCATTTAACAAATTTAAAACTTGAGCTTGTACAGAAACATCAAGGGCACTTACGCTTTCATCGCAGATAATGAACTTAGGCTTCATTGCTAGAGTTCTGGCAATACAAATCCTTTGACGCTGTCCTCCACTAAATTCGTGAGGGTATCTATTAAAATGCTCAGCCGATAGGTTTACCTTTTCTAATAACTCTATTGCTTTTTCCTTTCTCTCTTTTTCAGTTGCATAAACCTTGTGAACTTCCATTGGTTCCATTATGGCGTTACCAATAGTTTTTCTTGGATTAAGAGAAGAATAAGGATCTTGGAAAATAATTTGAACCTCTTTACGGAACTCTAAAAGTTCCTGCTTGTTCATTTTAACGACATCCTTTCCTTTATATATTATCTCACCTTCTTTGGCTTTGTTTAACTGTAAAATAGTTCTTCCTGTTGTTGTTTTACCACAACCAGATTCACCAATTAATCCTAAGTTTTCACCAGGGAATACATCAAAGCTAATCCCATCAACAGCTTTAACCCATTCGGTAGTTTTACCAAAGAAGTTAGTCTTTAATGGGAAATATGTTTTTAGATTTTTTATTTGAAGAATTGGATTTTGAGCATACAATTGCTCATGATCAGAAATCCTTTTTTCAGGAGATACTGCAATCGTTTTAATAAAGTCTTCTACAGAAATAGAGTTTTCAGAAACGTTTCCATCTTCTCCAATATTCATGAAATCTGGAACAGTTGGAAGTTTAGTATATCTTGCATTTAAAGGTGGTCGACAAGCTAAAAGTCCTTTTGTATATGGGTGTTGTGGGTTCTTGAAAATGTCTTTAACCAATCCTTCTTCAACAACTTTTCCTTTGTACATTACTACAATTCGATCTGCAATTTCTGCAATTACACCTAAATCATGCGTAATGAATAAAATACCCATCTCTGTTTCATTCTGGATGTCCTTTAACAATTTTAAAATCGTCTTTTGAACTGTTACATCCAAAGCCGTAGTGGGTTCATCTGCAATTAAAATAGTAGGATTACAACTAATCGCCATAGCAATCATTACACGTTGTTTTTGTCCACCTGAAAGTTGATGAGGGTATTGGTTATATATGTCTTCTGGCCTAGGTAATTCAACTTTTTTAAAGAGTTCAATTGTTAAAGCTTTAGCGTCTTTTTTTGATATGTCTTGGTGTAATAATATGGTTTCTATGACCTGATCTCCACAAGTGAAAACAGGATTTAAAGAAGTCATTGGTTCCTGGAAGATCATGCTCACTTCCTTTCCTCTAATTTTTTGTAATTCCTTTTGATCTAATCCAACTGTATTTACAACTTCGCCAGTAGATTTAGTTAATAGAATTTCACCACCAGTAATCTCTCCAGGAGGATTGGGGATTAACCCCATAATACTTAAACTCGTAACTGATTTTCCCGATCCTGATTCTCCAACAATACCAATGATTTCGTTTTTATGAAGTGTAAAACTTACATCATTAACAGCCTTGATTGTTTTATCAGATGACTGGAAACTGGTAACTAAGTTTTTAATTTCAAGAATCGGGTTTTCCATAGGGAATAAAGTTAATTAAAAAAGACAAGTTAAAGTGTTGTTCCTTCTTTCTTAAAGATTACTTACATGATCTAATAATGCTTCAATCTTACGTTTGGTTTTCCCTTGTGAGCAGTTGGCATTATTTATAATAATTGCAAAAGCAATGTTTTTCCCTGATTTAGTTTTTACATAACCAGCATAACTTCTAACCCCCTTCATAGAACCACTCTTTGCATGTAAGTTTCCTTTAGCCCATGAGTTGACTAAGAAGCTTTTTAAAGTTCCTGATTCTCCTGCGATTGGTAAGGATTCATAAAAAGGTTTGGAATTCTTCATCTTCGTTAATACTTGAACAAGTTGTTCAGGAGAGATGGCATTAAATCTTGAAAGTCCACTTCCGTCCTTAAGGATCATTCCATCAGTATTAATTTTTAAAGTATTTTTTAAGTAGCTTTTTGCCCACTTTAGCTTTCCAGTTTTATCTCCGGAATAATCATAACTGTTCTCAAGTAAATTCTCTGCAAGAATATTCACACTCTTTTTGTTTGTTTTATTAATGATGTTGATTACGGGAACACTTGTAACTGTTGTGATTACATGCGTTTGCTTTTTGGTAACCTGTCTAACTTTATATTTACCACTTAAAGAATATCCTTTTGCTTTTAATCTAGTGTGTACTTGGTAAGCCAGCGTTTTCTGCGGATTTGGTAGACTAGCTTTTACTTTGAAACTTGCTTTATTGGCAGGGATAGTTCCTTCAATTGTTAAAAATCTACTATTTGGTTCACTAAAAACATAAGCCATGTCTTTTTTAACTTTAGAGCTTATAACACGATTGTTAAACTTTAACCATGGCATTTCAGGAACAGTTTTTAAAAGTGTTACCGGAGTACCAATTGCTCCTGATTTGAAATGAAGTTCAATGATGTTTTCATTTAGGATTGTTCCAGTTGGATTTGCACCATAGTAATTACCGATGTCCTCCCACACCCAAGTTCTAGGAAGTGTTTCCGTTTCATAAGTAGGATCTATAACCTGAATTCCAGTTAAAAACTTAATGCCTTTACTCTTTAAAAACATATCAATCTTTTCAACGATATCATCAACATTTTTTCCAAATCGCTTACTACCTAAACATGGATTTTTGTTTGGGAATATACAGATACTTCCTCTTAGAGTGTTTTCTTGAATTCTTCCACTGTATGAAATTGTTGATGCGAATTGATGATCAGGTCCCATCGTTTTTAACGCAATGGCAGTGCTGAAAAGTTTTTGAGTTGAAGCAGCTGAAAGTACTTTTTCTTTATTGTGTTCTATGATATAATTCCCACTATCCAAATCATAAAAAGCGAATCCGAATGTAGCCGGTTTTAATTCTACATCATTTTTCCATTGTGATACAAAATCAAGTGGAGCAATAATGAATGATAGTAAAATAATTGGTAGAATAAAGAGAGCTTTTTTCATGATATAAGTATTGGAATGGGTTGATATTCGGAATTAATTTTAGAATAATATTGTTACGGATCATAAAAAAACAAATTTTAAGAATATGATTCATAAAAGCGTTGTAATTTTGTTAACACATTTCTATGGAATCAAAAATTGAGCACATTATTGTCGGAGGAGGTTTAGCAGGTTTATTATTAGCTTGGGAACTTCATAAAAGAGCAACTTCTTTTATTATTTTCAGTAACGATAAACCCGCATCGTCAAGCGTTGCAGCAGGAACCTGGAATCCAGTTTCGTTTAGAACGATGACGCCAACTTGGCGAGCGCAAGAGATGATTGATAAAATGGATCTAGTTTATCATGAGATTGATGCCAAATTTGGTACTTCAATGTATGGTAAAATAAAGGTGGAAAAAGTTTTAGCGAACGATCAAGAAAAGAGCTTTTGGGAAGAAAAAGCCAAAAGTGACGTTTCTAAAGATTTCTTAGCTGAGGAAACTCATGAAGTAAACATCAAAGGAGAAACTCGTTTTGCAGGAATTGTTAAGCAAACAGGAAGATTAGATTTACCTCATTTTGTAACTGAATTGAGAAACTTCTTTAAAGAAGAAGGAAATTTAATTGAAGAGGATTTCGATTATGAATCTCTTGAAGTAAAGAATACTTGTTCTGTGTATAAACAATGGGAAGCTCAGAAAGTGATTTTCTCAGAAGGAACTTACATCATTAATAATCCTTGGTTTAATTGGTTGCCATTTCGCCCAGTTAAAGGAGATGTACTAACGATAAAATCTGCTGATCTTAAAGTTGATACAATAAGAAAGAAGAACATATTTATTTTACCAATTGGAAATGATACTTATAAAGTAGGAGCAACATACCATTGGAAAGATAAAACTTGGGAACCTTCAGAAGAAGCTCGTTTAGAAATTATAGAGAAGTTTGAGAAGATTACTGATTGTAAGTATGAAATTATTGATCAACGATCCGGGATTAGACCAGCTACTCATGATAGAAGAGCGATAATGGGTGCTCATCCAACATTTAAAAACTTATACGTTTTTAATGGTCTTGGATCAAAGGGTGTTTTCTTAGCGCCTTTATTAATAGGTGAATTTTGTGATGCGCTAGAAGGAAAGTCTGAAATTCATCCAGAAGTTGCTATCGATCGATGTTTTAAGAAATATTTTTTAGGCTAGAATAAGTTTTCTAACCTTCTTTCCCAGTTCTCGATCTCTAAATCAAGCTGGTCAAGGCTAGTTTTATCTGCACGTTGCTTTTCAGTAGGACCGTTTTTACTTGTATGCTTTTTCAATAAAGCAACTCTTTTACTCTGTACCAAATCTCTCTTATTCAGAAGGTTGGTTAAGTTTTCTTGAATTTCTTCTTGTGTATATAAAGTAGGCATATAAAATGGGTTTTTTATAAAACGTTTCTTTTCTATCCTGAAGATAGTTGGTGTAAGAAGATAAAAAAAATGATTGTTTGTTAATAAATTCACAATCGATCCTTAATAACCCTATACAATAAAGGTTTTTTATCTCAAAAATTGTTCATAAGTTGGCTTACGCAAAATAATAAGTTTTGTGAAAACAATAAGACGAAATGACAACTCCTAGGGCTGAATTGAAACCAAAAGAGCTTACCATTCATGGTGATACTCGAATAGATAATTATTATTGGTTAAATGATCGTGAAGATAAAGAGGTAATCAAATACCTTAACGATGAGAATGACTATACAACTGAAAAGCTAAAGCACACAGAAGACTTACAGTCTGAATTGTACGAAGAAATCGTTGGGAGACTAGATAAAAACGAAGAGTCTGTTCCTTACCTAATGGATGGTTATTACTACTATCAAAAATATCAAGAAGGAGGAGAGTATCCAATTTTTTGTAGAAAGGCAGGAAGCTTAGAAAACGAAGAAGAAGTTTTAATAGATCAAAACGAATTGGCCAAAGGTCAAGCTTATAGTGCTATTGGAAAACTAGGACTTTGTAGTAATAATGAAGTCTTGGCTTATTCAGCAGATTTCGTTTCTAGAAGACTTTATACAATCTACTTTAAGAATATAAAAACTGGAGAAATCTTAAAAGATGAGATTCCAAATACTTCTGGTGGTTTTGCTTGGGCATTAGATGGGAAGACGATTTTTTATACACAGAAAGACGAAACAACATTAAGAAGTAATAAAGTATTCAGACATGTTTTAGGAACTGATGTAAGTGAGGATGTTGAGGTTTTCTGTGAAGAAGATGAAACGTTTATTTCAGGTGTTTCAAGATCTAAATCAAAAGACTTTATCATCATTGGTTCTTATAGTACAGTGTCTACTGAATTTAGAATTTTACCGATTGGAGATCCAACAGGAGAATTTAAAGTATTCGAAGAAAGAGAAAGAGACCACGAGTATTCTTTATATCATGGAAATGGAAAGTTCTATATCATTACAAATAAGGATGGCGCTAAAAACTTCAAACTAGTTACTTGTGGTGAAACTGCAACTTCAAGTGAAAACTGGGAGGAAGTAATTCCTAATCGAGATGATACTTTATTGGAATCATTAGAGATGTTTAACGACTTCTTGGTTATAGACGAGAGAAGAGGAGGTTTGACGCAGTTTAGAGTGATTAACCAGAAAACACAAGAGGATTATTATATCGAGATGGGAGAAGAAAGCTACATGGCTTACATGTCTACTAACGTAGATTTCTCATCAACACTTTTCCGTTTTGGATTTACAAGTTTAAAAACACCTTCAACGATATTTGATTTCGATTTGAATTCAAAAGACCGTGAAGTAAAGAAGCAACAGAAAGTAATAGGAGGACATGATCCTTCAAACTATACGACGAAACGTGTTAATGCAACAGCTGAGGATGGAACAGCAATTCCAATGAGTATCGTTTACAGAAACGATGTTAAGTTGGATGGAAATAATCCAACGTTGTTATATGGTTATGGAAGTTATGGTCATGTTGTAGATCCTTCTTTTAGCCCTGCTAGACTAAGTTTATTAGAAAGAGGATTCGTATTCGTAATTGCACACATAAGAGGAGGAGAAGACTTGGGTAGAGCTTGGTATGAGGATGGGAAAATGTTGAATAAGAAAAATACATTTACCGACTTTATAAGTTGTGGAGAGTTCTTGATAAAAGAGAACTATACTAGTACTGATAAGCTATGTGCAATGGGTGGAAGTGCTGGAGGTTTGTTAATGGGAGCAATCATTAACATCAAACCTCAAATTTGGAAAGCAGTTGTTTCTGCAGTTCCATTTGTGGATGTAGTTACTACGATGCTTGATGATACAATTCCATTAACTACTGGAGAGTATGACGAGTGGGGAAATCCAAACGATAAGGAATATTACGAGTATATCAAGAGTTATAGTCCGTATGATCAAGTTGAAGCTAAGAACTATCCAGCTTTATTGGTAACAACAGGATTGCACGATTCTCAAGTTCAATATTGGGAACCAGCAAAATGGGTTGCTAAGCTTAGAGAATTAAAAACGGATGATAATGTATTGTTGCTAAAAACAAATATGGAAGCTGGTCACGGTGGAGCTTCTGGACGATATGAGTATTACAAAGAAGTAGCATTGGATTATGCATTCTTAATAGATCAAACGAAATAGCTTATACTCGCGCGCATGTTCTGAAAGACATTCCAGTGTGTATCTACCCTCTCGTCTCCAGACGAGAGTAGAGCTGTTTTTATTGATTTCAATTGATGTTTTATCAGTTTGGAATGTTGCATACCGATTATAAATCGGATCATTTACCTTCTAGATTACCGTTTCACTCAAATCAAGAAGTACGAGTAAGTGTTTTTACTCGCGCGCATGTTCTGAAAGACATGCGTGTGTGTTTACCATCTCGTCTCCAGACGAGAGTAGAGCTGTTTTTATTGATTTCAATTGGTGTTTTATCAGTTTGGAATGTTGCATACCGATTATAAATCGGATCATTTACCTTCTAGATTACCGTTTCACTCAAATCAAGAAGTACGAGTAAGTGTTTTTACTCGCGCGCATGTTCTGAAAGACATGCGTGTGTGTTTACCATCTCGTCTCCAGACGAGAGTAGAGCGGTTTATATTGATTTCAATTGATGTTCTATCAGTTTAGAATGTTGCATACCGATTATAAATCGGATCTTTTATCTTCTAGATTACCGTTTCACTCAAATCAAGAAGTACGAAAGTACGAACTCATCAAAAAGTACGAGGGTGTAGTAGGTCCTTTTTTATTTACCAATAATATAAATAACAGAACTACACTTCTCAGGAGATAGTTTTCCTTTTAAAGCAAACCAAACCCCTTTTATAAGTCCAGGAAGCTTACTTCCTGATTTGTATTGCTCACTTAACATTGAAACATAAGCAGCATCAAATGGCATTGGGATTATTTTTTCAACTTTAAAATCATGTTTCTTCATTAAGTTTTTCATGCTCTCTGGATGAAAATGCCAAAGGTGTATTGGAATATCCCATGCAGCCCAAAAAGAACCATAATGTTTTGCGTCAAACGATTTGTGATTTGGTACAGCTACGATGAATTTACCATCGTCTTTTAATATACTGTGAATCTTTTTAACGTAATCATTTAAGTCATGTACATGTTCTAGAACATGCCACATTGTAACAGCATCAAAAGATTTGTCGCTTAAATTGTAAAGTTCTGGTGTGTCGTGAACTGTGAAATTAAATTTCTCAGCAGCGTATTTTCTTGTGTCAGGATCTTGCTCAATACCTTCGGCAGTCCATCCACCATTTATCATTGTACTAGGGAAATAACCTGTTCCAGTTCCAATATCTAATAAATTTCCTTTCTTTTTAGATGTTGAATCTTGAACAAGATTCTTCTTCTTTTTAAGCATGTAACCCCTTACAGAGTGGTATACTTTAAAGAACAACCCTTTTTGAGTATCAGAATGTGAAACGTAGTTTTCACTTTTATAATAAGGCGCAATAGATACTGGATCAGGAATGTCTTGAGTGAAATGGAAATCACATTCACCACATTTTACAAGTGGAAAATCTTCTCCTGTATGAGAATGATCTTTAATAGATTGTATAGTTTCAATTTGCGATGATTCACAAATTGGACATTTGCTGTGGTGTATTGTACTCATTATTTATAATGCTTAATAAAATCTTTTATTAACTTGAAACACTCGTTGTATTTAAACAAGGTTAAATTACTCCCAGAATCTTGAACATCATGGTAGGCTTTCGAACCTCCCATTGTATATATGAAAATTGATTTAACCCCTTTTTGATCAAACCAATGATGATCACTATTGGCAGCCTTTCCTCTTCTTTTAATTCTTGGAAGGTATTTGTTTTCATCATTGATTTTAGTCAGTAAATCAAATTCTTTTGGATGAGAAGCTCCGTTAACTACAGTTATCCCGTCGTTACCAGTTCCCATGATATCTACATTGATTAAGAACTTAATCTTTTCTAGAGGGAAATAAGGATTGTTAACATAGTGTTTGCTTCCTAATAACCCAATCTCTTCAGCTCCAAAGGCGATAAATAGAATAGAGTATTTTGGTTTATTCTCAGGTTGGCTATAATGTTTTGCGAAATTTAAAAGCATAGCCGTTCCACTTGCATTATCATTTGCGCCATAAAAGATAGCATCAGGTCCTAACATTCCAAGGTGATCATAATGTGCAGAGAAAACCAAAAATGAATCTGGATACAAACTACCTTTTACATATCCAATTACGTTTTGTGTAATTTCTTGCTTCTTTAATTTAGCTTGAATGTCAAGTGTGATCTTTTTGTTTTTGAATTTAATCTGAGTCTTATTAATATAGATTAAAGGATAGTTTTTTTGTTTTCCTGAAATAGACCATGTTAATTTATCAGATTGAACCATGATAATTCCTTTTGCTTGAAATGGGTTGTAAACCATTCCTTTCATGAAGTCCAATTGAGCAGTGTCTTCAATATTTTCAGTATCTACGATTAAGAAAACTTTACTTAAATCGATGGACATGAATTCTCCCATCTTTTTAGGATTACCTAATATATTATGGTTTAACCATAATAATTCATAAGTTCCTTGAACACTTGGACAACTTGGATCTACTAAGAAATCAATTCCTCCAAGTAATAAATTTTTGTCTATTTGAACATCTGCATTTCCACCGAACGTATTTACATCAATTTGATATTCTTGTTTGAAATCACTGTCAAAACGCTCTAAACCAAAACGGTCAAATTCCTTTGCAATAAAATTAGCCGCTTTATTATGACCGTCATTTACATATCCTCTTCCAGCATAATTATCTGAAGTTAATGTGTCAACTACTAATCTAGCGTATGATTTGTCTTGTGCGAAAGAAAATTTAAAGCAACAAACTAATAAAATAAAAACGTAATTCTTCATACCAATCTCCATCTAAAAACTATACCGAAATTAAACAAAATTCGTCAAAATTCATGAAGTACTTTTATCCCATCACTTTTCAATTTAGATTTGTATTGATTTTGAATTTGATTTTAGATAAAATATTATCCAATTATAACGACGAAACAGCTGTTGCTTTTTCGGACGAGAAGATTTCTTATCGAACATTAATCGATGAGGCATTTAATGTATTCTCGTTTTTGAAATCAAAAAATATAACATCTGATTGGGTTGCGATAAATGCAAATGAAGGTTGGAAGAGTTATGCATATATACTAGGTGTTTGGATGTTGGGTAAAGGTTATTTACCCATCAACGCAGATGCGCCAGAAGAAAGAAACAAAGAAATTCTAAATTCAGCTAGTTGTGATTTTGTTTTAGATAGGAACTGTTATGATAATACAGGGTTATGCTTCAACGAATCTAACTTTTCTGATAACAATGGGTTAGCATACCTTCTATTTACAAGTGGAACTACAGGTAAGCCTAAAGGAGTCCCAATTTCTTTAATAAATCTTTCAAGTTTTACGGATCATTATAAAGATCATGAAGTTATCAAATTTAGTAATTCAGATGTGTTCTTACAGAGTTACGAGTTAACATTTGATGTAAGTGTATTTTGTTTTACAATGGCATTCATTAATGGTGGAACATTGGTTTTACCTGAGCAAACACAAGTTAAGTATCAAGGGTTGTTTAAAGCAATCAAAGCGTTTGACGTTACGGTTGTAAGTTTTGTTCCTTCTGTTATTAGAATGAGTTTTCCATTTCTAGATCGATTAAAACTACCCAGCGTAAAATATAGTTTCTTCAGTGGTGAAGCACTTCACGGTGATTGGGCTCAAGCTTGGATGGAGAGTGTACCTAATGCAAAGGTTTACAATTGTTATGGTCCAACGGAGACAGTGATTGTGTGTACAGAAGAACCCCTTTTTGAATTGGATAAATCTTATTTTAAAGCAGGAATTCCATTGCCTTTAGGAAAGTCATTTAAAGGTGTAGATATAAAGATTGAAGAAGGAGAAGTTTGTTTCTCTGGAGAGCAAGTTTTTAAGGGGTATCTAAATGGAGCAACTTTATCCAATTATCAATCTGGGGATATGGCTTCTTATGATGAACGTGGGAAACTAATCTTTAATGGTAGAAAGGATGATCAGGTTCAGTGGAATGGTTATAGAATTCAACTTTCAGAATTAGATACTGTAGTCTCAGAGAAGACTAGTAGTTGGAGCAAAACTGTTTTCTATAATGAGAAATTAATCGTTTTCACTCTTACTGATATTGAAAAGGTAGGTATTGCAATTCGTAATTATTTTCCATCTTATTACATACCAACTTCAGTTGTTTTATTACAAGAAGTTCCATTAAATATCAACGGAAAGCTTGATGTCACTTTCCTAAAATCATTAGTTTAAATTGTTTCTCGATATTTTCCTTAGTTAAATTTGAAAGTGTATTCTGATTTAGTATTTTTACTACATGAACAAACAAGTTGATTTTCTTGTAATTGGAAGTGGGATAGCTGGACTAACCTATGCATTAAAAGTTGCAGAGAAAGGAAGTGTTTGTATCGTAACTAAAGAAATTCCAGAAGAATCTAATACTTCATATGCACAAGGAGGAATTGCAGGAGTTTGGGATGAATCTGATAGTGTTGAAAAACACATAGCAGATACTTTAGATGCAGGAGCAGGTTTGAACAATAAAGAGATTGTGAAAATTGTAGCTACTGAAGCTAGAGAGCGAATTGAAGAATTGATAGATTACGGAACTCGATTCGATAAGGATAAATCTGGAGCGTATGATTTAGCCAAAGAAGGTGGTCATTCTGAAAGTAGAATTCTTCATCATAAAGATGTTACCGGAAAGGAAATAAGAAGAGCTTTGTTATCTCAGATTGAAAAACATGATAACATTGAAATTTTAGATCATCATTTTGCAATTGATGTAATTACTGAACACCATTTAGGAATTGCTATCACAAGAAAACATTCTGAAGTATCTTGTTTTGGAGCATATGTTCTAGATAAGAAGCAGGGTATTATCAATACTGTTTTGGCTAAGAATACTGTGATGGCAACAGGTGGGGCAGGGGTAGTTTATAATTCTACTACTAACCCAATTATTGCAACAGGAGATGGTGTGGCAATGGCTTATAGAGCGAAAGCTGAAGTAAGAGATATGGAGTTTGTTCAATTCCATCCAACATCGTTATACAATCCAGGAGTTTATCCTTCTTTCTTAATATCTGAAGCTGTGAGAGGTTTTGGAGCATTATTAAGAACACATAAAGGAGATGAGTTCATGCAGAAATATGATGAGCGTGGTTCATTAGCACCTCGTGATATTGTAGCTAGATCGATTGATACTGAAATGAAAATTTACGGTGTTGATTACATGTATTTGGATTGCACGCATTTAAATATGAAAAAATTTAAAGCGCATTTCCCAAACATATTCAGCATGTGTAAATCATTAGGGATAGACCCTGCATTTGATTTTATTCCAGTGGTTCCAGCTGCACATTATACTTGTGGTGGAATTGTGGTAAATAAAAATGGGCAGACTTCAATTGCTAACTTATATGCAATAGGAGAATGTGCTTGTACTGGTTTGCATGGTGCAAATAGATTGGCAAGTAATTCTTTATTAGAAGCAAGTGTTTTCGCACATAGAGCTGCTGAGTTCTGTAAAGAGAATTTAGAAGGTAAAACTTTTAGAGAAAACGTTCCGAATTGGGATGCTACTGGTACAGAAGCTCCTGAGGAAATGGTATTGATTACCCAGAGTTTAAAAGAAGTTCAAGGGATAATGAGTAGCTATGTTGGTATCGTTAGAAGTGATCTTCGTTTAAAAAGAGCATTAGATCGTTTAGTTATTCTTTATACTGAGGTTGAAGAACTTTATGAGAAAACGACACCTTCACAAAAGATTTGTGAAACAAGGAATGTAATTAACGTTGCTTATTTAATTATCAAATTTGCTTCTCAAAGAAAAGAAAGTATCGGTTTACATTTCTCTTTAGATTATAATCCGGTAAACTAACATTTTAATCCTAGTTCATAAATGTAGGGATGCCCCTTGTTGGTATCCGACATCTAGTATTGTAAATGTGAAGAACTGTGTTTCGGATACCCACAAGGGGCATCCCTACAAATAAGTACGATTTTTTAATCAATAGTACTTCCCGCTGGCGCAAGACTGAGTCTTGTGTCCCCCGTAGTACTTCCCGCACACTTAAGGCACAGCCTTTCCAAGAAAAAAGCACAAGTTACGCTTCGCTAAAACTTGCGCTAGCGTATGTGATGTGGGTATCCGACACCTAGTATTGTAAATGTGAAGAACTGTGTTTCGGATACCCAAAAGGGGTATCCTTACAAATAAGTACGATTTTTTAATCAATAGTACCTCCCGCTGGCGCAAGACTGAGTCTTGTGTCCCACGTAGTACTTCCTGCACACTTAAGGCACAGCCTTGCCAAGAAAAAAGCACAAGTTACGCTTCGCTAAAACTTGCGCTAGCGTATGTGATGTGGGTATCCGACACCTAGTATTGTAAATGTGAAGAACTGTGTTTCGGATACCCAAAAGGGGTATCCTTACAAATAAGTACGATTTTTTAATCAATAGTACCTCCCGCTGGCGCAAGACTGAGTCTTGTGTCCCACGTAGTACTTCCCGCACACTTAAGGCACAGCCTTTCCAAGAAAAAAGCACAAGTT
>CAWVWF010000088.1:0-13764 GCA_963933885.1 uncultured Flavobacteriales bacterium | reverse complement strand
GTTCCTGAAGATTATAACATTTTAGGAAGACAACGAAATCGATGGACAAGAGGAACTATTGAGACTTTATTGATGCATAAGTCAATATTTTTCAAAAAGAAATATGGAATCATTGGAATGATAAGCATGCCTTATTGGTTGCTCTTTGAATGGTTAGCACCTATAATTGAAGCATGTGGTTTTTTATTCTTTGTTTTTTTAGCCTTAATTGGTGGAGTTAATTGGCCATTTGCTTTTGGTTTGATGGCTATGGTATATTGTTTTTCACTTTGCTTTTCTGTTCTAGCGTTATTAATAGAGGAAATGACATATCATCAATACAAAAAAAAGAGCGATATTTTTAAGTTCCTTTTAGTCGCATTGATTGAGCCTTTATTCTATCATCCGTTTATGGTGTATACCGCAATTCGAGGGAATATTGATTATAAACAAGGTAAATCTAGTTGGGGTGAAATGACTAGGAAAGGTTTTGATAAGAAAAAAAAGTAAAAGGGATGATTGGACTGTTATATCGATGTTAACTTTCAATTAAACGATTAATTTAATAGTACGTACGAATCTTCGTTACATTTGCAATATGAGTACTAAAAGAATAAGACAAATAAATGTTATAGAGCTTGATCAGGCTATGTATAGCTCAACTTATGAAGTGGGGCTTGAGATGGCAAATTGGTTAAATGCATCTATGCATGTTTGTATGCTCGAAACTAAAGAACAGAAGGCTTATTTGAATGAGATTTATGGAATCGATAAAAACAGGAGTCATATTATAAATAGAGATCAAGTTGAAGAGATAATTAAAAAAGTACAGAAAAGTAATGGTTTATTAGATTTAGGCTTTTCAATAGAACATTTTGATGAGGAAGACTCTATTGAACGTGTTTTTAAAGAGTTATCTATTGATGAGAGTTTATCTGTATTAGGGTACAATAAATCAACCAAGCATAAAGAAGTTTTAAAGAAACTTTTAAAAGTTGATTTCGACAATCCGTTATTACTTGTGCCAATGGGGAAAACTCTAAAAACTTTCCATAAAATTATAGTTCCTTTTGAACCTGAGTTTGTAACGAAGAGGAAGTTAGAGAAACTGAAATGGTACACAGAGCAATTAGGGGTTATGATTGACTTTGTCCACTTTAAAAAGAAGGGAGAAAGTAGAGAGATGGGGCGCTATAATCATTTGTATGAAACTATTTTTTCATGGGTAGATGAATTAAAGTTTAATTCTGAAGTTAAGTTTCGATTTCCAAAGTCCGACAATTTAAACTCTGGATTAACAGAGTATATTAAGGATAAAGATAATTACTTATTATGTGTAATTGATAGTCATATAAGAGCGAGTCTTTCAACATCAAAAAACAATAAAGAATGTCTGATGGATATAAAAGAACCTGTTGTGATTCTTTAGGAAGTGATTAATTACTACCTTTATAGTAGATTTTATATTTCTTATGAATTTACTTTTTTTAGGTCTTAGCGCAGGGTCAATAATGGTTATATTATTGGCTATTCTATTATTATTTGGTTCAAAAGAAATTCCTCAAATTGCAAGAGCACTCGGGAAAGGGATAAGAGAAGTTAAAAATGCAACCACCGATATTCAAGATGAAATGATGAAAGGAGCTGGAAACAGTGAAGTTATTAAGGATATTAAAAAAATAAAAGACGATTTAAATATTACTAAAGATCTTTAATATGGATTATTTATTATTGATTTTAGGCTTTGCTACTCTAATAGTTGGAGGTGAGTTTTTGGTAAGAGGAGCAGTAGGTTTAGCGGTAAAAGCAAATGTATCGACTTTAGTTATTGGAATGACAGTTGTTTCTTTTGGTACGTCTGCACCTGAGTTGTTAGTTAGTGTCGGAGCTGCATTGTCTGACGGAGCTGATAAAATGATGAGTGTTGGAAATGTAATAGGTTCTAATATTGCCAATTTAGCTTTAGTTCTTGGAATAACAGCTTTAATTTTTCCAATACCTGTTCAAAGAGTTTCTATTAGGCAAGATTGGCCTGTTTTGATGGCTTCAAGTATCTTGTTTGTTGTGTTTATGGCTTTTTTCGATGATGATAAATATGTCGTTAATAGATGGGAAGGTTTAGTGTTATTTATCTCGATAATTGCATTCACTTATTATCTCATTAGAAAATCAAGACAAGATTCAAGAAAGGAGAAGCTAGAAGAAGTAAAAGGAGATGAATTAGAAAATGAAGATGGTAAACCAGTTTGGCAAAACGTTTCTTTTTTATTGATAGGATGTGCAGGGTTAATTTTTGGAGCTGATTGGTTATTGTCTGCAGCAGTTAATATTGCTAAAGCATTTCAAGTTCCATCCTTTATTATAGGTGCTACAATTTTAGCATTTGGAACAAGTGTTCCTGAGTTAGTAACTAGCGGAATTGCAGCGTATCGAAAACAAACAGATATTGCTATAGGTAATTTAATTGGGTCTAATGTTTTTAATATTTTATGTGTTGTTGGAGTAACTGGATCTGTAGCCGGTATGCCACTTCCTCCGTCTGTTTTAGAGTTTGATGTCTGGTGGATGTTAGGAATTACAGCTTTAATTCTGCCATTGATGGCGTTTGGTAAAAAGATACATAGATGGAAAGGTGCATTGTTGATAGGGATTTATTTTTCTTACATGTTTTTCTTAATCTATAACGTCTAAGAATTACATTTTTGAAATGTGAGTTTTGTAAAACTCTGATAATTATGCTACTTGGTTCGAGAGTTCTTTTTAAGGACAGTTGAAAAATCAAATCTCAATTTCTTGTATCTTTTGGAATGTGATACATTATTAGAGTATGTTAATTAATAATGTGCATCGAGGCACGATAAATTAAAAATTATTATTACTTTTAACATTGATTTGGTATAGAGTATTTAGGTTAAAACTATTAGAATATGAAATTAAATAAGCTGTTAACAATCTTATTAGTGTCTGCGTTATCATTAGGGGTAATGGCGCAACACAAAACAACTATTAAAGCTGACGAAGCATTTGCTATGAAGCTTTATAGTGCGGCAATCGATAATTACAAAACCGCAATTAAGAAAGAAAAGGATAAAGCCATTAAGGTGAGGATCATGTATAACATGGCTCAATCTTTTGAAGGTTTTAGAGATTATAAAAATGCAATGTCTTGGTATAAGAAGGTTATAACAAAAGGTAAATCCTTTGTTGTTGATCATCCAGAAGTTCACTTGAAACTAGCTAATGTATATAAGGCAGTTGAAAGATATGAAGATGCAATGACATCTTATCAAGCATATGTTGAGGCAAAACCAGATGATCTAAGTGGAAAGAAAGGAGTGAAATCTTGTGAGTTAGCTATTAAGTGGACTGACAAGCCTACAAGATATAAAGTTGAAAACTTACGTCAATTAAACACAAAGTATGATGACGCGATTCCAACTTATGCTAATAAGAAGTTCTCTGAATTAGTATACCAATCATATATGCCAGGTGCTGTTGGTAAAGGTGATAATGATGTTAGTGGTCAAGCTTTTCCTGATTTGTATCATTCTAAAAGAGATAAGAATGGTAAATGGTCTAAGCCTGCTGTTTTATCAGGAGATGAAGAAACTGGAGTAAATACTGAAGCAGCAGAAGGTTCACCATCATTTAACAAAAAGAAAAATACAATTTACTTTACGAGATGTAAGGCTACTGATATTAAAGGAAAAGGAGCTGAAGCAATTAAGAAGACTTGTTCTATTTATTATTCTAAGAAAAGAGGTCAAGCTTATGGTGAAGCTATTCAATTACCATTTGGTGGAGATTCATTAATAGTTGCTCACCCTTGTTTAACTAATAAGGATAAGAAAATGTATTTCGTTGCCGATATGCCAGGAGGTCTAGGAGGTAAAGATATATGGACTGCTGACTACGATAAAAAGAAAAAAGCATGGATTAATGTTAAGAACTTAGGTGCTGAAGTTAACACTGCTGGAGATGAGTTGTATCCGTTTGTTCACGCTGATGGAACTTTATACTTCTCTTCTAACGGTCATGTTGGAATAGGTGGTTTTGATATTTTTAAAGTAGAGAACTTAAAAGATGGATGGGGACCAGTTATTAACATGAAAGTTCCAATAAATTCATCTGCTGATGATATAGCAATTATCTTTGAAGATAAAAACGAAAGAGGTTATTTAACTTCTAACAGAAATGGAGGAAGAGGTAAAACAGATATTTATTCTTTCCACCTTCCTGTATTAGTAATATATGTTCAAGGAGTTGTTAAGGATATGAATACTAAAGTAATCCTTCCTGGTTCGAAAGTTACAATGACTGGTTCTGATGGGTCAAGTGTTGAAGCTCTTGCAGATGATGCAGGTGGATATAAATTTAAATTAGCTCCTAACACTACATATCAGATTCAAGCTATTAGTGATTTAACACATAAGAATAAGTTTGGTGTTGAAGTGTTGAAATACTTCGCTTCTGAAAAGGCATTAGTTTCTACGATTGGTGTTGAAGAATCAAAAACGTTTGTTCAAGATTTAGAATTAGAACCAATACCAGTTAAAGGAATTGAACTTCCAAACATTATTTATGCTTACGATAGTGATAAATTACTTGATGAGTCTAAATTGAAATTGAATGGTTTAGTTAAAACTATGCAGGATAACGGAAGTTTAGTTATTGAGCTTGGATCTCATACGGATTACAGGGGATCTGCTACATATAACAGGAAATTAGCTCAACGTCGTGCTCAATCTGCTGTTAATTATTTAATATCTAAAGGTGTTGCTAAGGAAAGAATGGTAGCAAAAGGATATGGGGAAGATGCTCCTAAGGAAGTTGATTCAACTTATTTTGCTAAAGCATTTGTAGGTAGCTATGATGTTCCTGGGAAAGATGATGTTGCTCCAAATGCTTCTGACTTTTCAACTGTTACTAAAGCTGGTAAAACTGTAAGTGCAAGTGTTGCAGAGCAAAAGAAAACATTTGTTGTAGGAACTAAATTGGATGAAGCAACAATTCCCAAATTAGCTACAGAAGGATTACAAGAAGCTGCTCACCAAATGAACAGACGTACTGAATTTAAAGTGTTACGTACAGATTATAAGGCAGGTGAAACTGCTGAAGGTAAGTAGAAAAAATAAAATAGAAATAAAAGCATCCCGGTTTCCGGGATGCTTTTTTACGTTATAACCATGGCAAGCAATTCACGTTACGATTTAAGAGGGGTGTCAGCATCGAAAGAAGATGTTCATAATGCAATTAAGAACATTGACAAGGGATTATTTCCACAGGCATTCTGTAAAATAGTTCCTGATATTTTAGGAGGTGATGATGAGTATTGTACAATTATGCATGCTGATGGAGCAGGAACAAAATCTTCTTTAGCATACATGTATTGGAAAGAAACAGGTGATATGTCTGTTTGGAAAGGAATTGCTCAAGATGCAATCATCATGAATACTGATGATTTATTATGTGTTGGAGCTACAGATAACATCTTACTTTCAAGTACAATTGGTAGAAATAAGAATTTAATACCAGGAGATGTAATTGCTGCTTTGATTAATGGAACTGAAGAGGTTCTTGAGAATTTACGTAACAGTGGAATTGGAATTCATTCTACTGGAGGTGAAACAGCTGATGTTGGAGATTTAGTTCGAACGTTAATTGTTGATTCTACTGTAACTGCTAGAATGAAAAGAAGTGATGTTATTTCCAATCACAATATTAAAGGAGGTGATGTAATCGTAGGTTTAGCAAGTCACGGACAGGCTAATTACGAAACAGAATATAATGGAGGAATGGGGAGTAATGGATTGACTTCTGCTCGTCACGATGTTTTTGGTAAATATCTAGCAGAGAAATTCCCTGAAAGTTTTGATCCAAATGTACCTTCCGATTTAGTATACTCAGGAAGTAAAACATTAACTGAAATAGCAGAAGGAACAGATGTTACTGTTGGTAAATTAGTATTGTCTCCAACAAGAACTTATGCTCCAATTATTAAGAAAATTCTAGATGAACACAGATCTGATATTTCAGGGATGGTTCATTGTAGTGGAGGAGCTCAAACAAAAGTGATGCATTTTGTAAAAAATGTTCATGTTATAAAAGATAACTTTTTTGAGATTCCACCATTGTTCAAAATAATTCAAGAACAATCAAATACTGATTGGAAGGAAATGTATAAGGTCTTTAATATGGGACACCGTATGGAAATTTACCTTCCTGAAGAGTTTGCTCAATCAATCATTGATATTTCGAAATCTTTCGGTGTTGATGCTCAGATTGTAGGTAGAGTTGAAACTGCTGAAACAAATAAATTAACACTTAAGTCTGAATACGGAACTTTTGAATATTAAGATTTATGTTATTAGATAAGTTAGCTGCAATAAAAATAAGATTTGAGGAGGTTGGTGAAAAGCTAACTTTACCAGATGTTGTTTCTGATCAGAAGAGATATGCTGATTTAAGCAAGCAGTATAAAGAATTAGAGCCAATCGTTAACGTTTATATAGAATATAAATTAACGTTAGAGAATATCGAATCGTCAAAAGAAGTGCTTGCAACGGAAGATGATGACGAGATGAAGGAAATGGCTAAAATGGAAATTGATGAATTAGTGTCTCGTAAAAATGAGATGGATGAGGAAATCAAGATTCTATTAATTCCTAAAGATCCTGAGGATAACAAAAATGTTATCGTTGAATTAAGAGCTGGAACCGGTGGTGATGAAGCATGTATTTTCGTTGAAGATATGTTTCGTTTATACACGATGTATTTCAAGATTATTGGTTGGAAGTATGAGGTGATAAATTCAACTGAGGGTACAGTAAAAGGATATAAAGAAATTGCCTTAGAAGTTAAAGGTGATGAAGTTTATGGTACAATGAAATTTGAATCTGGTGTTCACCGAGTTCAAAGAGTTCCAGAAACAGAATCTCAAGGTAGAGTTCATACTTCTGCGATTACAATTGCTGTAATGCCTGAAGCTGAGGAGATTGATTTTGACTTGAATTTGAAAGATGTTAAGAAAGATACTTTTAGAGCATCCGGAGCAGGAGGTCAACATGTTAATAAAACGGAATCGGCAGTTCGATTAACTCACCTACCTACAAATACTGTTGTAGAGTGTCAAGATGGTCGTTCTCAACATAAGAATTATGATAAAGCACTTCAAGTATTAAGGTCTAGATTGTATCAAACTTTATTAGATGCTAAAAATGCTGAACGTTCTGCTCATCGTAAATCTCTTATTGGATCTGGAGATAGATCTGCAAAAATAAGGACTTATAATTATCCACAAGGAAGAATTACAGATCATAGAATAGGTAAAACTATTTATAATCTTTCTAAATATATGGATGGTGATGCTCAGGATATGTTTGATGCTATGAAAATGGCTGAAACAGCTGAGAGAATGAAAGACGGTGAATAATTAGTAAGTAATAAAAGGATGACTAGAGAAGAGCTGTTTCAGGAAATAAAACGAAAAAAATCGTTTTTATGTGTTGGTTTAGATTCTGATCCAATGAAGTTGCCAGAATGCGTATTAGGTTACGATGATCCTGTTTTTGAATTTAACAAAAGAATAATTGATGCTACCAAAGATTACTGCGTAGCATACAAACCAAACATAGCTTTTTATGAAGCACAAGGAACAAAGGGTTGGGAGTCTTTACAGAAGACTTTAGACTATATTCCAAAAAATATTTTCACTATTTCAGATGCGAAACGTGGGGATATAGGAAACACTTCTAGTCTATATGCTAGGGCCTTTTTTGAATCAATGAATTTTGATTCAGTTACTGTTGCCCCATATATGGGAAGTGATTCAGTTACTCCTTTTTTAACATATAAGAATAAGTGGGTTATTTTACTTGCTTTAACTTCTAATGAAGGTGGTTTAGATTTTCAAACAGAAAAATTATCTTCTGGTGAATATTTATTTGAAAAGGTTTTAAAGAAATCACTTGAGTGGGGTAACGAGGACAACTTAATGTATGTTGTTGGAGCTACTAGAGCAGATATGTTAACCGACATTAGGAAGATAGTTCCTAATTCATTCTTATTAATCCCTGGAGTAGGTGCTCAAGGGGGGAGTTTGGAAGATGTCGCAAAATATGGTATGAACGATTCTTGTGGCTTATTAGTGAATTCTTCAAGAGGTATTATCTTCAAGTCCTCAGGAACTGATTTTGATTCTGTAGCAGGAGAAGAAGCAAAAACCATTCAAATTCAAATGGAATCCTTACTTCAAAAAGTTAATTTAATATAAGTCACCTTTTCTATTGTAGCGAATTTACTTTTACGATTATTCAAATTGTAAAAAGTGAAGGAAGAAATATTACACGTTGTTTGGAAGTATAGTCTACTCAATCAATTTAATTGTTATTCTACAGATGGTGAAAAGATTGAGGTTATTTCTCCTGGGATTCATAATGAATTAGATGCAGGTCCTGATTTTTCGTCTGCCAAAGTTAGGGTAGGTGACATGTTATGGGTTGGTAATGTAGAAATTCATGTTAAAACTTCTGATTGGTACGAACATTTACATCATTTTGATCCATCATATCAAAATGTAGTTCTGCATGTTGTTTATGAAGATGATTGTGGAGATATTGAGGGGACTAAAAAATATCCAATTATAGAATTGAAGAAATGTGTTGACCTTAAGGTTTGGAATAGGATTTCACAGATAGAGAAATCCAAATCGAAAATCCCTTGTTCTGATTTTATTAACGAAGTATCTTCATTAGATTGGATAGGTTGGCAGGATAGGTTAATAACTGAGAGGTTTGAACGTAAGGTCAAGGAAGTTCAACTGATATATAAACTGTCAGATAAAAACTGGGAATCTGTAATATTTCAATTATTAGCTAAAAGTTTAGGAGGGACTGTAAATAAAGAGCCATTTCTCATTTTATCAAAACAAGTTAATATTTCACTGCTCAATAAATATAAAGACAGATTACTAGTGATTGAAAGTATATTGTTTGGGATGAGTGGAATGTTAGACGATCATTTCATCGATTTGTATCCTATGTCTTTGAAAAGTGAATACTCTTTTCACAAAGCGAAACATTCTTTATATCAGATGGAGAGTTTTTGGTGGAAATGGTTAAGGTTAAGACCGTCTTCATTCCCTACTATTCAAATTGCATTATTAGCATCGTTGATTCATAATTTAAAGGATTTGGAACTTTTGTTTCAAGTAAAATCTTTTTCTGAGTTTAAGGAAATAATGAACGAGAATTCCTGTTTGTCTTTCTATTGGGAGAATCATTATAAGTTTGATCACCCTTCCAAGGAGAAAACTAAAAACTGGGGAGATGATATTTTAAAACGAATTTTTATTAATGCAGTTATTCCTTATCAAATAGCTAAAAATATTTTATCAGGAGGAGATGAGATCTCTAATTTTCTTCACAAAATGAATAGCTTGAAATATGAAAATAACAAAGTAATTAGAAAATGGCAGCAACTTAATGTGCCAATTTCTACTTGTTATGATTCTCAAGCCATGCTTCAGTTAAATAAAGAATATTGTTCTCGAAAAAAATGTTTAAATTGCAACATTGGTTTAAGAATATTAAAACGATCAAAATATGATGGGAATTTTGAGGAAAACACTTGAGAAACAGATTTTTGGAGTGTGCCAGTGGTGGGCTGATAAACTTGGTGTTAGATCTTCAAGAGTTAGGTTATATTTTATTTATTTATCATGTGTTACAGTTGCATCACCAATTGTTGCATATTTGGTAATGGCTTTTGTTTTAGAGCACAAGGATCTTATAAAAGGATTTCGTAGAAAACGAATTTGGGAACTTTAATTTTAGTGGGTGCATAATTTTAGTAGGTTTAAGAATATACTTTTTTCGTTTTCATTTCTAGCGTTGATTTTAGTTATTGGTGTTATTGGTTTTATGACTTTAGAGCCTAGATATACTTTAGTAGAAGCTGTCTATATGACTGTTATTACTATTGCAACGGTAGGATACAGGGAAGTATATGAGCCAACACAAGGATCTATGATTTTTGTGTCTATATTAATTGTTACCAGTTTTGGTACGTTTGCTTATGCTGTTTCGGCAATATCGGCTTATATAATTGATGGTGAGTTTCGTAATTATTTTAAAGAGTACAAAGTGAAAGCAGAAGTGAATAAATTAAAAGACCATGTGATTATTTGTGGATATGGTAGAAATGGTTCTCAAGCAGCTACAGTAATGGCAGTTCATAAACAACCTTTTGTTATTGTGGAAAGTAAACCTGAAGTAGTTGAAGAGTTAAAGAAAAATCACCCTGAAATTTTATTGGTTGTGGGGGACGCCACACATGATGAAGTTTTAGCAGATGCTGGTATCGATAAGGCAAAAGCTTTAGTGACAACCTTGCCAAGTGATTCTCACAACTTGTTTGTTGTTTTATCTGCACGCTCAATAAACCCGAAATTAAAAATAATTAGTAGGGCATCAGAGGATAATTCAGATAAGAAATTAAGAATTGCTGGAGCTGATAATGTAATTATGCCAGATAAAATTGGTGGTGCTCACATGGCTTCTTTAGTTATGAAACCTGATGTTGTTGAGTTTATTGATTACATATCCGCTCAAGGCCAAATTGATTTTAACCTTGAAGAAATTTCTTTTGAGGAATTACCTGATAAATTCAGAAATAAAAGTATTCATGAAATTGGAGTTAGAGGTTTAACTGGCGCCAATATTATCGGATTAAAAAATGATGACGGTGAGTTCGTTATTAATCCCCATCCTGATACAATTATTACATCAAAAATAAAAATGTTTGCTTTAGGAACTCCTGAACAAATAAAAAAATTAAAGCAACTTTTTCAAGTTTAAATAAATGAAAAAAATACTAATCACAGGATCTAATGGATTGTTGGGTCAGAAATTAATTTATCAATTAATCGGATACCCGACATTTGAAGTTTATGCCTCATCTCGAGGAGAGAATCGCACATTACTTCAAAAGCGTTATGTGTATATTCCATTAGATATTACTGATCAATCTGAAGTTGATGAAACGATTGATGAAATTAAACCTGATATTGTTATCAATACAGCTGCTATGACAAATGTTGATGCATGTGAGGATGACAAAGAGGGATGTTGGGATTTAAATGTAAATGCTACAAAGTATTTAGTTGAAGCTTGCGAAAGAGTAGGGGCACATTTTATTCATTTGTCAACAGATTTTATTTTCGACGGGGAAGATGGACCATATACTGAAGAGAACGAGCCAAGTCCTTTGAGTTATTATGGTAAATCTAAGGTTGCATCTGAAGAGGTTGTGAAGCTAGCGAAATGTTCATGGTCTATTGTAAGGACAGTTCTTGTATATGGTGTTATTGATAATATGAGTCGTTCTAATATTGTTTTATGGGCAAAAGGCGCTTTGGAGTCTGGAAAAGAGTTAACTGTTGTTGATGATCAATTCAGATCACCAACCTTGGCAGAGGATTTAGCACATGGATGTGTTTTAATTGCTCAAAAAGAAGCTAAGGGAATATATAATATTGCTGGAGGTGAATATATGTGTGTGATTGATTTAGTTAAAAAAGTAGCAAATCATTTTGGATTTGATGAGTCTTTAGTTAAGCCGATCTCTTCATCTTCACTAAACCAAGCTGCTAAAAGACCATCAAAAACAGAGCTTGTTTTGGATAAAGCAAAAAAAGATTTAGGTTATGTTCCTTCAAGTTTTGAAGAGGGCTTAAGTATTATTGAATTACAATTATTCGCTGGACAAAAAGAAGATTAGTATTATGAGAGTTTTATTAGGAGTAGTTTTAATCCTTATTGGATTAACAGGTTTTTCACAGTCATTTGAATCAATAGATGGCTCTATCGTAGTTCTGTTAAAAGCGATAAATACAAGTGAAGAAATTAACGATGTTGATGTGGATCTAATTGTTGAAAAAGGAGAAGATTTGAGTTTTAAATGGTCAAAAACCTCAATTGGATTAAATGAAACAAACGGAAAAGGTTTTACAGAAGGTGAAATGTTTAAAATCACAGTCTATAATAAGCAAGGTGATACTTTATTAATTGAAAGTAGCGTTGAGGGGAATTCGATGAGTGAAGCTTTAAATAGCTTTATGACTCCTGCTGTTGGGAAATTAGCTAAATGGTTATTTTGGGATCCATTTGCTTCTATTGGTTTATATAACCCTCAAATGTTTGATGATAATGGTAAAGTTATGTTGCATCCAAATGGAGATCCTATTGAAATGGGAATTCCTTTTATTGTTGTTTGGTTGGTTATTGGAGCGCTCATCTTTACTTTTTACTTTAAATTTATTAATATAAGAGGTGTTGGTGAAACTTACAGGTTACTTACAGGTAAATACAAGGATGTTTTAGAAAAAGATGCAATCGGAGAGATGAGTCACTTTCAAGCTTTAACAACTTCTCTTTCTGCGACTATTGGTTTAGGGAATATTGCTGGAGTTGCTATGGCTATTTCAATTGGTGGTCCAGGAGCTACTTTTTGGATGGTATTGGCAGGGTTCTTAGGAATGTCAAGTAAGTTTGTTGAGTGTATTTTAGGAGTGAAGTATAGAGAGGTTAAGGATGGTGTTATATCTGGAGGACCTATGTATTATATGTCTAAAGGTATTAAAGGTAATTTAGGAAAAGGATTAGCAATTATATTTGCTATTCTTTGTGTTGGTGGATCTTTCGGAGGAGGGAATATGTTTCAAGCTAATCAAGCGTTTGGACAAACAGTTCATATGATTCCTGAGTTAAGCACGTACGGTGTTGAGTTTGGATTTGTACTATCACTTTTAGTAGGAGTAGTAATAATTGGAGGAGTAAAAAGTATTGCAAAAGTTACAGATAAAATTGTTCCAACAATGGCAATCGGATATGTTTTAGCTGCTCTAAGTGTGATAATAATGAACTTAGATAAAACATCAGAAGCGTTTTCTTTAATTTATGATGGAGCATTTAGCCCTGATGCTTTGAAAGGTGGATTTATTGGAGTTTTGGTAATGGGATTCAAAAGAGCCGCTTTTTCTAATGAAGCTGGAGTAGGTAGTGCATCTATTGCTCACGCTGCAGTTAAAACTAATTATCCTGCATCGGAAGGTTTTGTTGCTATGATTGGTCCTTTTGTAGATACGGTAATCGTTTGTTTAATGACTTCGTTAGTAATTATCTTTACTGGGTTTTCTAATAATGAACTTGGTCAAACTGGTGTTAATTTAACATCATCTGCTTTTGAATCTGTGTTTTCATGGTACGGTTGGGTTCTTTTTGTTGCAATTTTACTTTTCTCGTATTCTACCATGATTTCTTGGAGCTATTATGGATTAAAAGCTTGGGAATATGTTTTTGGAAACACGAAAATTTCTGGATATATATATAAATTTATATTTCTGTTTTTTATAGTTATTGGTTCTTCTGCAAATTTGGGATCTGTTATGGATTTCTCAGATTTAATGATTTTAGCAATGGCTGTTCCTAATATATTGGCTTTATACATCTTATTACCAAAAGTGAAAGAAGAATTAGTGAAATATAGGAAGAGAGTTAGTGAATTTAAAAGCTAAACTGAATGAGTTCGTTTTTTCACTTAACACATAATGAGAGAAAAGGTGTTGTTGGAGCAATTGTTATAATGATTGGTATAATTACATTTAAAAGTTTAAATACTAATTTGGATCTTGCAATTGTTGAGAGTACTCAACTTGAAGTTCATAATAATAGAGATTCTCTAGAGCTTGTGTCGCCAGCTATTGTTAAGTTTGACTTTTCTAAGAAG
>CAWVWF010000087.1:0-13898 GCA_963933885.1 uncultured Flavobacteriales bacterium | reverse complement strand
AACTACTAAGTTTTAATGTGTCATATCGCTACCTTGGTGCACGTCCCCAAATCACACTTCAGCTTCATACCAAGCAGCCACTTTAGCCGAATCGATTAGGATGGCTGGTAGGTTGGATTAGTTTGTCATACCCTAGACGTGAAGCTGTCCCTCTTATTGAATCAAAGAATAAAAAGCTGGGGCAGATTGAATAAATAAAATGTAGAATTTCGGTAACTACCGCAACTTGGACTATTAGGGGGACAGCTTGACGTCTCGCGTATGACGTTGTGAAAATAGAATATTCTACCTTTCTTTACCTTCGTTTTGGTTATATTAAAAATGTATAAAGGAAATAAAAAGCTAAAAACAACCACTATTGCAGTTACCAATTTCACTTCAATAGTGGTTGTTTTTAGCTTTTCCCACATTAACCAAGTATGGACTTCTGAAGGCATCGAATCGGTTAAACCCCTCCAACACCTAATTGAAATAATTAAGAGTCTTAAAGTGGAAGGAATCAGCTTCTCGGGTCACTATCAATCAGCATCATTTGGTGAAGCGATGAGTATTGGTGATGGTTTGGATTAGGGTTAGCTTGGTGTTGCCATACCCAAACCTTGGTAAACTTCCCTATAACTTATTATAGAGAAACTGGAATTACAACAAAAAGTAATCCTTTTATCAATCCCTGTACCATTTAATTAGGTTATTGAAATTTGTCACGGGTTTGTGCATCCTAAAGCATTCTTCCATCTTTTTAGATCATTTCTAAATTTTTTTTCCGAAAGATATGTAACTCCATTGTATCCGTAATTAGCAGAATCTATAACTCCTGTTACATAATTCAATGAGTCTATTAATTGTGCTAAATAATATGATGGAATAGGATATGATAAAGAATTTAATTTTTCACACCATCTTATTTTCATTGTAGAATCAGGTAAAGAGGATTGAGTTTCGATCATTTCATTTTCTACGACTTGATCCTGTGCTTGGTTGTTAAATAATATCAACAGGAAAAAAAACATAATTAAAACTTTGTTTATTTTATTCATTTTTTTAATGTATTACTTTACTACTTTATATGATTTTGGATCAACGGCAGTGCTTCCATTAGCCCCTTTTTTCAACTTAACTCCTGCTATATTTTCAGTTTTACCAAGTACTTGTTCCCCGTTTAATGTACTAATTTCAGTCCTTTGCCATTTTTCTGTTTTTATTTTTGTTTTAGGATCGGTTTCTATCAACATAGTGTACACATATTTTTTAATTACTATCTTCTTGTTAATAAGAAATTCATCCTTTTGTTTATATAATTTATCAAATCCATAAAGAGAAGCTTCTCCTATTAATGCTACGGCATGAGCTTCTTGAAAAAAGCCAATAAAAGATGCTTTTTTAGCTGCAAGAGAACTCCCGACAGGGCGTCTAAACTTAAGTACAACTTGATCCGTATAAGCCTCTAATGTTTCATGAAGTATTAATCCGAATCCTGTAACCAGAGTATTTAATTTTCTCTTTTCTGCGTCCCCAACATCCAATTGCTGAGCTCCTTCAAGGTAACCTCCTCTAAATTTCCCTCCGTCAACTTTCGAATCATTATTAACCAAATCAACAGAAGTTATCCCTGGATCTTTAATTATATTTATCAAAATTTTAAACCCTGGCATTTTATTAATTTTTGCAATTTCAGCTTTAGTTAAACCAGCTGCCATTTTTAAAGAAACAATGTTAAACTCCCCTGACCTTGAGAGTATTACTTTTTTATCGAAATAAGTTTCAATAATTGCTTTGGCTTTATTGAAAGCTTTTTCAGTTCCATTGTAGTCCAATTCCTCTCCAGTAGGGTCAATAAATATGATAGGGTTATCTCCTACGTATATATATGGGGACATTCCTGAATATTTAACAGCTTTTGGATCAACAGCACTCCATCTACCAATTCTACAATCATACATTCTTGCTCCAAAGTCATAACTTCCTTCATGTAATTCATCATCCTTTTCCATCCCATTGAATCCATACCTATAACCTCCACTTACATTCTTCGGATTAGGTTTCTTCATTCCAAAAGGATAGACTTCAGAAGCTGACGTTACATATGCAGAAAAGTCTCCATTTCCATCAAGGAATTTAACATCTGATACAGTTGTATTCACATTTCCTAAATGATCCGACAATTCAAATTGTTTTTTACCTCGTTCTAAAGTTAAAACATCTGTAGATAAGTTTAAATTCCCATCTAAACTGAAGTTATCTAAATAATAAACGGTTGATTTAGTGGATAAAGTTAAGTTTAAATTCTCAACTCCCAATCTAGAACTTCCATACACATTAGCCTCTGTAGCCTTTGTTGTACTAATATAAGTATTAGTGCTTAGACTTGCTAACTCAGTTTTGTATATCATCATTACATTTCCTTGTGCATCTCTTACATAAGTACTTTGAACCCATTGTGAAGGATCTGAAATTATTCCATTGGTACGTTTTTTAACTAATTTACTTATTCTATTCCCCATTGGATCGTAAGTGAATTCAACATCTGATTGATCAGTTTGATCCAATCCTCGAACAGCTGCTATTTTACCATCAACTCTCCACTCGATATCATCTATCCCTTCTAGTACATCTTTGGTTAAATTTCCGATATCATCATATTGATAGTTGTCAGTAGTATTATCTCCATTAACTAAAGGTAGTTGTCCAGGCTTAAGGTCTGTTGTTACCAATGAAGCAGTTGCAACATCTAAAACACGTCTTAATTTGTTTGTATTACGTTTAAAACCACTACCTACATTTTCGTAATCATAAAAGAATTCATCCATTTTTGTTCCTAGATTATCCCAACGATTTAGTTCTAAAATGTTTCCGTTTGGATCATAAGTATAATTTGTTCTATGGACATCAGTTGAAGTTCCCCCCGTTACAGTTTGAGCAATTTTCAATCTATTCAATTGATCATAAGCATATGCCGTTTCTGTTGGACCTCCTAATTCACCAACTACGTTGGTTCTTGAAGAGATATTTCCGTTATACATGTTTTTCCCAGCTAAATTTGTAGACGGTGTATAGCTATTCGCTTTAAATGGAGTTGTTCCGCTAATTGAACTATAATCACCATCAAAATATCCTAGACTAAACGCAAATTCATCTTTTGCAAATTCTGATCCATCATCGTTTCCGATATCGTCTGATGCAATTAATGTATTGCTATTTACACCTTTTATCCAACCTTGGATTGTGTAAGCATAATCACAAGCTTGTATTTGATTGTCTCCAATTTCAACCCTAGCCAAAGGACCATGTTTGTAATAACTATACTTAACGTCTGTTTCCCAATTAATACCATCATGTGAAGTTTGAACTGCACTAATTCTGTTATCAGCATCATACTCAAATTGGTGATGATATTCTTCTTTGTGATTTTTTTGATAAATAGTTTCAATCACATTTCCTGAAATTAGATCATATGTATAATCAGTTTTGAATAAATCTATTTCACGATTTGTATTAGCATTGTCTGCGATAAAGTTCCCAGCTAATCCTAAATTATTACCATAATCTTGAAGTAATGAATTTACATTTCCATGTATATCGTAATTGTAATGCGTTGCCGAAACATACTGATAAGCACCTATGCTATTCTTTGTGAATTCATCAGCTACCCAAGTATTCATATAACTTACAGAAGCAATTCTATTACGTGTATTCTTTTCGTAATCGGCAGCTTCTACATCAAATAATGATTTACTATTCTCAGTTGCAATTGTATTAAGATGACTGTAATATGTTCTTGTTACCTCAGTTTTACTACCATTTCTAATAAACTTCCAATATTTATCTTTTGCAATGTCAGTACTCAATACATCAACTGCAGGAGCAACTGTAACGAATGTTTCTGGATAGAAACTAGAGATAACTTGTCCACTTGCTACAGATGTATTTATTTGGGAAGGGTGTGAAGCACTTGTAATGCTTGATGTTAAATCATTTGAAGCTACTTCCCCTACTTCTATAACTCTTCCTAGTTCATCATATATAGAATAAGAATATGCAGATGGAACTTTGTTAAATTGTCTTGTATTTTGAGAAAGAACAATTCTACCTAATTCATCATACCAAAAACGCGCAGAGAATCTATTTGTTAGATCTTCAAACTGTTCAACACCATTAGTTGTTACAACCACACCTTCAGTTTCCGTTGTGAAATCAATATGAACTAAGTTCGCTGTAGGTTGATCTAATTCAAAATCAAACCAACTTTCTCCTCTATTTATTGTTTTAAGAATTGTTCCTGAGGCACCAACTGCATAACCGATTAAGTAATCTGTAAACTGAATACTTACATAATTGGTAGTGTAGTCATCTGCATTGGCATTGTTATTCACAAACCAAGGTGCTACTTCATCAGTATCGAACTGAACGATTGTACCTCCATTACCAACAGCAAACATACTTCCTGATTGTGCTAGTGTTTGAGAACGAACTTTTGTAATTGCTGTTAATGGATTTGCTGTTCCAGTTACTGTTTCAACAGATACTGTTGCTCCTGTTAAATTAACTTTAACTATCTCCCCTAATCCTCCTGATTCAGCAGCAATATAAGCTGTTGTTGTATTATACATAGCAACATCTTTATAAGTAGCTGGTGCTGGAGTATTAATTAATGTCCAATCAGTTCCGTTAGTCGTATAAATCACTTCATTATCACTAATCACAACTCCAGTATTCTCATTAATAAAGTTAACTGATTTCCAGTTTTCTGTTAATGGAGAACCTTGGAAAATCCAACTCTGACCACCATCGGTGGTTTTAAGGATGTTTCCAGTGTTACCAACTGCATAACCAATTGATGGCGTTACCATCTGTGCATCTGCTAATTCGAATGCACTTATTTGACTCGCACTAGTCCAAGTTCCAGTTGACACATCAGTAGATTTATATATCTCACCTCCGTTACCAATTGCTATTGCAACTCCTGAAGTACCAATTAAAGCAACTTCACTTGCTATAATATTATCCAAAGCCGTTACTTCCCATTCTTGACCAGTTCCTCCAATTACTAATGATAATACTGTTGGTGAATTAGGTACAACGGAATTTTCAGCTGATGCTACAACATGAATTTTACTAGCAGCATCCTCGTAAGTTGTTATTGAATTTACGAAATGGTCGTCTCCAGCGTTTAAGGAAGGATCAGTTGATAAATTATCAAATACCCTTTCATCAATAGTTAACGAATTTGGATCACCATGTAAAAGTACTCCCATACTATTTACTGCGTAAATATTATCATTATCATCTAAAGCAACTTTTTCTAAGTTTTCAGATCCAGCTTTTTCAGTATAGTCAAAACGTTGTGTAGTTGAATTATAGTTTAAAATTACTTGATTATCTCCAACAGCAACTAAAGTAGTTCCATTTAAAGCAAGGTCATTTAATCCAGATGCACCAGTGATTGGATAGAAATCAGCAAAGGCACCAGAAGTTAATTCTTTCCACCCTCCTGTACTTGTAGTTGCGATCACTTTATTATCAAACTTAACTACTTTTGTTAAATCAGTTACGGATACAGATAAAGGACTCCATGTTACTCCATGATCTGTTGTTTCGTATATATCGTTTGATGTTAATAGCAATCCATTAGATCCATTCCAGAAGGCATCTTTTAAAACACCTACTGGTTGAACTGGTACCCAAGCACCAGCTACCAAATTGTATGTTTTCTCATCAGCAGTAACTGATATAGTGAAATCAGTTCCATTATCGTGAACATGAGCATCATCTATTACAGCATTCCAAGGTTGTGTAGCTGGTAATACGATATTAGAACTAGCATATAAACTTGCTCCATTCCAATACACATATATGTTTTGATTTTCAAAGTCTATTCCAGTTGGTGTAGCTAGGAATAGTCCATTATAAATTTGAGTTCCATTATTGTAGTTGAAAACAAGACCAGCCTGTGTGATAACTCCAGTATTAGAATTATTAGATTTTAGTATACCATTAATAGTTCCAACGTTATCATTGTAAACACCAGTTGATGGAGTATATTCATTTACTACATTGGAAGTGTTTTTAAATAAGACCTTATTACTTACTAATGAAACATCGTTAAAATTATTTTCATTTTCTAGAGCAATAACACTCCCCTCTGCATTATCAAAAGAAAGGATTGTTCCTTTATCTGACACAGCCCAAACTTCTGTCCCGTTTGAATAAACATCATTTACTATTGGAGTTTCAACTTCAATACCAGACCAGTTATCTGCTTCATTTGCATTTGCCGAAGTATTACGTATATCTGAAGTTTCAATAACTCTAGCATTACCTATTGCATCTTTAAGTAACACATAAGCTACATTTAAATCATTGGCTTCAAAATCAATCAAAGTTTCACCTGAATTAAAGTTGTTTAATAATCCAGTATTAACCGACCAAGAATCTCCTCCATCAGTAGTAATAAATATTAATCCACTTTGCTCAATTACATAACCATTATTAACATCCGAGAATACAGTTTTAACTAAGTTATAATCGTCTGAACCTACAGTTACTGATTTGTAATTTGCACCACCATCGCTAGAAATTAGTAATGTTCCTTTATCTCCTGCGATAAAGATGTCATTGTTATTTAAAACAAATGCATCATTTAAATTTTGAACCCCAAAACCTGTTATTTTATCCCAAGTTTCACCATGATCAGATGTGTGAAATAAATAGGGACGCTCACTTTTATTCATTATTGGTATATACTTAAAAAGTAACTAATGTTATTTATTTGACATAAAATTTATAGTTTTAATACTATTATGATTTTAGTTGTTTTTTAACTTAAGAAATATAAGCTTGACTCAAGTATTAGGTTTTAAGATATATACCTTGGGTTTATGCCAAGAATTGCAAGAGTACTAATCCCGGGAGTGCCCGTTCATGTAACTCAGAGAGGAAATTACAGACAAAATATCTTTGAAGAAGACGATGATAAAGAGTATTACATTAAATCTTTTTTTGAATTTCGAAAGAAGCATAATGTAAAAGTTTACGCTTGGTGTTTAATGGATAATCATGTTCATTTTATTTTAGAACCTTCAGATAAAGAAGGTCTGGGGAAAATGTTTAAATCGTTAAACACAAGATACAGTCTATATTTTAATAGAAAACTTAAACGGAAAGGAAGATTATTTGATGATAGATTCTTTTCTTGCTTACTAGATGAATACCATTTTTATGAAGCTGTTAGATATGTAGAGTTAAATCCATACAAAGCGAAAATTGAAAATAAAATTGGGAAGTATTTCTGGAATAGTTCGCTGGAACATTTAAAATTAAGACAACAGTTTTATTTAAATAAACATCCAGAGTACTTTGTTGTGGATAATTGGTTAGATTATTTAAAGGAAGGTATTACTAATGGTGAGTTTAGTGAGAAAATTAAGTCTCATACTTTATCTGGATTTCCTTTAGGAAATGATAGTTTTGTTAGAAAGGTTTCTATAGAATTAGAAAAAGACTTGACTATGAAAAGCAGAGGGAGACCATTAAAAAAGTGAGCGTCCCTATTTAATTAGTGTACTTTATCTGGATTTCCTTTAGGAAATGATAGTTTTGTTAGAAAGGTTTCTATAGAATTAGAAAAAGACTTGACTATGAAAAGCAGAGGGAGACCATTAAAAAAGTGAGCGTCCCTATTTAATTAGTGATGGAATGGAAACTTAAGTCTGTCATCGATTAATTGTGAAATCTACTGAATATAGTTTTTTTATAACCTTTACAATTATAAATTTTTCTTACTTGTAGTTGTTTTAATTTCCCAAAGATTATTACTATTATTGCAGGCATGTGGGAATTTATATCTGAGCATTTTTTTAGTTCAATAAAAGCATCATTTTTTTGGTGGTTATTGGGTGTTGCAATAGGAATTATTGGACTTGTTTTTTTAAAGAAACAAGGATTGCTTAATCGTAGATTAGGTTTCTTTAAATTCATGGTTGCCACTTATTACGTTGGTATTCCTTTGGTTTTAGGTTTCTCAATAGGAACCTATGGGATTATTAGAAATGTAGAGCAGGAAGCAGTTGGAACTGCCAATGAAATAATTGGTTCAATGGAAGAGGTGACGTATCCTGCCTTTCATACATATTTAGTTGAGACGGTGGATTCATTAAGTCCTAATTTATCTAAAGAAGAATTGATTAATAGCTTTGTTAATTCCCAGGGAGAAGAAGCAAGTGTGATGGAAAACAAAGTAATGGCAGTTGTATTAGATTATACACTTGATTTTGCAGCAGGAAAGTTAGTGAGTGGAGCATCTGCAGTTACTGGAGTTGATGGTAATGTATTGGTTAAAACAGTTTCAGCAATTGCAAATGGAGATTTTGAAACATTTCATAGTGAACTTTTTACCTTAGTTAACAAGTTTGTGAACTCAATAATCGGTAAGCTGTTTGTTCCTTATTATGCAACAAATTTCATCTTGTTTTTAATTCTAATTGGATTGCCAGCGATTGAGATGATTGTTTCTCCAATTCGTTACAAGAAGCAATTGTCTGTTGAAGGAGAGGCTGAATCTCAAGTTGAAGGCTAGGTTGTTTTCTTTAAATAAAAGAGAAGAAGGGGCATAAAGCTTTTGCAATTACTTTGTTGTTATGTATAGTTAGTTTTTTAATTATTGCATACCGATTACAAATCGGAACTTTTATCTTCTAGATTACCATTTCATTTAAATCAAGAAGTACGAAATTAGTTTAGTGTTATTCATTAATAGTCGACCTGAATTAAAGGGGTATTCTAGTTCAGGAATTGTGATATTTGATTCATTTATTAAGCAATGGTTCTTTAATTACCCAATGCTCTAAGTTTCGCTATTAAGTCATTAACATCGTTTATACTAAATCCTTGAGATTTATAATTTATCGGTTTGTTGGGGCCTCTTTTTAAAACCTCTTCATTCGTTATTGAACAATTGTTATATGTTATTTCACATCCGCTGGTACAAGGAGTAGAGGAGTGATTTAAGATACCTACAGTTTGAGCCGTTATAGGGTTTATAATTCTAATTGATAAAAGAGAGCCGTAATATGATATGTTGTGAATACCTGTTGCATAGCTAACGGATCTTGTTTCCATAATTTCCAATATATAATCGAAAGGTGGTTTTCTGCTGTTGTTTCCTTTTTTCCAATTGTCGTATACTGCTGGGTCGATAACAATATGCTTGTTTAATACAAGAGACTTTTCAAGCGCCCAATATATTTCAACCTCACTAATGTTTTGTGTACTGGTTAGTTCATTTTTGAGAAGTGTTGGTTTTCTTATTAAAAAGCTTATTGAACTTTTTCTTCTTAAATCATTTATGAATTCGGGGTAGAGAAAACTGTTAGGAGCAGTGTTTTTAAACTCAACTTTTTTAGTCTGTAATTCTCCTTCTTTACATTTATTTTTTGACCACCAATTTGAATGAAAAGTTGAATAACAAGATTGTAATGAAAAGCAAATTAAAAGGAGAGAAATCTTACGTATCATGTTTGTTTTTATAATAAGTAATTCTGTAAAAGATACATATCACATGATAAATGTTTATTAAAACGTACATAAAATGATGTTTACGAATTCATTATGTTTTTTCTGTAAACATGCTCCTTTCCTTGGTGTCACAGTGTTTTGTTACTGTCAGTAAAGTCTATTAATGTTGTTTTGGATTAAATCTGTAAAACTTAATTGAAAAGTAAGCTTGCGTTTGGATAATCTTAATTGTAATTTTAAAGAGCCTAAATTAACAAAAACCTTAACATGCCTTTTTCTAGATTAAAACTAGTCCTGTTTCTAGGACTCTTCTCATTTTTCGTACAAGCTCAAGATTATACATACGAAGTTTGTTTAGTTCAAAAAGATGCGATCAATATCGCTTTCAGTCTTAAAATTTGTAATAATACATCAACCGCATTTAGCAATTTTAATATTGCTTTTGATTGGGATGGCTTTACGGATGTTACAACCGATTATGGTTTAGGCGTTGTAAAAGATGGGAATACAAATAATGAAGTAGAGTTTTCTAATATTCCATGGGGACCTACAATACCTGCAAACGGTTGTGCGACTTTTACTATAAGAGGAAAACATGCACAAGGAATGTTCGTTTCTGCAAGTGGAACTTTAAATGGAGATGCGATGACTAACATACCTTGTTACGTTCCATCAGCAGCAGATAATTTTGCATGTAATTTTGAATTAAATAAAGCATGTGGAATTCACACAGGTTCATTAGATAAAGATACTTGGGATCCAGTAAAAGGTGAATTCACAGTACAGGAAGGAGAAATTAGATTAGGACAAGGAACTGTGTTTCACTGGAACGCTGCAAATAAAAATATATACATACCTGCTAACCGTTATGACTGGGCTGTAAGTTCAGCAGTAGCACATACATTGTTTACTAACCTAATGGGCGTAGACTTAATGTCTATCAATGAATATATGGCGACCAGTAAACAAGAGATTGATTGTGGTTGTGATCCTGGAATTACTGCTCCGGGTTGGGTAACCGCACCATATGCAATTCAACCAACATTATACTGTAAAGATTATTCAGGTGGTGTTGCTGTAGGATTTTTTCAACAAGAGAAAGGAACTGGTTGGTTAGAATTAGCTGCTGATATCCCTTGTTTATATGGAGTAAGTACTTTCGAAGATGTATCTATAGACGGAGGATGGGGTACTCAGATAATAAACAAAGTATACCACGATTATAATAATGTAAGATTCTGGGAATTAGTAAGAGGTTGGGATCCAATTGGGTTTTTCAAATCTGCTCAAGATCCATACGCAATAGAGAAGGTTATCGCATTAGCATATAACAGAGGAATGAATGATGGAACGATAGGTAATCTACTGTCTACTAATAGGGCAGCAGCAATTGCAGCACCTGATATGTTAAATGAGTTTATAATTGGTGGTGTTGGTTTTACATATGCTGAGCAGATTTCTAGATTTACAGCTGTGTTAGATAATAAGATAGGAAGTGTAAGTACGATAGGAACTACTGCAAGTGCAATTCCTTTTCCTGCTGGACACTCTTTTAACAGCTTTTTTAATGGTCAAATTACATGGGCAGACGTTGAGAAATCAATAGATGAGATCTCTGTATTTTATGCTGCTACAGGTTTGTTAAATGTAGCGGCTTTAAAAACAAAAGTTAAAGCGGTATTTGATGGGATTAATGGAGGAGGAGCAGTAGGGTTTAGATATGAAATTGCTCCTGTTATTGATGAAATAGTATTTAATTTACCGGCTTTTGATCCCGCAGAAGGTTTAGCTAATGTTTATGGTAACTCAGGAGGGAATGATGTTGTTTTTCCAACAGCAAGACTTGAAGGTGGAGATACACTTTGTCCAGGAGAGGATTTAGAATTAACTGTTTACTTAACAGGGTTAGCACCATGGGAATTTTCATATATGGATAACATGGGGAATCAATATGTTAAAACAGGAATTACAACTTCACCATATATATTTTCAGTTCCAGATACTGGTTCATATTGGTTAGAAACTATGAATGATGCTTCTGGAGCAGACGGTTCGTTTAAGTGTGATCCAGAAACACTAGTTTATGTTGATGCAGGTGGTACTGCCGATATTATGGAATTTGGTACATCTGGTGGGTGTGATGGAGATAGTTTAAAAATCGTATTCACTGGTGATGCACCATGGATTGTGAAATACTTGGATCCAACAGGAACTGAAAACACTTTAAATTTAAACCCAGCTGATACACCATATGTGTTTCCTGTGCCTGTAGCGGAGGGAGATTATATACTAACTGAGCTTTCATCAGGAGGATGTGTTCTTGAATTAGATGATACAGCCACCGTTGGTCTTGCTGGTTCACCACCAGACGCAACGATCCTTACTCCAGACACTTCAATTTGTGAAGGAGATACAGCTATGGTTAGAATTGACTTTGATGGTGAAGCACCTTTTAATTTGAAATATACATTAACTGGACTCCCGCAAAATGAGATTATTAATATTACAGATACATTTTATGTTGTTCCTATATGGGCTACAATTTCGATAACTATTGATTCGATTGAGGATGCTAACTGTAAAGCACCATTGACTCAATCAATCACAGTTACAGTAGTAGATTTACCAATAGTAGATTTAGGAGTTGATACAACGATATGTGATGTTGACGCTCCATATATGTTAGATGCAGAAAATGCAGGAGCTAATTATTTATGGAATGATGCAACTACAAACCAAACAAAAAATGTGAGTACAACTGGTACTTATGATGTGATTGTTACAAATTCAGACGGTTGTGTTGCTAAAGATACTGTTGAGGTTACAATTGCCGTAAGCCCAACTGTTGATTTAGGTAGTGATACTTCAGTTTGTGATTTAACATCGGCTATAGTTTTAGACGCAGAAAATGCAGGAGCTGATTATTTATGGAACGATGCGACAACGAATCAAACGAATAGTGTTAGTACATCAGGAACTTTTGATGTTATTGTAACAACAGCAGATGGTTGTATAGGTAAAGATACAATTGAAATTACGATAAGTAATGGTTTAGATATCGCTTTAGGTAATGACACATCTATTTGTGATGGAGACATTACGTTAGATGCAGATGTAGCTTCCTCAACATATACTTGGAGTGATGCAAGTACAAATCAAACACTTTTAGTGTCAACATCAGGTGAGTACTTTGTACACGTTGTAGATGCAAGCGGATGTATAGGAGACGATACAATTAACATAACAATCGGAACATCTCCAACAGTTGATTTAGGAAATGATACTTCAATTTGTGCAGCAGGAGGTGCATTAACTTTAGATGCTGGAAATACAGGACTAGATTTTACTTGGGAGCCAAATTCAGAAACAACACAAACTATTGACGTTACTACAACTGGGGAATATAAAGTTGAGGTGGAAGATAATGGATGTATAACGAGAGATTCAATTACTGTTACCGTTGTAGGATCAGTGATTTTAGATTTAGGAAACGATACATCTATATGTGATGGAGATATTACTTTAGATGTTGGAGCTGGATTCACAACGCATACATGGCATGATGGGAGTACAAATCAAACTTTATTAGTTACTGTTTCTGGAAAGTATTCAGTTGAGGTTGCTGATAATAATGGTTGTGTAGGTAGAGATACTGTAGATATTACCATCGGAACTTCACCAACCTTAGATTTGGGGAATGATACATCTGTATGTGCAGCATCAGGTGCTTTAACTTTAGATGCAGGTAATGTAGGATTTGATTTCTCATGGGAACCAAATTCAGAAACGACACAAACAATTGATGTAACAACAACTGGAGAGTATAAAGTTGAGGTAACTGAAAATGGATGTTCAACAAGAGATTCAATTACAGTTACTGTACTAGGATCGGTAGTTTTAGATCTTGGAAAGGATACAACATTATGTTCTGATCTTGGTGATTTAACATTGGATGCTAAAGTAGGTTTTACAACTTATACATGGGGTAACGGAGCAAACACACAATCAATAACGGTGACTGCATCAGGAGAATATGATGTTCATGTAATTGATGCAGATGGTTGTGAAGCTAGAGATACTATAGACGTAACAATCAATCAAACACCAGTAGTAGCCTTAGGAGGTGACGCTAGTATTTGTCCAACTTCACCAAAAGTAACTTTCGATGCAGGAAATGTAGGAGCTACATATTTATGGAGTAGTGGAGAAACTACGCAGACTATCGCAAAAGGAAATGGAGAAGCTGGAAATTATTCGGTTATCGTTACAAATAATGGTTGTATTGGATATGATACAATCAACTTAAAAGTAAGTACTGAATTATCAGTTGATCTAGGAGTTGACTTCGATATTTGTACTGGAACAACAACTACATTAGATGCAGGATT
>CAWVWF010000086.1:0-14061 GCA_963933885.1 uncultured Flavobacteriales bacterium | reverse complement strand
TTATGATCTTCAACAGATGGGGAGAATTGATTTGGGAAAGTGGAACACCATATCAGCCATGGGATGCAACAGATCAAAAATCAAATAACGATGTTCAGGAGGATGTGTATGTATGGAAACTAAATGTATGGGATAACATAGAAGGAATTCTTAAAACCTACTACGGACACGTAAGTGTATTGAAATAATAAACAGAATTAATAAAAACAAAAGGGTCTAATAGTTTTAACTATTAGCCCCTTTTTTATTGGAGTAGATTCTGAATGTTATTCCTCTAACTCCTCGAGCATAAGGTTATAGTCGTATTGTAAATCTTCGTGAAGTGTTTTGATTTTCTTCCTTACCATTTCTAATTGTTTAGAGTAGATTGTGATTAAGGTAGTATTCTTGTAATGCTGACCAGAAAGTTCTATTAATTGAGAACAGAAATAAATTAATATTTCAATTTCAGTCTGTGGTTTCTTAGAATAACGAATATACTTCTTACAATTCCTAAGCACTTTTCTTACACTCTTTTTAACCAAGTAATAAGTTGATTGATTTAAAGATTCAAACTGAATCTTGATCTCATGTTTTACTTCTTCGATATAATCATTTTCGTTGTTGGCTTCGAAAAGTAAATAAGTTAAAAGCTCTTTATTCTCTTTTTTGAATTTAGAGAAATGCAGACAAATGTTTAACAACTCATCCGGAGATTTAGATTTTAATTCATCCTTTATTTCTTTTAAAGAAGCTGCTTTCATAATTAAGCCTTTTTGATCGTCAGTTTTTTAATTCCGAAACTTAGTAAAAAAGTAGTGTAAAAGCTAACCATTCCGTAAGCAATTAAAATATTTGCTACTACTTCAGAATGAAGAATGTTAAGCGCGATAAAAAGACCAATTGCACTATTCTTTAATCCTCCCTCAATTGAAATTGACAATGCAAGTTCTTCCTTGATTTTGAAAAGCTTTGATACACCAAAAGCAAGCAGCATTGAACATATATTTAATATGAATGCAACAATGAAAAAGTACACCATTTGTTCGATGTTGTTTTTACCACTTTCAAAAAGAAAGATCAAGCAGAAAACAACAAATAACATTCCTGGTAACAACCATTTTAATGTAGGTTTAACGACTTCAGCAATGCTTGGTTTTTTTTCACTAATCAATAAACCTATTGAAACAGGAAGTACAGAGGTTAAGAAAATCTGAATTAACGAGTCTAGAATAGGTAAGTGAACGTTCGTGAATGAATTATTGTTTAAATCTATATAGTAGTTTAAAACAAGCGGAAGCATGATTAAACTTAAGATACTGCTAATGGTAGTTAACGAAACCGATAAAGCTAAATCACCACCAACCATTTTACTAATAATATTAGATCCTGAACCTGAAGGACAAAGTGTGATTAGTAAAACACCCACCATTTGAATATGTGATAACTCTAACGCCAAGCCAATAGCATAACCTAAACATGGTAATAGCAAAACTTGAGAGGTAATTCCAATTAAACCAGCTTTAGGGTTTTTAACAAGTGTTTTAAAATCCTTTAGTTTGGCGCTCATTCCAATCCCAATCATTATTATAAATAATATAATTGGTAGGAGGTAAGTGGAGTAGAAATTCATTGAATGATAATGTTAAGCTTGTTTTTCTTCTTGCTTTCTTTTTCGCTCAACACGTTTTTGATACCAGTTGATATTACGTGGATCGAAGTAGATGAAACCAGCTATGAAAATAGAATAAAGTAAACCATACTTTAAAGTCTCAACTGCATCTCCAAGAAGCATTTGAAACATGTATGAAGTTGATCCAACATTTCCCCTTATAGTTTGAGTTAGTAAGAAAGCTACAATTGAGAATAATGTGAATATAAAACTGCTTGTTACATTTTCAAAAAGGATCTTCTGGAAAGTAACATTGAACTTATGTTTTTTAGTGTAGGAGATGTAAGCCATCACAAATACGAATACTGCTAGTATAAATCGTTTAGCGTAAAAGATATACTCACTAACTGTTGTGATTTGCTCACTCATTCCTTGATAAGAAACATAAGTTTCTGAAGGAAGATCACCTAGAATAACTTTAGAAGAATCACTGAAGTCTGATTTAACGGCAACCGAATCTTGCGGTAAGTTGATGATTTTAATTTTATCATTTTCATCCAGACCAAGATATGTAATCTTCTCTTTCATTGATAAATCTTCAAATTCAGAGGAAACAGCGTATTGGTTGTAAATCCCAAAATAAGAAGCGAAAATTAAAACGAAAGCAACTGCAGGTATGATTTTTAAATTCTTCATTTTTCTAAAATAAAAAAGCGACTAAAGTGCAAATTTACACTCTAATCGCTTAATGCTCTATTATTTTTATAAAATAGTATTAACCATTCATTGATATTAAGAACTCATCATTGTTTTTTGTGTGACGCATTCTTTCTTGTAAGAATTCCATAGACTCTTGAGGAGTCATGTCTGCTAAGAACTTTCTTAATCCCCAAATCCTTTTGATAGCATGTGGTGCGATTAATAAATCATCCTTACGCGTAGAAGAAAGGTTTAAGTCGATAGCAGGATATAAACGCTTCTGAGCTAATTTTCTATCCAGCATTAATTCCATGTTACCAGTTCCCTTAAATTCTTCAAAGATAACTTCATCCATTTTTGATCCTGTATCAACAAGAGCAGTAGCAAGAATAGTTAAAGAACCACCGTTTTCAATATTACGAGCAGCTCCGAAGAATCTTTTCGGTTTGTGTAATGCGTTAGCATCAACCCCTCCAGAAAGTACTTTTCCAGAAGCTGGAGAAACAGTATTGTATGCTCTAGCCAAACGTGTGATTGAATCTAATAAGATAACTACATCATGACCACATTCAGTCATTCTCTTAGCTTTCTCTAAAACTAAGTTAGCAACCTTAACATGTTTGTCTGCTGGCTCATCAAATGTAGAAGCAACAACTTCTGCATTTACTGATCTTGACATATCTGTAACCTCCTCAGGACGTTCATCGATCAGTAATACGATCATATAAACTTCAGGGTGGTTTTCAGCGATTGCGTTAGCAACCTCTTTTAATAACATTGTTTTTCCCGATTTAGGTTGAGAAACAATCAACCCTCTTTGTCCTTTTCCGATAGGCGCGAACAAATCTAGGATTCTCATAGAGATAGATTGGTTCTTAGCATTTACAAGCGTAAATTTTTCTTCAGGGAAAAGTGGCGTTAAATAATCAAAAGGAACCCTGTCTCTAGCAACATCTGGAGCTTGTCCATTTATTTCACTAACCTTTAATAATGGGAAATATTTCTCTCCTTCTTTTGGAGGTCTAATTGATCCAATAACTGTATCACCAGTTTTTAAACCGAATATTTTTATTTGATTCTGAGATACATAAATATCATCAGGAGAAGTAAGGTAATGGTAATCTGATGATCTTAAGAAACCGTATCCATCAGGCATACATTCTAAAACTCCTTCACTTTCAATTATACCATCAAAGTTAAATTCAGGCTCTTTAGGAGCTCTGTTAACTGGTCTAGGTTTAGGCGCTTCTTGTGGTTTATCTTCTTGTACTATATCTTCTTGCTGAGTTGTATCTTCAGGAGATGCAACGGCAGGAGTAGGAGCATCGTCTTGAGCAACAGGACTAGCATCCTTTGTGTCGCGATTTTGCTTTCTAAGTTCACGTTGTTGTTTTCTCTTGTCTTCTCTTGCTTTTCTATCTGCGTTAAATTTCTCTAACGGTGTAAGTTTTTTTGGAGCTTCAGTAGATGCAGTAGCTTCTTCCGTTTTAGCAACTTCTTCAATTTTTTCCTCAACAGGTTCTGCTTTAACTTCAGCAACAACCTCAGGTTCTGCTTCAATTTTAACTTCAGCAACAACAGGTTCTGGTTCAGGAGCAGAGTCTTCAGAAGAATTATTATCTTCTTTAGGGACTCTCATTCGCTTTCGTTTCTTCTTTGGTTCTTCAGTATTACTTGAAGATTCAACTGAAGAAGATTCGTTCGATTGATTATCTAAAATAAATTGTATTAAATCGGCTTTTTTTAATTTCTCGTGCCCTTCTGTTCCTAAAGTAGCTGCGATTTTACGTAAATCAGCAACTAGCTTTTTGTTCAAATCCAAAATGCTATACATTAAAATATAATTGAAGTGTAACTTGTGTCAAGTAAAATAACGTTGATAGTGTATTCCGTATGAATTAACTAGAATACCTTTGTTGTTACAATGATATGAATAATTCCTTCTTTATCCTTAAATAATTAAATTATTTTTCCAATATAGATTGTTTCTAACTTAAAGTATCTAGTATTTGAGATACATGTTTTAGTTTTGTAGCTCAAAGATTAAACGATCATGATTCAAAGAATACAATCTATATACTTATTAATTGCTGGAGGAATCCAAGTATTATTTGGTTTAGGAACTTACTTTACTTTTAATTCTAAAGTTTTAACAAGTGAAGGGCTTTACAATTTAGACGGTGTTCAAATTGGAGGGAATGCAAAGACAATGGCTTTGGCTTTTCTTATTGCTGGACTAACTTTTATTTCAATTGTTGCTTTTAAGAATAGAAAACTTCAAATGAAGCTGGCAAATGGGGCTGCTTTATTAGGTATTGCTGAAATTGTATTTTTAGCTAAGTCTTATATGAATTTAGAGGCAATAGATAAAGCTGATTTATCTATAGGTTTTGTTGTGTTCTTAATACCTGTAGCAATGATTTTAAACTTCCTTGCAGGAAAGGCAATTAAGAAAGATGATGATTTAGTAAAGAGTGTTGATCGTATTAGATAGTCAAAATCTTAATATTTTTTTTGAATGCCTTTAATATTAGGCTTATTTTCAGGTACTTGCCTAAATGGAATTGATACTTTACGAATACCTTACTGCTAAAAAAAATTAAGTCAATTCAATTATTTCTAGATCTGTAAATTTTCCTTCTTCGGTAATTGTTAGTTTAATTGCTGTTTGAATGGTATGAAAACCTTTGTTTCCTATTGCTCCTGGGTTTATGTGTAAATGATCATGTTGTTTATCATATACGATTTTAAGAATATGAGAATGTCCACAGATAAACAAATCTGGGTTTTCTTCTTTGATTAATTCTAAAGCTCTTGGGATGTATCTTTTTGGGTATCCAGCAATATGAGTTATAACAATCTTTTTCCCATGAATAGTAAAAACTTGATTAAGCGGAAATTCTCTTTTAATTAAATGATCATCGATGTTTCCATGGACTGCAATTAATGATTTTAGTTTAGAGATTTCATCCGTTGTTTCTAAAGAACCAATATCTCCAGCATGCCAAACTTGATTAGAAGATTTGATATGTTTTACAATTCTTGGATCTAGAAAAGAATGCGTGTCAGATAAGATTAAAATTTTCGTCATTTTGTTAATCAAATTCTCGTAACTGTAAGTTTTTTATGCTTCTAAATTAATACATTTGTTTCAACGATGAATATTCATTTAAACATAAAAGTTTTTGGTCGCGTGCAAAAGGTTGGTTTTAGATCTTTTGCAAGGCAAATGGCTATTGAATATGGTATTAAAGGGTTTGCTAAAAACCAAAGTGATGGAAGTGTTTATATAGAAATCGAGGCTACTCAAATGAAAACTGATTTGTTTTTAGAGTGGTGTTATCAAGGAAGTCCACTTTCGAAAGTAACTAAGATTAATATTGAATCTTCTGAGTTAAGAGACTACAAAAGTTTTGAAATTCAATAATATGCGATATTTAATCAAATTAGCATATGACGGTTCTGAGTTTCATGGTTGGCAAATTCAACCTAATGCAATCTCTGTTCAGGAATCAATAGAAAGTTGCTTATCTAAAATATTTAGTGAGAAAATTAATGTTGTTGGTTGTGGAAGAACTGATACAGGTGTTCATGCATCAGACTTTTATGCACATTTTGATGGTGTTGAAGTAAAATATGATAGCCATCAGTTGGTGTATAAGCTGAATAAAATGCTTCCAAATTCGATATCAATTAAGGCATTGTATCCAGTTCATGAAGATTTTCATGCTAGATTTTCAGCAACTTCAAGGAAGTATCATTACCACATCTCAAAGCATAAGAATCCTTTTAAAGTAAACCAAGTTTGGTTTTATAATAACAGTCAGCAACTAGATATTTCTAAAATGAAGGAGGCAGGGGCGATGTTATTGGATCATGATGACTTTACTTCGTTTGCAAAATTGCATACGGATGCAAAGACTAATATTTGTGATGTGATGGAGTTTAATATCACTGAAACTACAGATGAGATTGTATTAGATATTAAAGCGAATAGATTCCTAAGGAATATGGTTAGAGCCGTTGTAGGAACAATAGTAGAAGTTGGAACAGGGAAATTATCGATTGAAGATTTTAAAGAAATAATAAGGTTGAAAGACAGAAAGGCAGCTGCGTTTAGTGCACCTGCAAGTGGTCTGTTTTTATCTGAAATAGAATATCCTGTTGAATTGTTAAAAGCGTTAACTGTTTAACATGGGGAAAGAGGAGAGAAAAGGGGTAGACGGGAAGATCTTAAGGCGAACACTAAATCTGGTGTCACCTTTCAAAAAAACATTTATATCAACGTGTGTTATTACGATTTTACTTTCTTTCATGGCGCCAGTAAGAACGCTAATGATAAAGTATGCGATTGATGATAATATTCAAAATGGAGATAAAGAAGGATTGAAGGAGATTATCATTTTCTTATTTCTTCTTTTAATCATTCATGCAGTAATGCAATTTCTGCAGGCCTATTTAGCAAATTGGTTGGGACAAAGTGTTGTGTTAAATATTAGAAAGGATCTCTTTAAACATGTGGTTTCTTTTCGATTAAAGTATTTTGATAATACACCAATTGGAAGCTTAGTTACTAGGGTGACTTCCGATATTCAAACCATTAATGAAGTGTTTTCTTCTGGCTTACTTAATATTATAAGTGATATACTTCAACTATCTGTTGTTTTGGTTTTTATGTTTTTCGTAAACTGGAAATTAACATTGATTGTTTTAATCCCTGTGCCCATTTTAATTGTCTCTACAATTATGTTTAAACGCATTGTAGAAGTTGCTTTTAAGAAGGTTAGAGTAAAGGTTGCTGAGATAAATACTTTTGTTCAAGAGCATGTTACCGGGATGAATATTGTTCAAATTTTCAACCGTGAGGAAGAAGAGATGCGCCGATTTAAAAAGGTGAATAAAGAGCATATGAATGGCTGGTTAAAAACAGTTTGGGCCAATGCAATTTTCTTTCCTGTAGTTGAGATTTTATCCGCAGCATCAATTGGTTTATTGGTTTGGTGGGGAGCGAGAGGTGTAGTTAGTGGATTCGCTAAGATTGGTGATATAATGGCTTTTATACTGTTTATACATATGATGTATAGACCTATCAGGCAGTTGGCTGACCGTTTTAATACGCTACAAATGGGAATGATTGCCGCTGAGCGTGTATTTAAGATTTTGGATACTGATGAGCATATCTCGAACGAAGGACAGTTTAGCGATCAAAAAGTAGAAGGTGATATAGAATTTAAGAATGTATGGTTCGCTTATAAAGATGATAATTACGTTTTAAAGGATGTGTCAATGCGTGTGAAGCCCGGACAAACTTTAGCGTTAGTTGGAGCGACAGGAGCAGGGAAGTCTTCCGTGATAAACGTATTAACTAAGTTTTACGAAATCAATAAAGGTAAGATCAGTATTGATGGAATTGATATCAACGAATTCACACTTGAATATCTTAGGAAGGTAACTGCAGTAGTACTTCAGGATGTTTTCTTGTTTAATGATTCGATCTTAAACAATGTAACACTACTCAATAAGGATATAACTCCAGGACAGGTTGAGGCAGCTGCTAAGTTGATTGGAGTTCATGACTTTATTTCAGAGCTTCCTGGTGGTTATGATTATGTGGTTAAGGAAAGAGGAGTGATGCTATCCGCAGGACAGCGTCAATTAATCTCCTTTTTAAGGGCTTATGTATACAATCCTCAGATATTGATTTTGGACGAAGCTACGTCTTCTATAGATACTAATTCAGAGCTTTTAATTCAGAATGCAATTGATCAACTTACACAAGGAAGAACTTCAATAATTATTGCACATAGGTTATCTACTATAAAGAATGCAGATTATATTATTGTCCTCGAAAAAGGAGAAATAGTAGAAGGAGGATGTCATAAAGAACTTCTTGAAAGAGATGGGTATTATAAGAAGCTTTATGATTATCAGTTCAAAAATGAACATTAAAAACAAATGTGATAACTATCATTAATTTATCCTGAAATACATCGTTTCTTTATTCATAGTATAAAATTTTTTAAATTTTCTCTCGTACTTCTTGATTTGAGCGAAGCGGTAATCTAGAAGGTAAAAGAACCGATTTATAATCGGTATTTAGCTTTAGTATTTCCGATTTATTCAATTGTATAATTTCACTTTGGAATCATTTATTTATATCTCTCAATTTCAATTATTATTAAATATGCTTATCCGCTTCTTTACCCAAGGCTTTTCATTATAGATAATCACCCAACAACGTCATCCTTTTGCCGAAAGGGATCAAGAGGCTCATAACACCTGATTTTTAATTTAACTTTAAAAAAAAAAGCGTCTGGAGACGCGATTGTAAATACACACGTATGTCCTACGGGACATGACGGGCGAGAATCGGGTAGTTAAGGGGCTAAGCCTAATCGATCATAAACTGCTTTGGGTAGAGTTGCGGATAAGGATATTATTAAATACCGATTACAACCGAGTGAAGCGAACAAATGATTCCAAAGTGAAATTATACAATTGAATAAATCGGAACTTTTATCTTTCAGATTGGAAATCAGAAAGTACAGAGGTGATGATGAAAGTAAGGCACAAAAAAAAGGCTGTTCATTTTGTGAACAGCCTTTTTTTTATTTTACTTCTTTCTTCAGTTTCTTTTTCTTCTCTTCGTTTTCGAAGACTTGTTTGAAGAAGCCTTCCATTGCAGGAGGGTCAATCCTTTTTCCTACTATCCTTCTTTCTTTATCTAGAATGTATGCAACAGGAGTAGAGTAGATGTCATAATAAGCTCTAAAGTTACTTAGGTGAGCAGTATCTTGAACATTAATCCAATCATATTTTTTTTCTCTTAAGTATTCTTTATACGCTTTTGATTCTTGCTCTATGTTTATAGCATATACTTCTACGCTTCTTCCTTCAGCTTTAAGTTTTTGAAGTAATGTATCCAGTTTAGGTGTTTGCTTCTTACAGTGTCCGCAATCGGAATCCCAAAACCATAAGATAACATAGTCTTCCTTCATTTGATAGAAGTCATGATAAACACCTAAAGTATCTTCAAGACCAGGAGGGAATTTCCTGTTTTTATGTCTCATCTGAAGTGGAACAGCTTTATCAGAACACATCGCATAAGTTAAATCTTCAACCCTTGTTTTGATCTTAGCCATTTGTCCTTCATCAACCCATGGAGTTTGTGTTGGTATTGATAAGTAATATTCACGAGCCATATGATAGAATACTCTGTCCCAACACATTCTTTTAGATTTTCCACTTTCCCATTTAAAAGCTAAGTAGTTCACTACATATTGGAAGTTCTCATCATTCGCTTTTGCCAACCTACAAACTAGGTCTGCATATTTTGGAATAGAATCATAGTGTTGAGGAACGTATTTATCGAAATATCTTTGAAGTTTCCCATGAAACACAGGCGTTCTTAATAAACAAGGAGAGCTAAAATCTACTTTATCCCAGTAATGTTTTAGGTAGTAATAATATCTCGCTTCATCACCTTCACTTCCTGTAATGTCTTTAAGTTCTTGAGGGATTTCAACGTCCATTTGTAAAGAAAACACAACAGACATAGGGTTGTTTGGGTGTTCTTCTACGAAATTGTCTTTGTATGCTTTTAACTCTTTTCCAATTTGTTGCTTCTCTACTTTAGATGTAAGAGAATCCATCGCCTTTTTACCTTTTTCTATAGAGTATCTGAAGTACTCATACATTAAATCGTTATCAGGAGAGTTCTTGAATTTAGTTTTGTTTATAAAATCAGTAGTATCTGTATAAACTGAGAATTGCTGATTGCTAACTAAAAATTCGAAATAAGAATTTCTTTTTTCACGAACGATTAAATAGATTCCACATTCTAAATCTTCGTTACCTTCAATTGTGAATGATTCCTTTCCATCTACAACTATTGTGTCCTTGATGTATTTGTTATCGCCGTAATAACGCGCTAAATAAACAATGCTGTCATTAAGATTTTTGATTTCGAACTTTATTTTATGCCCTTGAGCATTCACGTTATTATTAGTTGTAGCAACTAATATTAGCAGTAGTAATCCAAGTATCTTATTCATAAAAGAGTGGTTTTCAGTTGTAAAAATAAAAGAATTCTTGATGTAATAGTGTTCATTAACATCATTTTAACAAAGAATTCTTATTCGCCTGATAAATTCAAAGGTAATGCCAGATTCTTAAAGTAGGAGTGAACTAGTCTTTATTAGAGAACTGCTTTAAATCGTGCCCCATTTTGTTCTTCTTGGTTTCTAAGTAAAACTCATTGTGCTCATTAGATTCGATTTCGATCCCAATATTTTCTGTAATCTCTAAACCATAACCAACTAAACCAGCTCTTTTCTTAGGATTGTTACTCATCAATTTCATTTTAGTGATTCCAAGATCTCTAATGATTTGAGCACCTACACCGTAATCTCTTTCATCCATCTTGAATCCAAGTTCGATGTTAGCTTCTACAGTATCCATTCCTTCTTCCTGAAGTTTGTAAGCTTTAAGTTTGTTTAATAAGCCAATTCCACGACCTTCTTGGTTCATATAAATGATAGCACCTTTTCCTTCAGCTTCAATCATTTGCATTGCTTTTGCTAATTGTGGACCACAATCACATCTACAACTTCCGAATATATCACCTGTAATACAAGAGCTATGAACTCTAACCAATACTGGTTCGTTTTTCTCCCAAGTTCCTTTTATTAAAGCAAGGTGTTCTTGACCAGTCGTTTTTTGTTCGAAAGCAACCATGTTAAAGTCACCATTTTCAGTAGGCATCTTAACTTCAATCTTTCTTTCGATTAAAGATTCCTTTTCTAAACGGTAAGATATTAAGTCTTCGATTGAAACAATTTTCAAGTCGAATTTTTTAGCAATTGTTATTAAATCAGGTAAACGAGCCATTGTACCGTCTTCATTCATGATCTCAACAATAAGTCCAGCTGGTTCAAAACCTGCTAGTCTCGCTAAATCTACTGCAGCTTCAGTGTGACCAGCTCTTCTTAATACACCACTTTTTTTAGCTCTAAGTGGGAAGATATGACCTGGTTTCCCCAATACTGCAGGGTTTGTATTTGGATTAGCTAAAGCTAAAACTGTTTTTGCTCTGTCTTGTGCTGAAATTCCAGTAGTACAACCATCACCAATTAAATCGATAGAAACAGTGAAAGGTGTTTCGTAAGCAGCTGTGTTTTTAGGAACCATTAATTCAAGTCCTAATTGATCACATCTTTCTTCAACTAAAGGAGCGCAAATCAAACCTCTACCATGTGTAGCCATGAAGTTGATGATCTCTGGTGTTGCTGATTCAGCAGCACATAAAAAATCACCTTCATTCTCTCTGTCTTCATCATCAACAACAATGATAACTTTCCCCGCTTTAATTTCCTCTAAAGCTTCTTCTATAGTGTTTAATTTAAAAGACATACCGTGATTTTTGTGCAAAGATAATGGTTAGTACTTTAACAAGGGGAAAAGATGTGTTAAATAATTTCTATACGAATAATGTTGAAATCTTTATTTCTTCTATTTAGCTTCTGGGAATAGAATTCCGCCCAATTCATTGGATAGGGCAGGCCAGTTGAAGTTTTGAGTAACGTGAAGTTTTCCAGCTTCAGCAATAGTCTTTGTTTCACTACTGTTCTCTAAGCATTCCAATACTAAATTGGCATATTCTTCAGGCGTATTACCAATGAAGATATTCTCTCTGTGTATTGCTCCAATTGCATTGTTAGCCAAAGAAGATGTGATGCATGGAATCTTCATTGCCATGGCTTCAAGTAACTTATTTTGTAATCCAGTACCAATTTGAAGTGGTGCTAGGAATACGCTTGATTCGTTGTAAGCATCTCTAATATCATCTAACCAACCAGAAACCTTAATGTTATCATTTTCCAAGGCTTTAACAGCATTACTTGGAGTAGCACCGGCAATTAAGAATTTAATATCAGCTTTTTGTTCAATTAACAAAGGCATTATTTTTTCAGCGATATATAGTACAGCACTCACGTTAGGAGGGTAGCTCATATTTCCCGTGAATACCAAATCGTACTTCTTTTCTTTACTTAGATCAGGCGTGAAGAACTCATCATCAACACCATTTGGGAGTATTGTGATTTCGGTAGCTTTTGGAAAAGAAAATGATTCTTTATCCTGTTTTGATATTATAAAACAGTTGTTGAAGTGGGCGAATATCTTTTCCTCGTATTTTTTTAATCTGTTGTATTCAATTTTAAAAATCAGCTTCTTAATTCCTTTAGCTTCTAGCATTCTTCTCTCGATACCTTTTGAGAAAGTATCCATGTAATCTAACGATTTTGGAATGTTTGGAACTGAAAGTGCATATTCTGCCATCCTTAAAAGTTGAACAAAAATGTGATCTGGTTTTTCTTGTTCAATAACTTTCTTAAAAAAGTAATCTGCTCCAGTGTTAAAAAAGTATCCAACCTGAAATGGAAAGCTATAAAATCCTGCAACCATCATGTTTATCACAGTGGTTAGCTTAGAAGTTTCATATACATGAATGCTTGATGTAAACTTTCCAAGTTCTATTTCTGCAACCGTTGATAAAGGAATATCCGATATAGCACATAGCACAACGTCGTAATCCTTACTTAAATGCTTTATTTGATGGTACGCTCTAAGTTTATCTCCCTTTTCGAGTGGAAACGGGATTCTTGATGTGAAGAATAATATTTTCTTTTTCTGACTCAAGTTTAAATTTGATTAAAAAAGTCTATCATTTTTCCACTTATAGTTTCGTTACTATATTCTTCGAAAATCAGTTTTTTTGCGTTTTCACTAATGTCGTTGCAAAAGGCTTTATCATTTAAACACTTTATAATAGCGTTAGAAAACTCAGTAGGCGTATCTGCTATAATTATATTTTTATTGTTTGTACAGTTAATACCCTCAGCACCGATAGTAGTGGAGATAATAACCTTACCAATTGCCATTCCTTCAATAATCTTAATTCTCATTCCGCTACCAGAAAGTATTGGAACAACCATAATGTTTTTTGAAAGGAAAAACTCTTTAGCACTTTTAACAGGACCAACAGTTTCAATAGATTTGATATTCAAATCATAATAACGTTGTGGCATTTCTCTACCTGCAAGATAAAGTTTAGATTCCGCAACTGTTGAATTTACTTTAGTCCAAACGTTTTTAATAAACCAATCTACACCTTCCGTATTTGGCAGCCAATCCATAGAGGCTAAATGAAAAACTGAAAGCTCATCAACTTCTTGATGAGGAACTTTTGCATCGTCCAAAATGTATCCAGTAGGAACTGAAGAGATCTTCTTTTTAAAACCAAGTTGCTTAAAAGATTCAACATCAACTTCGGTCATTGCACAAATTGCATCGAGTTGTTTGAAAATACTAATCTCATAGCTTTTCAATCGCTTCGCCAATAAATCTATGTATTTCTTTTTAAGTAGGTTCTTCGTGTTAACGCTTATCCTTTCCCAAATTCTATGTTCAACATTGTGGGCACGTAAAACTATTTTACCCTTACTTAATTCTTTAATTGTATTTATGTAAGGAGTTGCAAATAAGCTTTCTATGATTATTATGTCGAACTCGTTTTTCTTAAGTGTCTCCGAAAGTTTATTCGAAAAGTTAACACTAATGAATCTGTCTATATTATAAGATCTGTTTGAAAACAGGTTTAGAAAAGCATCCTTTAGCTTTATGCTTGTATCGATGTAAACAGACTGAAAGTTGGTTTTTTCAACATAACTTTTAGGTAGTTCATCGATATTGATGTTGTGCTTAGGAGTTGT
>CAWVWF010000085.1:0-14103 GCA_963933885.1 uncultured Flavobacteriales bacterium | reverse complement strand
TATCAACTAAGTTGTGATCGAAAGACTTTAATTTAATTCTAATTTTCTGGCTCATCTTAATGTTACCTTATAATAATTATGCTTCTACTTCTCCTTTAGCTTTCGCTATTACATTCAGTGCTACATTCTTAGGAGCTTCCGCGAAATGTGCGAATTCCATAGTTGATGTTGCTCTACCTGAAGTAATTGTTCTTAATGTTGTTACATATCCAAACATTTCAGACAATGGCACTTTAGCTTTAACAACCTTAGCTCCATTTTTATCATCCATTCCTTCCATTATTCCTCTACGTCTATTCAGATCGGCTACAACATCTCCCATATTTGCTTCAGGAGTAATTACTTCCAACTTCATCATAGGTTCAAGTAACACAGGTCCTGCTTGTGGACAAGCATTTTTGTATGCCATCTTCGCAGCAATCTCAAAAGATAACTGATCTGAATCCACTTGGTGGAAAGAACCATCTAATAAAGTAACTTTTAATGAATCAACCTCGAAACCAGCAAGAACACCTGTTTTCATTGCTTCATTAAATCCTTTCTCTATTGAAGGAATAAATTCTTTTGGTACGTTACCTCCTTTTATCTTATTAACAAATTCAAGACCTTCTTTTTCATCAGTTCTTGGTTCAATAACAACAGAAATATCAGCAAACTTACCACGACCTCCAGACTGTTTCTTATAAACCTCTTTGTGATCGATAACTTTAGTAATAGTTTCTTTATAGTTAACTTGAGGTTCACCTTGGTTACACTCAACTTTAAACTCTCTTTTTAATCTATCAAGGATAATTTCTAGGTGAAGTTCACCCATTCCTGAAATAATTGTTTGTCCTGAATGCTCATCCGTTTTAACTTTAAAAGTTGGATCTTCTTCAGCAAGCTTATTCAAAGCCATCCCCAGTCTATCAACATCAGCTTGAGTTTTAGGCTCAATAGCGATACCAATTACGGGATCAGGGAAATCCATTGATTCCAATACAATAGGAGCATTTTCTGCACATAAGGTATCACCAGTTCTAATATCTTTAAATCCAACTAAAGCAGCAATATCTCCAGCTTGTAATTCGTCAATTTGATTCTGACTATTAGCATGCATTTGGAAAATACGAGAAATTCTTTCCTTTTTCATAGTTCTCGTGTTCAACACATAAGAACCTGAAGGTAAAACTCCAGAATAAGCTCTAGTAAAACATAATCTTCCTACAAAAGGATCTGTTGCAATTTTAAAAGCTAAAGCTGCAAACGGTTCCTTAACAGATGGTAATCTTTGTACTTCTTCATCCGTTTTCGGATTAATCCCATGAATCGCTTCTTGATCCATTGGTGAAGGCAAAATTTCCATTACAATGTCAAGCATAGCTTGTACACCTTTATTTTTAAATGCTGAACCACACATCATAGGAACAAATTTCCCATCAATAGTAGCCCCTCTTAATGCATCCAATACTTCTCTTTCTGTAATTGAATCTGGATCATCGAAGAACTTCTCCATTAAGCTTTCATCATACTCAGCAATTGCTTCAAGCAATTTCTCTCTGTACTCAGCTACTTCTTCAAGCATATCTTCAGGAACTGGAACTTCCGTAAAAGTCATTCCTTGATCTTCTCCTTCCCAAACAATACCTTTATTGTTAATCAAGTCAACAACTCCTCTAAATTCGTCTTCAGCTCCAATTGGTAATTGTAGCGGTACAGCCTTAGTTCCTAACATTTCTTCAACTTGATTACAAACTTTTAAAAAGTCTGCACCTTGACGATCCATTTTATTAACGAACCCAAGTCTTGAAACATTATAGTTATCAGCTAATCTCCAGTTAGTTTCTGATTGTGGCTCAACACCATCAACAGCACTAAACAAGAAAACTAAACCATCTAATACTCTTAAAGATCTGTTTACTTCAACAGTGAAATCAACATGTCCAGGAGTATCGATAATATTCACATGATAATCAGCACCTCTATATGGCCAAACAACAGAAGTTGCAGCAGAAGTAATTGTAATACCTCTTTCTTGCTCTTGTTCCATCCAATCCATTGTAGCAGCACCATCATGTACTTCTCCAATTTTATGACTTACTCCTGCGTAATATAAAATACGCTCAGTAGTAGTAGTCTTCCCTGCATCAATGTGAGCAGCGATACCAATGTTTCTTGTGAATTTAAGATCCCTCTTAGCCATCTGACTTTCTTTGTAATATTATTAAACTCTAAAATGTGCGAAAGCTTTGTTTGCTTCAGCCATTCGATGTGTATCTTCCTTCTTCTTATAAGCCGCACCCTCTTCTTTCGCACCAGCAAGAATCTCTCCTGCTAATTTAGAAGCCATCGATTTCTCGTTTCTCTTCCTTGCGTATCCGATTAACCACTTAATCCCCATCGATTGCTTTCTGCTATCTCTGATAGGAACTGGAATTTGGAAAGTTGCTCCTCCAACTCTCTTACTTCTTACCTCTACACCTGGCGTGATGTTTGTTAAAGCCTTCTTGAAAACGTCTAAAGGATTTTCTTCCTCTACTTTAGAAGCTATTACATCCATCGCATCATAAAAGATGTTGAATGCAGTAGACTTCTTACCGCCCATCATTAGGTTGTTTACAAACTTCGTTACCAATATGTCTCCAAATTTTGGATCTGGTAATACTATTCTAGCTTTTGCTTTACTTTTTCTCATCTCAGTGTTATACCGTTATAAGTTCTTACTTTTTAGGACGTTTTGCCCCATATTTAGATCTACGTTGAGTTCTTCCCTCAACACCAGCTGTATCTAACGCACCTCTTACGATGTGATATTTAACCCCTGGTAAATCTTTCACTCTTCCTCCTCTTACAAGAACAATCGAGTGCTCTTGTAAGTTATGACCCTCTCCAGGTATGTAAGCTGACACTTCGATTCCGTTTGTCAATCTCACCCTTGCAACCTTTCTCATCGCTGAGTTAGGCTTCTTTGGAGTGGTAGTATAAACCCTAGTACATACTCCTCTTCTCTGAGGACAAGCATCCAGCGCAGCAGCTTTACTTTTACGAGTCTTACTTACTCGTCCTTTTCTTATTAACTGTTGAATAGTTGGCATATCTCTTAAAAATTCACTTCTAAATAAATACAATTGTTCCCGCTCAAAAAACGGGAGGGCAAAGATAGACGTAATTTTTGGATTATCAATGCGAATATTCAAAATGTTTCAAAATTTCCCAGTTTTACACACAGACAAGTGTGGATAAGACGCTTTAAACCCTCACACACAATAGATTGAAGCTGTTAAATTATTTTTCATAAAGTATTCTAATTAGGTATGTTTTTATTAAATTTGGGGTATGCCACAATTTATTAACGAGCTAAATGAAGCTCAAAAAGAAGCTGTTTTATCGCTCGAAGGACCAAATATGATTCTTGCTGGAGCAGGATCTGGTAAAACCAGAGTGCTTACTTATAGAATTGCACATTTATTACATAATGGAATAGATGCATTTAACATTCTTTCTCTAACCTTTACTAATAAGGCTGCTAAAGAAATGAGAGAAAGAATAGAAAAAATAGTTGGTCTTGAAGCTCGTAGTTTATGGATGGGTACCTTTCACTCTATCTTCTCTAGGATCTTAAGAACTGAATCTGACAAAATTGGATTCCCTTATAACTTTACAATATATGACACTTCAGATGCCAAGAACTTACTCAAGTCTATTATTAAAGAATTAAAACTTGATGACAAGATATATAAACCTAATATGGTTTATAGTAGAATAAGTGCAGCAAAAAACAATTTGATATCTGCTAAGGCTTACAATGCTGATAGTGCAATATTAAATGAAGACAAAATGATGGCTAAACCAGAGATTGGTCAGATATATACCATATATAATAATCGTTGTATAAAGGCTGCTGCGATGGACTTTGATGACTTGCTATTTTTAACCTATAAATTGTTCAAACTCTTTCCTGACACATTACTTAAATATCAAAATCTGTTTAAATATGTATTAGTAGATGAATATCAAGATACCAATTATGCTCAATACACTATTGTTAAAATGCTCGCTAAAAAGAATCAGAACATTTGTGTTGTAGGTGATGATGCTCAGAGTATATATTCTTTTAGAGGAGCAAATATCGAGAACATATTAAATTTCAAAAAAGATTACAAATCAGCAGGAACCTTCAAATTAGAACAAAACTATAGATCTACTAAGAATATAGTAAATGCTGCAAATGCTATAATAGCTCATAATGAAAATCAATTCAAAAAAGATGTTTGGACTAATAATGAAGAAGGTAACAAGATTAAAGTAATAAAGACTAAGACAGATAATGAAGAAGGTAAAGTTGTAGCGAATACGATTTATGAAATGAAACATGAAATGCATGAGGCAAATAATGCTTTTGCTATTCTTTACAGGACAAATGCTCAATCAAGAGCTATGGAAGAATCTTTAAGAAAGTTAAATATTCCTTATAGGATCTATGGAGGTCTATCTTTTTACCAAAGGAAGGAAATAAAGGATCTTTTAAGCTATTTCAGGATGATTGTAAATCCAAGTGATGAAGAGGCTTTAAAAAGAATAATAAATTACCCAACTAGAGGTATTGGTAAAACTAGTATTGACAAATTAATTCTTATAGCAAATTCAAACAATATTAGTATTTGGGAAGTTGTCTCTAATATAGAAAAATACAATACAGGTATTGGTAACGGACCAAGTAAGAAGATTCAAGACTTCGCTACAATGATTCTTAGTTTTGGTAGTGAATTATATAAAAAGAATGCCTTTGAACTTGGAGAACATATTGCCTCCAATACAGGAATTCTAAAAAATTTATATGCTGATAAAACACCAGAGGGAATTTCCAAGTATGAAAACATACAGGAATTACTTAATGGTTTGAAACAGTTTACAGCAGTTGAAGAGAAAACAGTAACACCTACTAAGACATTAGATAAATTCATGGAAGATGTTGCATTATTAACCGATGCCGATAAAGCTTCTGAAGATGATCTAAACAGAGTGTCATTAATGACAATTCATAGTTCTAAGGGACTTGAATTCCCACATGTATTTGTAGTTGGAATGGAAGAAAACTTATTCCCTTCCAAATTAGCACTTACATCCAGATTAGAATTAGAAGAAGAAAGAAGACTATTTTATGTTGCAATAACGCGTGCTGAAAAATCAGCTCATTTAACTTACGCACAAACTAGATTTAAATATGGTGATATTACATATTCTGAAGCAAGTAGATTTATATCAGAAATACCAAAAGAATTTTTAGACATAAAATCAAAGAAATCAGTCCCGTCTGCTTTCGACAAAAGAGATGGTTTTGCAAAGAGTCATTCCCTAATTCCTTCAGGACAAAAACTAGTTAGTTTACAAAAGGCAGCTCAAACGATGCCAAAAACAGTTAGTTCATCAACAGAAAAGATAAAAACAGGGACAGAAGTTGAGCATTTAAGATTTGGAAAAGGCAGTGTGATCAGTATTGAAGGCTTAGGCGCAAGTAAAAAAGCAACGATACAATTCACAAAGCATGGTAAAAAACAAATACTTTTGAAATTTGCTAAACTTAAAATAGTTGGCTAGCTTTAAAATATTCAAGAAAGTTTATATATAATATATGGAATATAATACTCAACGATCTCAAATTGTTATACCTGAATACGGTAGAAATATACATAAAATGATCAATCATGCATTTACTATTGAGAACAGAGAAGAGCGAAATACTGTTGCTCATTCAATTGTAAAAGTAATGGGACAAGTAAAGCCTCAATTCAAAGAAGCTGATGACTTTGTACAGCGCTTATGGGATCATATGATTATCATATCTGACTTTAAATTGGATGTAGACTCACCATACCCTTATCCAGAAAAAGAAGAGTTGCAAAAAAAACCTGGTAAGATGAAATATCCTGCTACAAGGATTAGATTTCGTCACTATGGTAAGGCAGTTGAAAGTTTTATCAAGAAAGCTATAGCAATGGAAGATGGTGAAGAAAAGGATTCCTTTACTTATTACATTGCCAATGTAATGAAGAAAAACTATTTAATGTATAACAGAGATAGTGTTAACGATCAACTAATTCTTGATCAATTATCACTTCTTTCAAACGGCGAATTAGCGCTTAAAGAAACTTATACTTTACAAAAAACTAGTGATCTTATTACAAGAACAAAACCTAGTACAACTAAAGGTAGCCAGAGAAAGAATACAACTAGTGCATACAAAAAAGGAAAGAAAACATTTCGTAAAAATAACAGATAAGTAATGGGAGCATTTGAAATCACAGGAGGAAACAGACTAGAAGGAGAAATAACGCCTCAAGGAGCTAAAAATGAAACTTTACAAATCTTATGTGCAGTTTTATTAACTCCAGAAAAAGTAACAATTAAGAAAGTTCCGAATATCCGTGACGTTAACAAGTTAATTGACTTGTTAGAATGTATGGGTGTTAAAGTAAATAAACTTGGTGAAGAAGAGTATGAATTCCAAGCTGATGATGTTGACTTGGAATATATGAAGTCCGATGAATTCAAAACTAAAGGTGGAGGATTAAGAGGATCAATTATGATTGTCGGTCCATTATTAGGTCGCTTTGGAAAAGGGTACATTCCGGCTCCAGGAGGTGATAAAATTGGAAGAAGAAGAGTTGACACACATTTTGTTGGTTTTCAAAAACTAGGTGCTAAATTCGAATACCAAGCAGCAAGTAAGTTTTATAAAGTAGAAGCTGACAAACTTCAAGGTACATATATGTTACTTGATGAAGCTTCTGTAACAGGAACTGCTAATATTTTAATGGCAGCTGTTTTAGCACAAGGAACAACAACAATCTACAACGCAGCATGCGAACCATACCTACAGCAACTGGCTAAAATGCTTATAAGAATGGGAGCCAAGATATCTGGTGTCGGATCAAATCTTCTTGTAATAGAAGGAGTTGATTACTTAGGAGGAACAGAACACAAAATCCTACCTGACATGATCGAAATAGGATCATTCATAGGTTTAGCAGCAATTACTGAATCGAACTTAAGGATTAAAGATGTTTCTTACCCAGATTTAGGAGTTATACCAAGTACTTTTGCAAGATTAGGGATTCAAATGGAATTAGACGGTGATGATTTAATCATACCTTCTCAAGAAAATTACGAAATTGAAAGTTTCATTGACGGTTCAATGCTTACAATAGCAGATGCTCCATGGCCTGGTTTCACACCAGATTTAATAAGCATCATGTTAGTTACAGCTATTCAAGCTAAGGGAAGTGTATTGATACATCAAAAGATGTTTGAATCCAGATTATTCTTTACTGATAAGTTAATCGAAATGGGTGCTCAGATTATCCTTTGTGATCCACATAGAGCAACTGTAATAGGTATGAATAAACAAAGTCGATTAAGAGGTATAGAAATGACATCACCTGACATTAGAGCTGGAGTTTCATTACTTATCGCAGCTTTATCAGCAAAAGGTAAATCAACGATACATAACATCGAACAGATTGATAGAGGATACCAAAATATTGATACAAGATTACAAGCCTTAGGAGCTGACATTAAAAGAATATCATGATAAATAAACTTATTGGATCTATATTCATTGCTTTAGTATTACTGAGTTGTGCAAGCAACAAAGAACAAAAGGAACTAAAAACAGGAACAAATATCGGCAACCTAGCTCCAGAGCTAGCTTACCCTTCTGTTAATGGAGATACAATTTCATTAAATTCTTTAAGAGGAAGCGTAGTCCTTATAGACTTTTGGGCTTCTTGGTGTAGACCATGTAGGTGGGAAAACAGAAACCTTATTCAAACTGTTAGTACATTTAAGGACAAAGACTTTCCAAATGGAGTTAACTGGTATGGAAAGACTAAATCAGCTAAAGGTTTTAAGGTCTTCAGTGTCTCTTTAGATCAAAACAAAGCTGGCTGGGAAAGGGCTATAAAACAAGATAAACTTGACTGGCCATGGCACGTATCAGATTTAAAAGGATGGAGAAGTGCTCCTGCAAAAACATATAAAGTATCAAGTATTCCTACAAATTATTTAATCGATGCAAATGGTATCATAGTAGGAAAAAATTTGAGAGGAAAAGATCTGGATAAAGCTCTTGAACAATTATCCATTAAAAATGAGACAGAAACAAAATAACTGTCAGAATACCAATAATTCCAATCAATCTCACAGAATAGAATCAATCTTGACATGCAAAAATGTCAATATGTCTTAATTCATGAAAACATTTGAGATGGCAAGTAGATTGATAAAGTCAATAAAAAAGATCATAATGAGTAAGAAAGAAGATAAAGTAGTTGAAGAAGAAGTTAAAGACACAGCTGAAACTCAAGAAGCACCAGTAGAGGAGAAAAAGGAATTAACTGCTGAAGAAAAACTACAGATTTCAGATGACAAATTTTTAAGATTATTTTCTGAATTCGAAAACTTTAGAAGAAGAACTCAAAAAGAAAAAGCAGATTTAATTACAGGTGCGTCAACAGATGCATACAAAGTAATGCTACCAATCTTAGATGACTTTGATAGAGCAAAAGAAACTATTGACAACGCAGAAGACATCGAGAACCTGAAAGAAGGAATAAATTTAATCCTTGACAAGTTCACTAAAGCCCTAGTTGCAAATGGACTAGAAGTAATGGATATCAAAGAGCAAGAATTCAATGCTGATGAACACGAAGCTATAACAAACATACCAGCACCTACTGAAGAATTAAAAGGGAAAATAATTGATGTCGTTGAAAAAGGATATAAGTTAAATGGTAAAGTTATTAGGTTCCCTAAAGTAGTAGTTGGAGCCTAATCACAATTTAGTTTCAGACAGTAGAATAAAAAAAATAAAGAATGTCGAAAAGAGATTATTACGAAGTTTTAGGTATTAGTAGAAGTGCTACAACTAAAGAACTAAAAAAAGCATACAGAAAGTTAGCTATTAAATACCATCCAGATAAAAACCCTGATGATAAAGCTGCTGAAGATAAATTTAAAGAAGCAGCTGAAGCATACGAAGTACTAAACGACGCAAATAAGAAAGCAAGATACGATCAATATGGTCATGCTGGAATGGGAGGTGCAGCAGGAGGACATCACGGAGGTGGTGGATTCGGAGGAGGAATGTCAATGGACGATATCTTTGAGAATTTCGGTGATGTATTCGGTGGTTTTGGAGGTCGCGGCGGAGGCGGCGGTAGATCTAGAAGAGTTAATAGAGGTAGTAATATTAGAATTAAAGTAGCTTTAACACTTGAAGAAATCGGAAAAGGGATAGAAAAGAAAGTTAAAGTAACTAAGAATAATTCATGTGCTCCTTGTGATGGATCAGGAGCTGAAGGATCTGGAGGTCATTCAACTTGTGGAACTTGTAATGGAGCAGGGCAAGTAACAAGGGTAACTAATACATTCCTTGGTCAGATGCAAACAGCATCAACATGTCCTACATGTAGTGGAACAGGAAATATCATTACTAACAAATGTAAAAGTTGTAATGGTGAAGGAGTAGAAAGAAGCGAATCAGTTATTCCAATAAATATTCCTGCTGGTGTTGAAGATGGTATGCAGCTTCAAGTAAGCGGAATGGGTAATATGGGACCAAGAGGAGGAGTTGCAGGTGACTTACTTGTTGTAATACAAGAAAAAGAGCATGATGCATTTCAAAGAGAAGGTCAAAATTTACACTATGATTTATATTTAAACTTTGCTGATGCAACTTTAGGAACTCAAGTAGTAGTGCCTACATTAGACGGTAAAGTAAAAATTAAAATCGAAGAAGGAACTCAATCAGGTAAATTATTGAGATTGAGAGGGAAAGGACTACCGTCAGTTAATAGTTATGGAACTGGTGATATAATAGCAAACATAAATGTTTGGACTCCTCAAAATGTTTCTTCTGATGAAAAAGACTTATTAGAAAAGTTAAGAGAATCAGATAATTTCAAACCTAACCCTAGTAAAAAAGACAAAGGCTTTTTTGAAAGAGTTAAAGAATATTTTAATTAAAAAAAAGGCTTCGTTAATCGAAGCCTTTTTTGTTAAAAGGAAATAATATTTTCATAAAGGGTGTTTATTTATTAAATTAGATAACACCCTTTTTTCGTGTATATGGAACATATAATAACTGCTTCGAACATCACTAAGAAATTCAGTAATTACACTGCATTAGATGACGTGAATATAAAAATACCTAAAGGAGCTATCTACGGCCTACTTGGTCCGAATGGAGCAGGTAAAACAACCTTTATTAGGTTGATAAATCAGATAACTAAGCCAGATAGTGGTGAACTTCTATATAAAGGAGAACCACTTAACGAAACTCATATATCAAAAATCGGATATTTACCTGAAGAAAGAGGTCTATATAAGAAAATGAAAATAGGAGAACAAGCGTTGTATCTTGCCCAGCTAAAAGGAATGAGTCTTAATGATGCAAAATTAAAACTACACTATTGGTTTGAAAAATTTGACATATTAGATTGGTGGAATAGAAAAATCGAAGACCTTTCTAAAGGAATGGCTCAAAAAATACAGTTCATAGTAACAGTTTTACATGAACCAGAACTTCTAATTCTAGATGAACCATTTTCAGGATTTGATCCAATCAATACAGAACTAATAAAAAGGGAAATTTTAGAACTCAAAAAAAAGGGTACAACCATCATATTCTCAACACACAATATGCAAAGTGTAGAAGAAATATGTAGTTATATCACACTTATTGATCAGTCAAAAATAATTCTACAAGGAAACGTTAAAAGAATTAGAACTAAGTTTAGTGATAATGAATATGAGATAAGGTTTGAAGGAAATATGATAAGCTTTACTACAGGTCTATGGACTGGTTTTGAGTTAATACAACATACTCCCTTATCAAATACATTACATACAGTAATTGTTAAACCTATTGGAAAAACAAGTATTAATACATTACTTGCTGCTATTATAAATTCTTGTAAAATCCAGTATGTAAAAGAAAAAAAAGCAAGCATGAATGATATCTTCATTCGTGCAGTAAAGGAAAATGGATTAACACTAGAAGAGACAAACAACAATGAATAAACTAGGACTAATTATAAAAAGAGAATATAAGACTAGGGTTAGGAAAAAGTCTTTCATAATCCTATCGATCATTACACCAATGTTGATTTCAATGTTGATAATGATGCCAGTTATCATTCAAAAGTCAACTTTTAGGAAAAGTACAATTCTAATAGTTGACAACACAGTTACGATGGGTGAATTACTTGAAAGGACAAAAAGTTCACAATTTATTAAGTATGTGAACATGCCACCAGAAATGAGCATTGAAGAAGTTGCAGATAAATATGAAAATTCTGAAGATACAATGGTACTTCATCTTAACAAAAACTTTGGAATCATATCGAACAGCCCTGGTCAACTATATAATGATAAGCACCCAGGGCCATCAGTAATTAATAACATTCAAGATGACTGTTTTGATTTATTTAGGAAAATTCAAGTCCTAAGATTAACCAAATTAAACCTTGCTCAAATAGACAAAAAACTGGGAACAACATGTACGATACAATATGAAGGATTAGGAATTAATCCACAAGTAAGAAGTTACCTATCACTAACAGGTGGAATGTTAATGTACCTACTTGTTTTAATTTATGGAGTTCAAGTAATGAAAGGTATAATGGAAGAAAAGAACAATCGAATCATTGAAATAATCTTGTCATCTATAAAACCTGTTAAGTTAATGTGGGGGAAAATAATAGGAATTGGATTAGTAGGAATTACTCAGTTTACGATCATCATAATCACATCAATAATATTCCTAACAGTAATTAAAGATGTAATAGACATTGATCCATCACAAATTGTAAATAATCAAATACAAACCATGGACCCAGATGGGAATATCACTAAGAATATTATACCAAAAATGTCAATTCAACAATTAAATGCAATAAGATCAATAGAAGATTTAAAAAATTATCTACCAACTTTTCTATTGGTAATGCCATTCTTATTTGTAGGTGGTTATTTATTGTATGCTTCATTCTTTGCCGCAGTTGGATCAGCATCAAATCCAGATACAGAGACCCAACAATTCATATTACCAATAACGATTCCAATAATCTTCAGTGTATTTATCGCAACAACAATAATGAATAATCCAGGTTCAGATTTAGCATTCTACACTTCAATGTTTCCACTAACATCACCAGTTGTCATGGCTGCAAGATTACCATACATAAATTGGGCTACAGAATGGTGGCAAATCGTAACCGCAATAACATTACTATTCGGAAGTGTTTGGCTTAGTACAAGGTTTGCAGCAAGAGTTTATAGAACAGCTATTTTACTTTATGGTCAAAAACTAAGTTATAAGAACATTTGGAAATGGTATAAACAAAGTAGTTAATGAAAGTTGCAGTCATAGATATCGGTACCAATACTTTCAATTTACTAATTGCTGCTCAAGAGAACAATAAATTAATACTTGAAAAAATTGAAAAAAAATTTGTCTTTTTAGGCAAAGGAGGAATTAATAAAAATATAATACAAGAAGATGCATTTCAAAGAGGAATTAAAACCTTAAAATCATTTTCGAAAAAAGCAGAAAAAGCTGGTGTAACAAAAATCATAGCTATTGCAACGTCAGCAGTTAGGAGTGCGAATAATGGTAACGAATTCGTAAATGAAGTCTTCATCAAAACCGGAATTAATATAACTGTAATTTCAGGAAATACAGAAGCAGAATATATCTATAAAGGAGCACGATCTGCTACGAAATTTGGTACTGATCCAATATTACTAATGGATATCGGAGGTGGAAGTACTGAATTTATAATTTGTAATGACAAGGAAATATTCTGGAAACAAAGTTTTGAAATTGGAGTGATAAGATTATTTGAAAAGTTCCATAAAAATGATCCAATAACTAAAATAGAAATCGATAATATTGAAGCTTATCTACAAGAACAACTCTCCCCCCTATTCATAGCAATTAAGCAATTTAAAATAAAGACTTTAATAGGTTCAGCAGGTGCATTCACATCTCTTGCTAAAATGATTGAATACAGATATAACTCAGGGGAAAAACTAATTAAAACTTCTGAATATCAATTCGATATGAATCACTATCATCAGATTCATAGTTATGTTATAAAAACAACTTTAGAAGAACGTTTAGAAACTCCTGGACTAATCAAACAAAGAGCTCCAATAATTATCGTTGGCACAATCCTTGTAAATTTCATAATAAGTCATCTTAAAATTGAAAATTTTAAATTGGCAAGATTTGCATTGAAAGAAGGAGTTGCAAGTGACTATTTTTTAAACTTATAAAAAGAAAATCATGGGAAAAATATTAGTAATAGACGACGAAAGACCAATAAGAAGAACGTTATCAGAAATCTTAGAATTTGAAAAATATAAAGTCGATCAAGCCGAAGATGGTGAACAAGGTGTAGAAATGGCAATGAAAAATGAGTATGATGTTATATTGTGCGATATTAAGATGCCAAAACTAGACGGAATTGAGGTCTTAGAAAAATTGCAAGATTTAAAATATGACCCAGCCATTGTAATGATTTCAGGTCATGGAACAATAGATACAGCAGTAGATGCATTAAAAAAAGGAGCATTCGATTTCATATCTAAACCACCAGACTTGAATAGATTATTGGTAACAGTAAGGAATGCAATGGACAGAAATGAATTAGTTCAAGAAACTAAAATTCTAAAAAAGAAACTAGGTAAGTCAAAATCGTCAGAAATTATTGGTGAATCACAAGAAATAAAAAACATATCTGAACTTATAGATAAAGTAGCACCAACCGACGCAAGAGTTCTTATAACTGGAGGAAATGGTTCAGGAAAAGAATTAGTTGCAAGACAAATTCATAAGAGAAGTAATAGATCAGGAGTTCCTTTAGTGGAAGTAAATTGCGCAGCAATCCCATCAGAATTAATAGAGTCCGAACTTTTCGGTCATGAAAAAGGAGCTTTTACATCAGCAATAAAAACGAGAAAAGGTAAATTCGAATCTGCAAATGGTGGAACATTATTTTTAGATGAAATCGGAGATATGAGTTTATCTGCACAAGCAAAAGTACTAAGAGCACTCCA
>CAWVWF010000084.1:0-14193 GCA_963933885.1 uncultured Flavobacteriales bacterium | reverse complement strand
AATGATGCAGCAGCAAGTCCGAAAGCAAATGCTACAACCTGGGCGACAAAGCCTGGTGGATTAATTCCGAAATAACCAGCAATAATAACTGCTCCGGCTGCAGCTAGTCTTGCAGAACGTAATTCGTTTTTTTCTGAAATATTTGGCCTTAAAGCGCTCTTTAATAAATCATGAGATACACAAGTTGAAATAACCAATAATAATCCTGCTGCAGTACTCAACGCAGCAGCTAATCCTCCTGCTGCAACTAGTGCAATAACCCAAGCCGGACAATTGGCTATTTCAGGGTTGGCAAGTACCATAATGTCTTTATTGAAATACAATTCGTTCTTACTATCGGTAGGAGGGTTTTCAAGTAGCCTTTCACCATGTTTTCCTAGATGTTCTTTGGATTTAAAAACAAGCTTACCATTTCCTTGGTATGGTCCAAAAGCATCAGAAGTTCCTTTGTATCCTTTTCCTTCTAATTCTGGCCCTGAATAATCAACCTTTCCATTATCGTTTTTATCAACCCAAGCAATGTATTGACTTTCTTCCCATTTGGTGAACCAACTCGGCATTGTTTCATAAGATTCAGTATCCTGAAGGGTAGTCAATAGGTTTGTTCTAGCAAATGCAGCTATTGCAGGAGCTGTTAAGTATAGTATACCAATAAATGATAAAGCATAAAGTGCTGATTTACGAGCATCTGATACTTTAGGAACTGTAAAAAATCTAACGATTACGTGAGGTAATCCAGCAGTACCTACCATTAATGAGAAGGTAATGAAAACCATATCTACAGTATTTCTACTTCCTTTTGTGTATTCGTTAAAGCCAAACTCAACGCTTAGTTGATCAAGTTTTTGTAATAAATGAACACCGGGTTCATCTAATAATTCACTTCCAAAACCAATCATAGGAATTGGATTTCCAGTCATGTAAAAAGAGATGAATAGTGCGGGTACCATGAATGCGAATATCAAAACACAGTATTGTGCAACTTGAGTATAAGTAACACCTTTCATTCCTCCTAAAACAGCATAAAAGAAAACGATTGCCATTCCAATCAGTACACCTTCGGTTTTAGGTACATTTAAGAATTTAGCGAATACAATTCCAACACCGCTCATCTGACCGGCTACATATGTTAATGATATAAATATGGCAACAAACACCGCTATAATTCTAGCAGATTGAGAATAATATCTATCTCCAACAAAATCTGGTACTGTGAACTTTCCATATTTTCTTAAATAAGGAGCGAGTAGAAGGGCAAGCAAAACGAATCCACCTGTCCATCCCATTAAGAATCTAGAACCATCTTTTCCGCTAAATGAAATTAGTCCTGCCATTCCTAAAAAGGAAGCAGCACTCATCCAATCGGCAGCAGTAGCAAGTCCATTAGCGAGAGGCGAAACACCACCACCAGCAACATAAAATTCTTTTGTGCTTCCAGCTCTACTCCATATTGCTATTCCGATGTAAATTGAAAAGGTAATTCCTACTAAAATATAGGTCCACGTTTGAACGTCCATAATCACTCAGTTTTTGATAAAACGATCGCGAAAATAGAACTTTTAATCCTGATAATTCTGATTTTTCAGCTTTTTAAAATAGCATATGATTTAGCTTATTCTCAAGTTGATGTTAACAAGTTAAAAGAGGAGGGAAGGATGTCATATTAGTAATGGCTATTTTAGTATTGTGAAATTTTGGGACGACATACCAGCTATCTTTAAAAACAAATTCTTCTTAGTAGGATTTGGGTTCTTGCTATGGTTGGCTTTCTTCGATAACTATAATTTTTTCTTTCATGCCGAATTAATTGAGAGAAAGGATGAATTGAAAGCTGAGTATATGAGGTTGAAAAATGAGACTGTTAAAAATGAGATTTTTCTTCGAAACTTAAACAATCCTGAGTTTATGGAAAAATATGCTCGTGAGCAGTTCTTAATGAAGAAGGAAGGAGAAGACGTGTTTATCTTAGAATCTAAATAATTTCCTTCTTAGATTTTTCTATTGTTTTAATTTTAATCACAGTTGCTATTGATTCAGCCTTGTTTTTTGCTTGTTGAGCATTTGGACCTTCAAAAAATTCATCAATTGTTGTTTTGAATAATATCAACCAATGATCGAAGTGCGAACCCATTAATTTAAATTGATGATTTAAATCCAAATGTACTTTTAAGGTGTTTCCTGAATAACTAGCCTTACCAAGTAATACAGTTTCCCAAAAATCATACATCTTAGGAAGATGGGTGTGCCAATCAATATCAGCGACTTCAGTGAAAATAGGACCAATCAATTTATCCTTTTTTACATGGTTGTAAAATGAGTTAACTAATATCATGATATCCTCCCTAGTTTCAATGTCTTTTTTCACGCAGTAAATTTAAATAAAATGATTAATTAATAGATGATAAAAGTTATGATAAAATATGATTCGGCGCTGTTTTTTCTCAACGTTCTTTGGCTCAAGTTATTAACAAAAAAGGCTTTTTGTATCTTGTAGTAAATTTATTGTCCTCTAAATATTTTTTTAACACACGTAATCGCTTATATTTAAGGGTATTATTAAACCTTTAATATTTTAAGAAATGAACAAAGCTGAATTAATTGAAGCAGTTGCTTCTGAATCTGGATTGTCTAAAGCTGATGCAAAAAGAGCATTAGACGCATTTGTTAACCAGACTTCTGGTGCATTAAAAAAAGGAGATAGAGTTGCCTTAGTTGGTTTCGGTTCTTTTTCAATTTCCGATAGAGCTGCTAGAAAAGGTAGAAACCCTCAAACGGGTAAAGAAATTACAATAGCTGCAAAAAAAGTTGTGAAGTTTAAAGCAGGAGCAGACCTTTCGGGGAATGTGAACAGTTAAAAGAAACTACCTTATTACCTTAAAAGCCTCAAGAGATTGAGGCTTTTTTTATAACTTAAATTTTTCTATATTACAGCCTAACCAAAACAAGACCAGATGAAAAAGTTATATTTTTTAAGTTTAGCAATCGTTTTTACTATAACTACTGGATTTGTAGATATGATGTCTGATTGTGTTTCTGATGGAGAAACGTTTTATAGTTTGGCAGATGCTTTAAAGAAGCCTTTAGAGGTTAAGAAATTGGATATAAGTATGGCTAAGCTGACAACGATCTCTGCTGATATCTCAAAACTGACTAATTTAGAATGCTTGGATTTATCTTTTAATAAATTCTCTACACTTCCAAAAGAACTTAGCTCGCTTAAAAAACTAAAATATTTGAATTTAGCAGGAACTCGTTACATGCCAAAAGTACCTGATGTGGTTTTTGAAATTACAAGTTTAGAAATCTTAGATATTCAAGATCACCCGGAATGGAAAAAAACCATTTTTGATGATGCAGTTAAAAAATTATCTAAGGTAAGAGTGATTACAATAGAAGAATAGGCTACGCTATTAACGTTTAAGTAACCTTAAATTATTTGATTACACTTTTTAAATAATCAGACCAGATTCGGTATCCTTCCTCATTCAAATGTAAGCCATCTGTAACAAGTTCCCCTTTAATGAAATTTGTGTTACCCTGTTGAAACAAAGGGTAGAGATCTACATAAGTTAAGCCCTTATCTGTTGCCAGGTCTTTAATGAATTCATTAATATTCTTAATTAAATTTGGTGGACAGTTCGCCCATCTTGGAGATGTAGGAAGAATAGATTGTAAATAAACATCGTAGTTATAGTTTTTAACGATAGAATCAACCATGTTGCTGTAAAGCGCTTTTATTGTTTTTTTACTTCTCCCAGCTCCGATATCATTAATCCCCATTAGTATAAATAATTTAGCACTTTTTGCTCCTTTGATTGATAAGTTTAATCTTTGACTAACTCCATCAATATGATCTGAGCTAATACCTCTGTTAACCGTATTTACGTTGGGGAAGTGTTGTTGTAGATTGAATCCTTCTGTTATTGAATTACCTAAGAAAATATAACTTCCAGTCTTTATGCTATCTTTTTCTTCAATGAACTTAATTACCCGTTTATGCCAATGAACGTAATGGTGAAGAGGAGGGACGTTCGTTTTATCTTTATTTGAATCACACGACATGAAAATAGTTGAAGTGATTATGGTAATAAGAATAGATACTTTCATTACAGCAGTATTAAATTTTGAATCAACAATAATTCAAAACTATGTATAAAAATTGTTCTGTATTTAATAATTGCAAATAGTCCAAGTAAAGTCCAGACTTGATTTAAATTGAAGAACACTAGGCATTTTTATTGAACTTTACTTCAGAATGAGTCGAAGCAGGTAGTTTTAAAATATTGCTAAAAGAAGTGTCTTTAAAGGAACGATTAATGTGACTTATGCTATAGTTGGGCAAAAAGACATTTGCATTGAAAGTAGGCTCTAATGAAACGAAAAATAAAGATGACTAATTATGGTTTAATGTGTTTAAGCGAAAAGATTTGAACTCAAATATCTATCACCTCTATCGCAAACGATACAAACCAAAATTCCTTCTTCTAAAGTTTCTGCTAAACGAATCGCTGCAGCCAGTGCTCCTCCAGAACTCATACCAACTAAAAGAGCTTCTTCTTCAGCCATTCTTCTAGTCATCTTTGTAGCTTCTTCTTGAGATACGTCTATTACTGAATCAACTCTAGATGCGTCGAATATTTTTGGAACCATTTCTTTAGACCACCTTCTGATTCCTGGGATTTTTGATCCATCAGTAGGTTGTGTTCCTACAATTTGAATATTAGGATTTTGTTCCTTCAAGAATCTTGAAACTCCCATTATTGTTCCTGTAGTTCCCATTGCTGAAACAAAATGTGTTATTTTTCCCTCAGTGTCTTTCCAGATTTCAGGTCCAGTATTTTTATAATGTGCTCCGCTGTTATCTGGATTTGCAAATTGGTTAAGCATGAAATACTCACCAGAGTCTGCCATTTCTTGAGCAAGTTGCCTTGTATATTCTATTGTTTTAGCAGCAGGTGTTAGAATTACATTCGCACCGTAAGCTTCCATAGATTTCACTCTTTCTACAGTAGCACTGTCTGGCATCAATAAATGCATTTCTAACCCTAGTAATCTAGAAATCATAGCTAAAGCAATTCCAGTATTTCCACTAGTAGCTTCAACTAATTTATCACCTTTCTTTATGTCACCTCTTTTTAAGGCTTCACTAATCATGTTGTAGGCAGCTCGATCTTTAACACTTCCACCAGGGTTTTGTCCCTCAAGTTTACAGTAAATTTTAACCTTTGGATTAGGGTTAATATTATTGATTTCTACAAGTGGTGTATTTCCAATTAATTGCTCAACAGTCATGATTCGTATTTTAAATATTTTCGGCTTTATAATAAATTTTAGATTCAGCAGGAACGCTTCTCGTTACCCAAACACTTCCTCCAATTATGCTATCTTTTCCAACAATTGTTTTTCCTCCTAGAATAGTTGCTCCAGCATAAATAACAACTCCATCTTTAATAGTTGGATGTCGTTTGGTTTCAGCATCTTCTTTATTAACACTTAATGCACCTAGCGTAACTCCTTGGTAAATTTTAACATGATCTCCAATTATTGTAGTTTCTCCAATTACAACTCCGGTACCGTGATCAATGCAAAAGTATTCCCCGATAGATGCTCCTGGGTGAATATCAACTCCTACATGACTGTGTGCATGTTCGGAAATCATTCTTGGGATTAATTCAACACCTTCTTTGTAAAGGAAGTTTGCAATTCTATTGGCAGCGATAGCATAAAAGCCAGGATAAGATCGAGTGATTTCTGCATAGTTTTTTGCAGCAGGATCTCCTTCGAAAAGACCAATTACGTCTTTATCTAGCTTTGCTTTTATAATAGGCAAGGCATTGAAAAAATCGTCATTAACCTTTTCTTTGTCTTTTATGTTTTCAGTTGCGTGACAAACAAGGATGTTCGATAGATCTGTTTTTAGATCACCAATGAAGTTATTTAGTTCATCTTCGTTATCAAAAGTTGTGTCGCAGTTACCTGGGAATAAAACACCAAGAAGTTTATTGAACCATGTCGATATAGTATAAGGAGACGGGCATTTCGGTGTGTTTTTATGCTCTTTAAATAACGCGCTAATAAAGTCTTTTTCCATCCTCAAAATAAATTGAAATACTAAGATACTTTATTCAATTAAAGAAGGGGAATTATAAGTGACAGATTTAGATTTTGTTTTTTTATCACAGCTTATTTTTTTCTTTCACAGAAGAAATTTAAACTTGAACAGAAAGTATTAATCATTATTTTGAAATCTCCGTTAATTAATTCAGAACACATTTATATAGTATTAGGTCCCCCCGACCTAGAAGTAGTATATAAACTCAGAATTGTTTGACTTGCAATTCTCCAAAACCAACTCAACATGACTCGAGTTGGTTTTTTTATGTTTATTCATCGAAAAATTTCAACCTCTTATCTGGAATGTCGTACTTTGTTATATGGCATTAATGAGAGATGTATTAATTGAAATTTTAAAATCGTCACCAGACGATTCGGGTTCTAAAGATTTATTAGAAAGAACACGTGATATTCTAAATGGATATGATACGATAAAAGATAATGGAGAGATAGAAGATGTTTCAGCTAAAGACGTTACCGATAAAATTGATGCAGCTGTTGAGATGTCCAGTATGGAAAAGTATTTAGCCATGGTTCAGGGGACAAATACTAAATGAAAAAAACACCAGCCTTTAAGACTGGTGTTTGGTTGATTATTTCTTATTTGGAGAGAACTGAAGGTTTTCAGATCTTCCTTTTCTAAATACCTTGTTGCTTTCAACTTTTCCTTTTCGAAGCGCTTTTTGTTCTTCCTCAGACAGTAATACTACATCTCTACAATCATCAGAACAGGTTTCAAGCATCTTCTCTTTACAAGAATCACATTGAATGAAAAGTAAATGACAACCTTTGTTTAAACAGTTAACATGATTGTCGCAAGGTTCTCCACATTGATGACAATTAGAAACTACATCCTCAGAGATTCTTTCAGATTTTCTATGATCGAAAACAAAATTCTTTCCTAAGAACTTATTCTCAAGCCCTTCATCTTTTATTTGTCTTGTGTATTCAATAATTCCACCTTCAAGCTGGTAAACATTTTTGAATCCTTTGTGTTTATAATATGCACTGGCTTTTTCACAGCGAATACCACCTGTGCAATACATTACTAAATTCTTATCTTCTTTGTGCTCTTTTAAATCTTCTTCAATAATATCTAAAGAATCTCTAAAAGTATCAACGTCAGGTGTTATAGCACCTTTGAAATGACCGATTTCACTTTCGTAATGATTCCTCATGTCAACTAAAACTGTATTCTCATCTTCAAGGATAGAGTTAAAGTCTTTTGCTTTTAAATGAGTTCCAATATCAGTAACATCAAAAGTGTTGTCTTCTAAACCATCAGCAACAATCTTTTTTCTAATCTTAATCTTGTTTTTAAGAAAAGAAAAACTGTCTTGTTCAACCGCAACATTCAATCTGATTCCATCCATGAAATCAATAGCATATAATTGTTCTCTAAACTTTTCGAAATTCTGAGCAGGGAGAGATATTTGAGCGTTAATTCCTTCGGAAGCAATATACGTTCTACCGAGAACTTCTAGCTTTTCCCAATCAACAAAAAGTTGATCCCTAAATTCCTGAGTGTCTTTGATGTTTGCGTACTGATAAAAAGAAACCGTTAATCGGTCAATACCAGCTTCTTTTATTAAAGCTCTTCTTTCTTCAGCACTTAGTTTATTGTACAGTTGCATGCTATATCAATTTATAAGATTGTGAATTGCAAAGATATTAATGTTATTGTGAAAATTCAAACTCAAATTATATAAGTACCATTTATCATTTTATATAGATATCTAAACCAATTTCTTTGTTGAATCAATAATAAATAGGTTTCTTTATATCATGCTAATAAAACTGGCCTGGAGAAATGTATTTCGTAATAAAAGAAGAACTTTTATTACGTTAATGATGATTCAATTTGCTGTAGTTCTAGCGACATTTTTATCTGCATTAAGATTTGGAATCATGGATTCTCAAATCGAAAATGTTGTCGGCGGATTTAAAGGTTATGCTTCAATATGCGATACTGGTTATGTTAATGAGCCAATTATTGATAGAGCGATTTCATATACAGAAGCAAAGGGTAAATTATTAATCGAAAAACATAAGGAAATTGAAGCTTATTCACCTCGAATAATAGGAGGAGGGAGTATGTCTTGTGGAGATAAATTTAAAGTTATTCAAGTAGTTGGTGTTTATCCTGATCTTGAAGACAGTTTAACACATCTAAGTCAGAGATTAACTAAGGGTAGGTTTTTAGAAGGCCCAGGAGAGGTGGTTTTAGGAAGTGCATTGGCTGAAAGGTTAAAAGCAGATTTGGATAGTGTTGTTTATGTAACAGGTGCTGGTTATCATGGTAATTCAGCCAACTTGATGTTGAAAGTTGTTGGTATTGTAAAGCTGCCAAACATTCAAGAAAATAAGCGAACATGTTTTGTTGAAATGTCTGAAGCTTCAGAAGGGTTTGCTATGGAAGGGTTAGTTTCAGGTATAGCACTTTCATTTAAAGACAATAGTGAGGCTACTGAAATTGTTAAAGGAATGAAATCTGATTTTAAAGGTAACGAAGGAATTTATTCTTGGGATGAAATAGATGAACCGTTATATATGCTTGTTGTAGTAAACGATGCTGCGAATGTGATTGTAACAGGGATGCTTTATTTTATTATCTCTTTTGGATTATTCGGAACGATATTGATGATGCTTTCAGAAAGGAAAAAAGAGTTTGGTGTTTTGATGTCTATCGGGATGAGTAAGAATAGATTAGGATTCTTAGTCTTTTTAGAAAACGTATTTATGGCAATCTTAGGAACTATAATAGGTTTCTTAGTTGCTCTTCCGTTAGTATACTACTTCCATTATTTTCCTATTACACTTAAAGGCGCAGAAGCAGAAGGGATGATTAAAAATGGTTTTGAGCCTGTTTTAAGAATGTCTGTTGATATTGGTATTTTCGTTTGGCAAGCAGCTATTGTTTTGTTAATGTCTATTTTATTCAGTTTATATCCGATTTTAAAAATTCATTCAATGAATGAGCATAAAGCCATGAGATCATGATAGCGAAAATTGGTTGGAAAAACGTTTGGCGAAATAAAGGACGAAGTCTTATTGTTATCATGTCTGTTGCTATTGGGATGTGGGCAGGTTTGTTTTTCGGAGGATTTCAGTGGGGGTCTTTTGTACAAAAGCTTGATGATATTGTAAATAGAGAATTAGGACACGCTCAAATTCATGCGAAAAGTTTTGTTGATGAAGAGTATGATTATAATTTCCCGATAAATAATCCAGCTCATGTTAGAGCTGTTTTGGATGCTGACACTTCTATAAAAGCTTATGTAGAGCGATCTGTATTTAGTGGAATGGCTTCCTCAGCGAGAGATCAATCTTTAGTTTTAGTTTATGGGATTGATACCGCTCAAGAAAGAGCTATTTCTTCTATTAGTTCTATGATTGTTGAGGGTAGTATGCCAAAAGGTAAACGATCTCCATCTTTACTAGTCGGTAAAGCGATGGCAGAGAATATGAATTTAAAGATTGGTAGTAAGCTAATAATCAAAGGAGGTTTACTTCACGGTGTTAAATCTTTTGTTGGAAAAGTTAGAGGCTTTTATGAGTCTCCAAATAAATTAAAAGATAAGCTGGTCGTTTTTGTTCATCGATCTGATTTAGATAAAAAGTTGAACGATAATTATGTTCATGAATATGCAATCATTTTTAACGATTTTGATTCTTTAGAATCTCGTACAGCGTTATTGAAAAAACAATTACCAAATGAAGAGGTTGTTACTTGGGGAGAATTAATGCCTGAGATTAAAGATGGGATGAAAATCGCTGATGTAGTAATGTCTATTGTAATGTTAATTATTTGGTTTGCACTTTCATTAGGGATTATAAATACAATGTTAATGAGTGTTTTAGAACGTACCAATGAATTAGGGATGCTAATGGCAATAGGAATGAGTAGGTATAAGATTGTTAGTATGATCTTCTTTGAAACTTCGGTATTAACGATGATAGGTGTTCCAGTAGGTTTATTACTTACAATGCTTTCAATGGATTATTACGGAGAAGTTGGAATCGATTTATCTGTAGCTGATGCTGCTATTTCGGAATTTGGTTATGAGAGTATCATTTATCCAAAAATCAAGAGCAGCTTTTATTTTCAAGTTATTTATCAAGTAGTAATAGTTTCTTTAATATCCACTGTTTTCCCTGCGATGAGAGTTTTAAAACTTCGTCCAGTTGAAGCGATTAGAAAAAGCTAGTAATATGAATGTAGTAGAAACTCAAAATTTAGAGAAAATTTTTAAAGATGCGACTTTAGAAGTTCATGCGGTTGATGGTGTTTCTTTGAAAATAGCAGAAGGTGAATTTACAGCAATTGTTGGTCCTTCAGGTTCTGGAAAAACTACTTTGTTAAACATGATTGGTGGTTTGGATATTCCAACAGCTGGACTTGTTCAGGTAGGTGGTGAAGAATTAACAAAATATTCAAAGAATGAATTAATCGACTTTAGATTACAAAATATTGGTTTTGTATTTCAGAGTTATAATTTGATTCCTGTATTAACTGCTTTTGAAAACATAGAGTTTGTAATGCTACTTCAAGGGAGAAGTGTAAAAGAAAGAAAGGAAAGAGTTAACGAATTATTGAGTGCTGTTGGTTTAGAAGGAAGAGGAGGTAACAGACCATCTGAATTAAGTGGTGGGCAACAACAAAGAATTGCCGTTGCTAGAGCTTTGGCTTCAAAACCAAAGTTTATTATTGCAGATGAACCAACTGCTAACCTAGATTCTAAATCTGCAGCAACGCTTTTGGATATTATGCAAAAGCTAAACGAAAAGGAAGGAATTACTTTCTTATTCTCTACACATGATCAAAGAGTAATCGACAGAGCTAGAAGAGTTGTTACTTTAACAGATGGAGTTATTACAGAAGATAAAACAATTGACTAAATGCGTTTAAAGGGTTTAATATTTCTTCAAGTTCTCTTTTGTGCAACAGTTTTTGCTCAAGAAGAAGAGCAGGCATCTTATTTAAAGTCTCATTTTGAGCTGGATGGTTATGTGAAGTTTATGCAAACTTTTTCTGGAGATTTAGATGGTAATATTTATGATCAATCCCTCTGGCATAATAGAATAAATACAAAGTATACGATTAATAACAATCATGATATCTCATTAGAGTTTAGGAATCGAATTATGTATGGTGAAGCTGTGAAGCTTAATACTTCATTGGGTTCTGTATTAGGTTTAGATAATGGAATTATGGATTTGTCATTTGTTGCTGGTGAAAACGATAAATTCTTATACAGTGGAATTATAGATCGATTTTATTATAAAGGTGTTTCTGGTAATTGGGAATGGAGCATAGGTAGACAAAGGATAAATTGGGGAATCAATACTTTTTTTAACGCCAACGACCTATTCAATGCTTTTAACCTAACAGATTTCGATTATGAAGAACGACCGGGTTCCGATGCTATGAGGATACAGAAGTATTTCAAAAACGGAAGTGATCTTGAGTTGGCTGGAGCTATCTATTCAGATACTTCCATAGTAGCAGCTTTAAAATACGGATGGAATTTCAAAAATTACGATTTCCAAGTTTTAGCAGGTAAGTACTACGAAGATTATGTAATCGGAGGAGGTTGGGCTGGAAGTATTAAAAACTGGGGGTTCAAAGGAGAGTTCTCTTATTTTATTCCAGATTCTAAAGAGAATAAACAAGCAGCTAGCCTTTCTGTTTCTGGAGAATATATATTGAAAAACGGTAAGTTTTTAAGTGTTGGTGCTTTGTACTCTGCTAATGGATTAAGAGGTGGTTCTGATGTTACGACTTCTTTATTATCGTTTCAAACTTCTGCAAAAAACTTAATGCCAACTCAATGGACGGGTATGGTAACAATTGGAGGACAGTTAAAAGAGCTTTCAAACTTTGCTATTGTTCTATTATATATGCCTGAAGTTAAGATGGGGATGGTAATGCCTTCTATTACTTATTCAATGGCTCAAAACTGGGACATCTCTCTTTACATGATAAATATTGCAGGGGTGATAGATGGTGATGCTATAGCGTTTGCAAATGGTTTTTTCAGAATGAAGTATTCTTTTTAATGGGGGTGGGTTTGAATTCCATCTCTAGGGTTTTCTAATAAAGGGAGTGTCGTGAAAATTATAAATTATTGAATGTCATATTCTTTACTAGGGGGACTGACCCTGTCTTTTTTATTGAAAAGGCAGTTTTAATTCGTCTATTGAAAAATACGGTTTGTATTTCTGAAATAGGCTTTAATATGATGTTTTTCCATCATGTCTCTGTTTTTTTTATTCTTGTTAGGAAAATGTTTATTTCAATCATAAATAATTGATTTTGATGTATTTATTGTCATATTTTTTTTTTTTGAAAAACGTTTTGTGAGGGATGCGTTTTTCGATATTTAAGTTTCATGATGTTTTTTAATGTTTCTTTGCATTGTTAAAGCAGTTAAGTTTGATGAGATTCAAGTAACAGCATGGTTTAACCACATTGATAATGAAATTATTGGAGCAGGCGGGAAATGCTTTATTTCAGTGATGATTAAGAAGAATGGGAAGTATGATTACTATTAAGCTTAATTAGGTAACTCTAGGTAGTTTTAGGAGTATTTACTTTTAAAGTTTATTCAACTCAAAGAATAGTGGTTTTTTTTGCTAAAAAAAATAAATGAAAAAAAATATAAATAATAAGATATTAAAGAAACTGCATTTATTGCAGTTCTTTTTGTTTTTACTAATATCTACATCTCTTTTTGCTGCGCCAAATTCAAATGGTTCAACCACAAATTTGAATACTGCAAGTGGGTGGACTCCTAGTGAGATTCCTAGATTAACGCAATCGTGTGGGGCTGTAGATATTGTTTCTTACAATAAAAATTCAGGAAGTCTTTTAATTACAAATGGTAACTCTATTCGAGTTACCAGTAGTGCAATCTTGACTGTTTCGGGTGATTTAAACCTAGGCAGCTCAAGTTCTATTGTGGTGGAGGTAGATGTAATTCAGTGGAATTCTTTTTAATAAGACTAAGGCAAAGTAAACTCGAATGATATATACAAGAATATATAAACTAATACTAATACTTATACTATTAGTATCCCTGACTAATGAAGGGTATGGACAAATGTCATGTGCAAGTGTTCCTGTTTGGACGCAAAACACTTATCCTCTAGGAACATTAATGCGATTAAGCGGTTCAACAGACGTTTACCGGGCTACTAGTACAACTGCTGCGCCTCTTACTGATCAAAATAGTAGATGTGATCCTGGTCATTGGAATTGGCCTACTTGTAATGGTACAAATTGGCAGTATTGGGATATAGTTGGTACTTGTTCCGCCTGTTCCACCCCGAATACAGGCTCCATAAGTAATGCACAAACTATCTGTTACGGAGGGAATCCTTCTGCAATTAGTAACACAAACAATGGAGGCGCTACCACATTTGAATGGGGGAAATCTACAACAAGCGCAACAAGTGGGTTTAGCACCATAAGTGGGGCAAATAATTCAACTTATGACCCAGGTGTTTTAACGCAAACTACTTGGTACCGTAGAAAAGGTGGAGATTGTACTCCTACTCAATGGTCTGGATATGCTACAGCTGTCAAAGTAACTGTAAGAGCAGATCTTAACGAAGGTACAATTGGAACAGCTCATACAATTTGTTACAACGGCGATCCTAATAATTTAACCAATACAAGTAGCCCATCTGGTGGTGATAATACTTATGCTTATCAATGGCAATTGTCAGCTAACGGAACCTCTGGATGGACAAATATAAGTGGAGCTACTAGCTCAACTTATAATCCACCAACTGGATTAACAGCTAATAGATGGTATCGTCGTCGAGTAATTTCTTGTGGACAAACTAAATATGCGGGAACTGTTAAGGTTACTGTAAGAGCCGATCTAGATGAAGGAACTATTGGAAGTAATCATACAATTTGTTACAACGGTGATCCTAATAATTTAACCAATACGGGTAGCCCATCTGGTGGTGATAATACTTATGCTTATCAATGGCAATTGTCAGCTAACGGAACCTCTGGATGGACAAATATAAGTGGAGCTACTAGCTCAACTTATAATCCACCAACTG
>CAWVWF010000083.1:0-14203 GCA_963933885.1 uncultured Flavobacteriales bacterium | reverse complement strand
AGAAGTTCCTTCTCCATTTATGACTAAGAAACTTAGAGATGCAATGGGTAAAGCTGCAATTATTGCCGCTAAAGCCGTAAAGTATGAAGGTTGTGGTACTGTTGAGTTTTTAGTTGATAAGCATAGGAATTTCTATTTCATGGAAATGAATACGCGTATTCAGGTTGAACATTGTGTTACTGAAGAGGTTGTTAATTATGATTTAATTAGAGAGCAAATTAAAGTAGCTGCAGGTCATAAGATTATGGGTAAGAATCACTTACCTCAAATGCACGCTATCGAATGTAGAATCAACGCTGAAGATCCTAAAAATAACTTTAGACCTTGTCCTGGTAAGATCTTAAATTTTCATGCTCCTGGTGGTCATGGTATTCGTTTAGATACACATGTTTATGCTGGATATACTATTCCTGCTAATTATGATTCTATGATTGCTAAGCTTATTTCTGTTGCGCAAACAAGAGAAGAAGCAATAGCTAAAATGAAGAGAGCATTAGAAGAGTTTATTATCGAAGGTGTAAAAACAACAATCCCATTTCATTTGAAATTAATGGATAATGAATCGTTTATTAAAGGTGACATAACCACTAACTTTTTAGAGGTTACGGAATTTACTTACGATTAAACATATAACAAAAAAGGCTACTGAAAAGTAGCCTTTTTTATTTGTATTAGAATATTGTTATTTAAGAAGTAGGATTGGATCTAGATTATTCATTTCCCATTGTGTACTTGAAAAGTGATTGAGTACTTTAGGCAACGCTTCATATAAGGTCTCTTTACTCTTCTGACTATCGTGGAATACAATTATACTTCCTGGCTTTGAATACTGGACAGTATTGTATGCACATTCAGTTCCCGAGATATCTGGATCAAAGTCACCACTCAATAAAGACCACATTATAATTTTATATCTAGGCTTGATCTTTTTGATTTGCTTTTTGGTAATCCTTCCATGAGGAGGTCTGAAAAAATGAGAACCGAAAACATGACTGCATTTCTTAACACTAACTAAATAGTTTTCAGAATCAGTATGCCATCCATTTTTATGGTTGTATGTATGATTTCCTACAGTGTGGCCTTCACTTTGAATTCGTTTGAAAATCTCTGGATGTTTTTCTACGTTTTCACCAACACAGAAGAACGTAGCTTTTGCATTGTGCTTTTCTAGTTGGTCTAAAACCCAAGGTGTAACTTCGGGGTCAGGACCGTCATCGAAAGTAAGAAAGATCTCCTTACGAGTAGTCTTTACCTCCCAAATTAATGAGGGGTAAGCCCATTTCATCCACCATCTTGTTTTATAAACGTACTTCATAGTTATATAAAGAAGTTACCTCCCTCTCATCATATTAATATAACGTTCTCTCTGACCGATACGTTTTCCATAGTCTTCAATGTCTGGAGCGAATTCATTTAAGAATGCACCAAACCTTTTTGATATTGGGCTTGCATTTTCTAGTTTATCGCCTGCTGCTCCATTAACTTTTTGCCAATTTTTACCAGCAAAGTAATTTGCGTTAGAAATAATTTGGAACGCTCTTTCAACTTCTCCAGATACTCTATCAGCAAATGGCGCTTCTAATGAGATATACCATTCAAGCTCACCCGTAAACTTGTCTAAGACTGTATTCATTAATTTGTCAGCTTTCTCAGTCTCACCTGCTTGATAATATGCATCAGCAATAAATAAACTTGAGTAACCAACTGGAACTCTATTAGGAGGCATTATTTCCATGCATCTATCTAATGTTTTAACACCTCTTACTTTATCTCCTTTAGCAATTAATTCACGAGCTAATCTAGCAAAGTTACTTTGATAATTCATTGTCATTCTCATGACTTGCTCATCAAGATAAACACCTTCTTTTTCCATATTACCCCAACGGAATTTATTTACAAGGTTATCGTACATCTTGTCTATATTGATATGTCCAGTTCCACTTGATTTAGCTTTATGCTTAATTGGAGTTACTTTGTATGCAAGACCTTCAAGTTGGAAGTATTCTTCCAGGTTCATATAGTGCTCACTACCTACTGTGATTGCGAAGTATACAGGACGTTCCCAATTGTTAGTAGCCATAAGGTCAAGAATCATCATTTTTGCCTTCATAACTGCACCACCTTTAATAGTCCAGTTTATTTTGTCTGGGATTTGGTTTTCAAACTCAGGAAGTACAATTCCATTCTCAATAACTTTATTTCTATCAACTGGAATTGAAAACTTGTTCGTTGGCAAATAATTCATGTACTCTTTTGAGCTTGTTGGTAATTGAGTTTTACGATCGTTACTTTTAACAAAGTCCATTACTTTATTAATGTCATGAAAACCATCATCCCAAGTTTTTCTTAGATATATGTAATCACGAGTACCTTGTCTGTAATGATCTTGTGTCATTGAGAAGGGAACAGCATCACTTTTATATGCTTTTCTCTTCATTTGATCTATGTACCAATCAGTATTCAATAAACTTAAGTTTACTACTCTTATATCTGTACGGTAACCTTCGACTTCTTGAACAAACCATAATGGGAAAGTATCATTATCTCCATTAGTGAATATTATAGCGTTCTTATCACAAGAATCAAGGTAGTTTTTAGCAAAGTCAGTAGCAGTGTATCTATTACTTCTGTCATGATCACCCCATCCTTCTGCTCCCATTATTCCAGGAACTATAATAGCTAACAAAAGAGCTAATGTTGCTCTACTTGTTTCTGTTTTTAATATTTTCCCTAAAGCGAAGCATAATACTGTCGCTCCACCAATAACAAGTCCAATATATATACATGAAAGACCGAACACTTCAGCATTTCCTATTTTGAACGTTAATACACCTACAACTAAGAAAGTGAATGCAGTTAATGATATCTCATATAATCCAAGAGCCATTAATTTAGCTTCAATTCCTTTTTTACCAGTCTCAGCAGTTATTTCTTCTTCTGTTTTTTTAGTACCAGTCATGAAACTAAATAGCCCTTGAACTCCAAGTCCAATCCAAATAGCAAAAGCATAGAAGGAACCGGCGTATGCGTAATCTCTTTCTCTTGGTTGATATGGAGTTTGGTTTAGGTATATTGTAATAGCAATTCCTGTCATAAAAAATAGAAGCATTACAATCCATGCATCTTGTCTATGTCTCGCAAAATGGAATACCATTCCAATAATTCCTAAGATTAATGGAAGGAAGTAAAAAGTGTTTCTTCCTTCATTGTGTTTTAGTGATTCAGGTTTAGTAGCCTGATTTCCTAAATGTGCATCATCAACAAATGGAACACCACTTAACCAGTTTCCTTTAAGTACCATATCACTTTTTCGATCATTACCATGACCTTGGATGTCATTCTGTCTTCCTGTGAAGTTCCACATGAAGTAACGCCAATACATGAAATTGATTTGGTAACTGAAAAAGAATTGCATGTTTTCAGAGAAAGTAGGTATTGTTAAAGTTTTAGTTCTAACACGACCTTCTTGTCTATCAAAAACTCTTGCTCTTTTTACTTTTTTACCTTTGAAATTAGACCATGTTTTGTACGCTCTAATATGATGTTTTTGACTACTATACATTCTAGGGAAAAACATTTGTCCCTTCTTTGCATAATTAGGCTTGTGGTTTTCTCGCTTGTCAGCAATCTTGTATTCATCAACATCTTGATTTTCTGGTCTGAAAAACACGGGGCTTCCGGAAACATACTGTTCTCCTGGAGTTGCGTTTAACGCATCTGCAGTATTAAAAGTATGACCCTTTAAGAGAGGCCTGTCTCCATACTGTTCTCTATTCAAGTATGGTAGTAACGCTAAAATATTTTCAGGATTATTTTCATCCATTGGAGGATTTGCAGCAGAACGGATAACTATCATTGAAAAAGAAGAATACCCAATTAGAATAACCATAACACCTAAGATTGTGTTTTGTAGGTTAGGCATGTTGTTCTTTTTTGTCCAAATAATTCCACCTATAATAGCTGCAGTTAAAAGAGCAAAGAAGATCCACATTCCTGAATCGTAAGCCATTCCCATACTATTCACGAAGAATAATTCGAATTTAGTAGCTAACAGGATTGTATATGAAATAATACCTTGCTGTACAACACCAAGCATTACAATACTAATAACTCCGGCTGAAATAAAACCTTGTGTTGTAGGTTTGAATCTTTTGAAATAATATACATAAACTAAAGCGGGTAGTGCAAGTAAATTCAATATATGGACTCCAATTGAAAGTCCCATGAAATAAGCAACAAGAATTAAATAGCGATCAGCATATTTTTTATGGGCGTTTGCTTCCCATTTTAAAATCAACCAAAATACTAAAGCTGTAAATAAAGATGATGCTGCATAAACTTCAGCTTCTACTGCAGAGAACCAGAAAGAATCAGAAAATGTATATGCAACTGCTCCAACTATTCCACTTGAAAGTATTACTGTAATTTTACCTATTGTTAAATCTCCAGTTTGTAAAGACATCTTCTTTGCTAAAGCAGTTATACTCCAGAATAAGAAAAGAATTGAAAATGATGAACACAATGCAGAGAAAACATTATCTGCTGCTGCGATCCCGTCAACTTCAGTCGCGAAAAGACCGAAAATTCTTGCAATAATCATCCATAAAGGTGCACCTGGTGGATGACCAACTTGTAATTTTGTTGCAGAAGCTATAAACTCCCCACAATCCCAAAAACTTGCTGTTGGTTCGATTGTAGCAATAAAAACATAAGAAGAGAACAGTAAAACTAACCATCCAACTACATTGTTTAAAAACGAATATCTCTTTTCCATAATTCAAATTTAAAAAATAGTTGAGCTGAAAAATCTAGCTTTAACTATTCTTATGCTTATTTAATATATATAAGCGGTGCGAATTTAAAAAAAAAGAAGCAATTTCTAGCCTAGAAATCAGACGATAAACTCTTTTTTTTAGCTAAAGATTAATAAAAACGCAAAATAAATTTGAGAAGCTTAAAAAAAAGTGTAAATTTGCACCCTCTAATAATTGCCTCATGGTGTAATGGTAGCACCACAGTTTTTGGTACTGTTAGTCTGGGTTCGAATCCCTGTGAGGTAACCAACTAAAGCTCATCATTTATGATGAGCTTTTTTTATGTCTAAAAATTAGTAGGCAACCATCTTTAATTTTCTTCGTCAATAAAATAACTATCTACATATATTACATATTCAGTCCTGATAAAAGGCACTTCTTTTGAGGTGCCTTTTTATTTTTTCACTACTCTTTTTCATTATTAAATTAATATCACTACATTTGCACCATATTAAAAATTGAATTAGAGGGGACATGAGTCCCCTCTTTTATTACTCATATGATTTCAGAAGCTAAAATAAAGGAACTTGTTAATGCAAGAATTGAAGGGACAGAGTTATTTGTCGTGGATGTTCAGGTTGCACCTGGTAATAAGATATCGGTCTTACTTGACGGTTTCAATGGCGTTGGAATTAATGATTGTGTTAGTATAAGTAGAGGTGTTGAAAGTAATTTAGATAGAGAAGACGAAGATTTTGAACTTCATGTTTCTTCAGCTGGATTGGATATGCCTCTAAAAGTTAAGCAACAATATGTAAAGAATGTTGGACGGTCTGTAAAGATTGTTACAGAGGATGGGCATAAGCATGAAGGTGCTTTAACTGTTGCGAATGACGAACTTCTTGAAATTCAATACGAAGAAAAAGTAAGAATTGAAGGTCGTAAGAAAAAAGAATTAGTTACTCAGATCGAAAAATATTATTTCGAGCATGAGGACGATGATAAAAAGATAAAAGAAACTAAAATTATAATTTCCTTTAAATAATAATTAAGATGGAAACAGTTGGATTGATAGAATCATTTCAGGAATTTAAAGAATTTAAAAACATCGATCGTGAAACGATGATGAGAATTTTGGAAGATGTTTTTAGAGGCATGATTCAAAAGAAAGACGGTTCTGATGATAATTATGACTTCATTATCAATATTGATAAGGGAGATTTAGAAATTTGGAGAAGAAGAACAATTGTTGAAGTTGGTGAAGTTGAAGATGAAAATAGAGAGATTTCATATCCAGATGCTATTATTATAGAGCCTGATTTTGAGGTTGGTGAAGAAGTTTCTGAAGAAGTTAAACTTTTGGATTTTGGAAGAAGGGCTGTACTTTCCGTTCGTCAAAACTTAATATCTAAAATTTTAGATATTGAAAAGGAAGATCTTTACGAAAAGTATAAAGAATTAGTTGGTACAATAGTTACTGGTGAAGTTTATCAGGTTTGGAAAAGAGAGATTCTTATTTTAGATGATGAGGAAAATGAATTAATCCTTCCTAAAACTGAGCAAATCCCAACAGATTACTTTAAAAAAGGTGATAACGTAAGAGCTGTAGTTCTTAGGGTTGAGATGAGGAATAATAATCCTTCAATTGTTCTTTCAAGAACATCATCTGTATTCTTAGAACGTTTGTTCGAAGCTGAAGTTCCTGAAGTTTTTGATGGTTTAATTACTATTAAGAAAATTGTACGTGTTCCTGGTGAAAGAGCGAAGGTTGCTGTTGAGTCTTACGATGAAAGAATTGACCCAGTTGGAGCTTGTGTAGGAATGAAAGGTTCTCGTATTCATGGAATTGTTCGTGAATTAGGAAACGAAAATATAGATGTTATTAATTTCTCAGGAAATGATTCTTTGTTTATATCAAGAGCATTAAGTCCAGCGAAAATAACTTCTATTAAATTGGATAAAGAAACAGGTAAAGCGGAAGTTTATCTTAAGCCTGATCAAGTTTCTTTAGCAATTGGTAAAGGTGGATTTAATATCAAATTGGCTGGGAAACTAACCGATTATGAGATTGATGTATATAGAGATACTGAGGAGGAAATCGATGATGTAAGTCTTGATGAATTCTCTGACGAAATTGAAGCATGGGTTCTTAAGGAATTAAAGGCTATTGGTTGTGATACAGCTAGAAGCGTAATAGATATTACTGTTGAAGAACTTATGAGAAGAACAGATCTTGAAGAAGAGACAGTCAACAATGTTGTGTCTATCTTGAGAAATGAGTTCGAAGATTAAGAGAATTAATAATATTGTTAAACGTGTTTTTGCACGTAGTGAACTATTGATAGTTTAAGAATTATGGCTGGTAAACCAAAAAGATTAAGTAAAGTCACTCGCGAGTTTAACCTTGGGTTAAGCACTGTTGTGGACTTTTTAACTGATAAAGGGTTTGAAGTAGAATCTAACACGAATGCCAAGATTTCTCCTGAAATGTACGAATCCTTATTGGGAGCATTTCAAAAGGATAAGAAGGCAAAAGAAAAGTCTTCAAAAATTGAAGTTAAGCGTGTAAAGAAGGAAACTATTTCAATTGAACCGATTGTAGAAGAGGTTGTGAAAGAAGTAGTAGTTGAGGCTGTTAAGCCGCCTGTTGTAACACCTATAGAAACTCCTGTAGTAGTTGAAACTCCAAAAGTAGAAGAAGTTAAAGCTCCTGTTGTGGTTGCGGAAACTCCTATTGTTGAAGTTCCTGCAAAGAAAGTGGAAGAGGTTAAGGTCGAAAAACCAGCCGAAGAATCTAAAGGAGGACTAAAAGTTCTTGGTATGATTGATCTTGGAGAACAAAAACCAAGAAAGAAAAAACCAGAACATAAGAAGCCTGAAGCTAAAAATCCTAAAGCGAAGAAGGAAGAAAAACCTAAAACTGTTGCGAAAGTAACTGAAGCTAAAAAGGAAGAAAAGCCAAAATTAGAAGTTAAGGCTCCTGAAGTAAAAAAGGAAGTTGTAGCTAAAGAAGAGAAAATAGAAGTTCCTAAAGTAAAAAAGGAAGTTGTAGCTAAAGAAGAGAAAATAGAAGTTCCTAAAGTAAAAAAGGAAGTTGAAGTTATTAAGGCAGTTGCTAAAAAGCTTGACGGACCTAAAGTTTTAGGAAAAATAGAATTACCAGTTGAAAGACCTAAGAAAAAGCCAGTGGCTAGTTCTGAAAGAGGTGAGACTAAAAGGAAGAGAAAAAGAATCAGAAAAGATCCTGTTTCTACTCCAAGAGCTAACTTTGTACCTGGAACAGGACCAAGAGGTCCAAATGCTCCAGGAAGAAGAAGCCCAGGTGGTGGTCCACCAAGAAGAGGTCCAGGTGGTGGTCCAGCTAGAGGTAGAAGAAATGAGCCAAAAGCGGAATTAACTGAAGAACAAGTTAAAAAACAGATTTCTGAAACATTAGCTCGTTTGAGTGGTGGTAAAAGAAAGAATCAGTCTGCAAAGCAGCGTCGTAATAAACGTGATGAGCATGCAAGAAGAGTTGAGGAAGAAGCTGAACAAGCTGAAATCGAAAAAGGAATATTAAAAGTTACCGAGTTTGTTTCGGCAAATGAATTGTCAGTAATGATGGATGTTTCTGTTAACGAAATCATCTCAGCTTGTATGACACTTGGTATGTTTGTTTCTATTAACCAGCGTTTGGATAAGGAAACAATTCAAATGATTACTGAAGATTTTGGTTTTGACGTTGAATTTATTTCAGCAGAAGATCAGTCTCAAGTTGAAGAAATTATAGATACAGAAGAAGATCTAGAACATAGAGCTCCGATTATTACGGTAATGGGACATGTTGATCATGGAAAAACTTCTTTATTAGATCATATTAGAAAGGCAAACATTGCTGAAGGTGAAGCAGGGGGAATAACGCAGCATATTGGTGCTTATTCAGTTACTGTTGAGAGTGGTCAGAAAGTTACTTTCTTAGATACACCAGGTCACGAAGCGTTTACAGCGATGAGAGCCCGTGGAGCTAAAGTTACTGATATTGCAATAATTATTATTGCAGCAGATGATAACGTAATGCCTCAAACTAAGGAAGCTATAAACCATGCTCAAGCAGCTGGTGTTCCAATGGTTTTTGCAATTAACAAGATTGATAAGCCAGGAGCTAATCCAGATAAGATTAAAGAAGAATTATCTCAAATGAACATTCTTATTGAAGAATGGGGAGGTAAATATCAGTGTCAAGAAATTTCTTGTAAGAAAGGATTAGGTATTGATGAGTTATTAGAGAAGGTTTTATTAGAATCAGAAATGATGGAACTTAGAGCTAATCCAGAAAGATTATCTCAAGGAACTGTTATTGAATCTGAACTTGATAAGGGTAAAGGATATGTTTCTACATTATTAGTTCAAACTGGAACTTTAGAAATTGGTAGTATTATAGTGGCAGGTTGTTATTATGGTAGAGTTAAGGCAATGACTAACGAACATGGTGTTCGTATTAAAAAGGCAGGTCCCTCAACTCCAGTTAAATTACTTGGTTTAAATGGAGCTCCTCAAGCAGGAGATGTATTTAACGGTATGTCTGAAGAGAAAGAAGCTAAAGATATCTCTAGTAAGAGAATGCAGCTTCAAAGAGAACAAAGTGTTAGAGCTACTAAGCATATTAGTCTTGAAGAAATCGGTCGTAGAATTGCTATTGGTGATTTCCAAGAGTTAAATGTTATAGTTAAAGGGGATGTTGATGGTTCTATTGAAGCCTTAACAGATTCATTATTGAAATTATCTACTGATCAAATTCAAATTAATATTATTCATAAGTCTGTTGGTCAGATTACTGAATCTGATGTGTTATTAGCAACTGCTTCTGATGCAATAATCATTGGTTTCCAAGTTCGTCCATCTGTTACTGCTAGAAAATTAGCGGAGGCTGAAGGTATTGATGTTAAATTGTATTCTATAATCTATCAAGCAATTGAAGAATTGGAGGATGCAATGGAAGGTATGTTGAAACCAAAAATCGAAGAGAAAGTTGTTGCTAACGTAGAAGTACGTGAGTCGTTCAAGATTTCTAAGGTTGGTACAGTAGCTGGTTGTTATGTACTTGATGGTACTGTAGCTAGAAATTCTAAGATTAGAATTGTTAGAGATGGTATTATTGCATGGACTGGTGAACTTGCTGCATTGAAACGATTTAAAGATGATGTTAAGGAAGTTAAGTTTGGTTTCGAATGTGGATTAAGTTTAAAGAACTTCAACGATATAAGAGTTGGCGATGTTCTTGAAGCTTATGAAGAGTTTGAGGTTAAGCAAACTTTAAAGAGAAAATAATTTTAAAGCTCCGTTTTTAACGGAGCTTTTTTTTTGGTATAATAACTGTCTTGTTTTTTAAATCCTTAGTATGAAAAAACATTTTCTTTCTTTATTCTTATTAGTAACTGGATTCAGTTACGGACAAGTAGATTCTACTAGTGTTGTTTCTGATTCTATTGTTCTTGATGTAGTAGCGGATACTGTAATCATAAAAGTAAAAGATGAAATTATTGTTCCTGGTAAACTAAACGTATATCAGGATACATATTACGAGGCAGTTGAAAATATCCAGAAAAGAATTAATAAGGAAAACTGTCCAAAGCTTATAAAAGGGTACAGAGTTCAAGTGTTTTCTTGTTCTGGTGGTAGTTGTAAAAATAAGGCTGATAAGTATTATAATCAATTTCTGATTGCTTATCCTGATCTGCCAGTCTATAAGATGTGGCAGCCACCATCACTTAAAGTTCGTGCTGGTAATTGTAGAACAAGATTTGAAGCTGAAGAAATTAAGAAGCTAATCGAAGATGATTTTCCTTTTGTATTTATTGTTCCCGATTTTATCGAAACTCCTTTAATGCTTGATTGCGATAAAATGGTTATACCTAATAAAGAATACAATAATAAATAAGAGTTCTATTACTTGTTTCGGTTTATATCGAAATTTATATCATAAAAGAGGCTAATATATTAACTGATAAATGAAAATTCAGTAGTTAGTATATTAGCCTTTTTTTATTGTTTTTTAACAAAACTTATAATGCGTAAACACTTGAATGACAGTTTTATGACAAAAGGAGGTTGTTCTTTACTTGTTGATTGTTAATATGTTACGTCTTTTGATTTGAATTGATTCCTTTATTTAGAATTATTCTAAATTATATTTTTTTAACGGAAAACCTCAGGAAATCAGGTAGATTAATGGCGTTTTGTCGTAGTTTTGCGCCAATGCCTAAAGTGGCTTTAATTGAGAGACAAAAAAATTACGAAATTGATGAAACAATTTATACACACTCTAAGAAAATTCACAGCGGTAATATTACCAGTGTTTTTTTTAATGTTTACAACTACACTTTCTGCTCAAGCTGACGCTAAAGCTGGTGAAGGGATTTTTAAAGCTAAGTGTGCTTCTTGTCACAATATGACAAAGGATGTTACTGGTCCTGCTTTAATGGGTGTGCTTGATGGAACTAGGGCTCCTAGTAAGGATTGGTTGAAACTTTGGATTAAGGATAATAGTGCTTTAAGAAATTCAGGAGATGCATATGCTATTAAAGTATATGAGAAGCATGGTCAAAAACCAATGACTAATTTCCAATATTTTTCTGATAAAGAATTAGATGATGTTGTTGAATACATAACAACGTATGAAATAGTTGTGAATCCAGGAAAACCTGATTTATTACCTTGTATTCCAGAAACTAAAAAAGAAGAAGAATCAGATTTACATTTAATTCTAATTGTAATAGCAATTTCATTATTTATAATTGTTGTTTTCACTGGAGTAAATAGATCTCTTAAGAATGCTGCAGCTGTAAGGAACGGTGAAACTGTTGAAGAGCCATTAACTTTCTGGGAAGCAATTGGGAACTTTGCTGTAACTAAAAAAATTCAGTTCGGATTAATTGTTTTGTTTATTGTTGGTGGTCTTGGATCAGCAGGATGGGATGGCTTATTAGGGATCGGAATCTTCGGAGGAAATGGATATGGTGATATTGAGGTTGTAAATTACAAGCCAACTCAACCAATTGAATTCCGTCACGATATCCACGCAAAACAAAATGAGATTGATTGTAAATATTGTCACTCAGGAACAATAGAAGGGAAGCATGCTTTAATTCCTTCTGCTAACGTTTGTATGAACTGTCACTCTACTGTAAAAGACAAAGAAAACTGTGATGTATCTGCAACTAAGATTCAAAAAATATATGATGCTGTTAACTTTGATCCTAAAAAAGGAGCTTACTTCAATGTCGTTGATGGTAAGAAAGAAGTTGATGCTTCTGGAAACGTTGTTTTCTATGACGAACAAATTGGTGAAAGAAATCCAATCGAATGGGTTAAGGTTCACAACTTACAAGATTTTGTTTACTTTAATCACTCACAGCATGTTGTTGTTGGTAATGTGGATTGTAAAGAATGTCATGGGGATGTTGAAAATGGTACTACAGCTGAACAGCACGCTCCATTAACAATGGGATGGTGTATCGAATGTCACAGAACTAAAGAGATTAATGAGACAATGAAGTTTTCTGGTAAGCCAAATGGTTATTACGAGAAAATGCATGATGAATTTAAAGAGGCTTACAAGCATCAAGAAAAATTCGACTTTACAGTTGAGAAGATTGGTGGATTAGAGTGTGCAAAATGTCACTATTAATAATAAGTAAGTTAATTATAACAAACAATAGCGCTACAATACTTTAAGCTATGGCTGAAAATAAAAAATATTGGAAAGGAATTGAGGAGTTAGAACAAACTTCTGAATTTGTTGATTCAAGTCAAAAAGAATTTGCTGAGTATGTTCCAGTTGATGAGTTTATTGGTAATCAAGAAACTGAACCATCTGCAACAAACAGACGTGATTTCTTAAAAGTTTTAGGATTTTCTGTAACTGCTGCTACTTTAGCTGCATGTGAAGCTCCTGTTACTAAGTCTATTCCTTTCTTAAACAAGCCGGAAGATTTAACTCCTGGTGTACCTAATTACTATTCGTCTACTTATTTCGATGGTTTTGATTTTTCTTCTGTAAGAATTAAAACAAGAGAAGGTCGTCCAATATTAATTGAAGGTAACAGAAACGCTCCTTTAACTAAAGGTGCTGTTAACGCAAGAGTTAACTCATCTGTTTTGGGATTATATGATTCTAAAAGAGCTAAGGGACCAGCAAGAAAAGTTGGATCTGCATGGGCTAAGAATTTAAGTTGGCCAGTTGTTGATAAGAACATCAAGTCTGATTTAAGATCTGCTGTTAAAAATAATGGAAAAGTAGTTTTACTTTCTAATACAATTATTTCACCTGCTTCTAAGGGAGCTATTGATAAGTTTTCTGCATTTGTAGGAGCTGAAGGTGGAAACTTCGAACATGTTACTTATGATGCCATTTCTGCATCTGCTATTCTTGATGCAAATAAGAAATCTTTTGGAGCTAGAGTATTACCTACTTATAATTTCGATAAGGCTAAAACTATTGTAAGTTTTGGTGCTGACTTTTTAAGTACTTGGTTAGACTCTTTATCTTATACTAAAGGATATGCTTCTAAGAGAAAGCCTGAAGGTGATTGGATGAGTAAGCATTTCCAATTTGAAACTTCTCTTACTGTTTCTGGATCTGCTGCTGATGTTAGAGGTTCTCTTAAACCTTCACAAGTTGGTGAAGCTGTTAAGTATATCTACTCTAAACTAGGTGGTAATGCTACTCCTGCAGATCTTAGTGCTAGTTTAACTGCAAAGTTGGACCTAGCAGTTACTGCATTAAAAGCTACTAGAGGAGAATCAATAGTTGTTTCAGGATCGAATAACGGTGGTATTCAATTATTAATAAACGCAATTAACGAGAAGTTAGGAAACTATTCTTCTAAAGTGATAGATATTGAAAAGGAAGTTTATACAAGAAAAGGTAACGACCTTGCTTTTAAGAAACTTGCTGATCAGATGAATGCAGGTAAGATTAAAGCTTTAATCGTAGTTGGATTAAATGCAAACTTCGTCGCTCCATCATCATTTAAATTTAATGAAGGTTTGTCTAAGGTATCTACTGTTATTTATACAGGAGATCGTTTGGATGAAACTGGAGCTAATGCTTCTTATTTAGCACCTTCTTCTCACTATTTAGAATCATGGGATGTTTTAAATCCTTCTAAAGGTGAATATGCTTTTACGCAACCAGTAATTGCACCTTTATTCAAAACTCGTCAATGGCAAGAGTCTTTATTGAACTGGTCAGGTGATGGTGTTTCTTATGAAGATTTCGTTAAAGGAACTTCTAAAACATTCTTAGGTTCTGAGTCTGCTTGGATAGACGCTTTACATGAAGGTTTTGTTTCTACATCAGCTGTTGTAGTTACTGAACCAGTTACTTCTGAAGATGTAGATTCTGAAGAAGGTGAAGTTGTTGAAGAAGCTGTTTCTGCAGGAATATCCTCTAGTTTAATTGCTAATGC
>CAWVWF010000082.1:0-14247 GCA_963933885.1 uncultured Flavobacteriales bacterium | reverse complement strand
TTTTTGAATACACAGATGAGGCAGAAGCTGGTTTTGTAGAAACTCTAAAAGCTGTATTGATATAATTTTTTTATTAAACTAAATATACAGCTTCTTCAGAATCATTCATTTCAACACGAATATGATCTTGTAGTGTTGTTGATATTGTAAGTCCTACAAAACGAGTCCTTACAGGGTATCTACTGTGGTCACGATCAACAAGTACAAGTGGAAGGATGGATTTAATGTGTTTGTCCATAAAGTGCTTTACAGCGTACATCAGCGTTTTACCACTATTACTTACATCATCAATAACTATAATTGTTTTTCCTTCGTAGTCTTTGTCTTCTATATCTAAAGTTATTTCATTACTTAATGGATCTTCTTTATTGATTTGAATTGTAGATAAGATAGGTTTGATGTTTGAAATATCTTTTAACTTTTTTGCTATTCTGTTTGATATTTTAATTCCATTTCCAGGAGCAACTCCACATATGATGATTTCAGTTTCACTGTAACAAAGTTCATGAATTTCGTGAACCATTCTATCTAGTTTAGCCTGGATCTGTTCTTTGTTTAATACCAATGTCTTTGAATTGTTCATCGTCTTATTTTATTAAATGTAAAGTTTATTTTTTTACTAAAAGCACAACATTTTCTACATGGTGTGTATGAGGGAACATATCAACTGGCTGTGTTTTAGCAACATTGTAAGCTTCTGTTAAGAATTGTAAATCTCTAGCTTGCGTAGCAGGATTACAACTTACATAAACTATTTTATCTGGTGCTGCATTTAGAATAACTTGGATGACATCCTCATGCATTCCTGCTCTTGGTGGATCAGTGATAATCACATTAGGTTTACCATGTTTTTTAATAAAGTCATTTGTTAAAATGTCTTTCATGTCACCAGCGAAAAAGTCAGTATTACTAATCTTATTCAGTTTAGAGTTTTCAAAAGCATCTTCGATAGCTTCAGGTACATATTCAATACCTATTACTTTCTTAGCTTGTTTTGCAACAAAGTTCGCAATTGTTCCTGTTCCTGTATAAAGATCATAAACAACCTCATCTTCAGAAATGTCAGCGAAATCTCTAGTGATTTTATATAATTCGTAGGCTTGTTCTGAATTTGTTTGATAGAATGATTTAGGACCGATTTTAAATTGGATACCTTCCATTTCTTCCATCATGTGATCTTTTCCATTGAAAAGGATGACATCTTGATCTGAAATAGAATCATTCTTCTTTTGATTTACGACATACATTAATGAAGTAATCGTTTCAAATTCAGATTTTAAAAATTCCATTGTCTTGTTAATAGCTGCTTCATCGTTTTCGAAAAATATTACTATTACCATTACTTCTCCTGTTGAAGAAGTTCTGATGATTAAGTTTCTAAAAAGACCAACTTGTGCTCTTAGATCGAAAAAGCTTAATTCGTTTTCTAAGGCAAAGGCTTTTAACTTGTTTCTAACATCATTGGAGATATCCCCCTGTAAGTAACAGTGCTTAACATCTACTATCCCGTCAAATCTTCCTGGGACGTGGAAACCTAATCCTGGTTCTTTTTCAACTCCAGCATCCATATCTTCATATGTCAACCAAACTTTATGAGTAAAAGTAAATTCTAATTTATTACGGTAATATTTAGTTTCCTTAGATCCTAAAATTGGAATCATTTCAGGGAAATCAAACTTTCCGATACGTTCAAAGTTATCTTTTACTTGCTTTTGCTTGTAGAAAAGTTGCTTGTCGTATGGTAATTCTTGCCATTTACATCCACCACATACTCCAAAATGTTCACAAAACGATTCTGTTCTGTCTTTAGAATATGAGTGAAATTTTATGGGTTTAGCTTCAAAAAAACGCTTCCTCTTTTTTACAACTTGTAAGTCACAAACGTCACCAGGAACAACACCTGTGACAAAAATTACTGCGTCATCAACTTTCGCAATAGCTTTTCCTTCGGCACCTGCATCTATAATTTCAACGTTCTCAAAAATCGGAAGTGGTTTCTTTTTTCTTCTACCCATTTTGTAAAAATAATTAAACAAGTGCATTCTATTGCCGAAACCATCATCTTCTTTTCTTATTTTTACAAAAAATATCTTTTCATATGAATACTTTAACAACTACTCAATTCGAATTTACTGGTCAAACTTCTTATTATAAAGGAAAAGTAAGGGAAGTTTTCGGAATTAATAACGATTTATTAGTAATGATCGCTTCGGATAGGATTTCGGCATTCGATGTAGTTTTACCAAGAGGTATCCCATATAAAGGACAAGTTTTAAATCAAATTGCAGCAAAGTTTTTAAAAGCAACTTCTGATATTGTTCCTAATTGGTTAGTAGCTTCGCCAGATCCTGTAGTTTCTATAGGTGCTAAAGCTGAACCATTTAAAGTTGAAATGGTAATTAGAGGTTATATGAGTGGGCACGCTGCTAGAACTTATAAAGCTGGAGGTCGTGTTTTATGTGGAGTTGATATGCCAAATGGTATGGTTGAAAATCAAAAGTTTCCTGAACCTTTGATAACACCTACAACTAAAGCCGATCAAGGACATGATGAAGATATTTCAAGAGAAGAAATTTTGAGTCAGAACATTGTATCTGAAAAAGACTACTTGCAATTAGAGGATTATACAAGAAAGCTTTTCCAAAGAGGGACTGAAATGGCTGCAGAGATGGGGTTGATTTTAGTTGATACTAAATATGAATTTGGAAAAGATTCAAATGGTAATATTATTTTGATCGATGAGATTCATACTCCTGATTCGTCTAGGTACTTTTATAAAGAGGGATATAGTGCAAGATTAAAAAGTGGTGAAGATCAAAAACAACTTTCCAAAGAGTTTGTAAGACAATGGTTAATTCAAAATGATTTTCAAGGATTAGAAGGACAGAAAATTCCTGAAATGTCTGATGAATATGTGAAGTCTGTAAGTGATCGTTATATTGAACTTTATGAGGTGATTATTGGTGAACCATTTGTGAAAGCTGATGTTTCTGAGATCCCAGTTCGAGTTAAAGAAAATGTTGAATCTTTCTTGAAGAAGTAGAGTCAAATTAATTTTTAAGAAAAAGGTTAATTTGACTCTGCTTTTTTGCAACAAACATTACTGTTTTCCGTACCTGAATACTCAAGTTGAGTTATGGTAAAGAATAGAGAGGAGATGTTTGCTACATTTCTGAAATCAGAAAGAAGTTGGTGGGTTGAGTTAGATGAATCTCTTAACGTGTTGTGGATGAATAAGAAGGGTTTGAAAACTCTGGAGTATTCGGAAGCTGATATAGGTTCTTCAATTATAAAATCATTTCACAATTTGGATAAACGTAAATTAGAATACGCTTCCAATAAAACTAAAGAAACTGGTAAAGTTGTTCCGTTTGTAGCAAAAGTAAAAGATAAATCTAGAAAATATCAGAACGTAAAGTTCAAAATCAAATACATTAAAGAAGAGCATAAGTTTTATGCTGTTGGGAAAGAGTTTAAAAGACGTTTTGACTTAAAACTACAATTAGAACAGTATTCAAATAATTTGTTTTCTGTAAACCAAAGTTTAGAAAAGATTTCTTTTGGTTTAATGGGTTTGCAAAACATTACAAGTGCAGTCTATCAATCCTTTGAAGAACAGGTAGAAGCGCTTTTAGGATTTGGAATGAAGTCTTTTGGTGCTGAATTAGTGACGGTTTCTAGTATCAAATCAAATAATTTTGATATTGACTTTAAGTTACCAAAATCAACTAATTCTTTTAATAAGTCATATGCACTAGAAGATACTTGTTGCTTTGAAAGTTATATCAATAAGAAATCAGTTTATTGTAAATCGATAGAATCATCTAAATCATATAGGAATTCTTCAATTCTAAATAGTTTAAACGTTGTTAGTTTTGTAAGTGCTCCTTTATTAGAAAAAGTAAATGTTGTTGGTACATTGTGTTTTTATTTTGAAAACGAAGTGTCACTAGGAAACAATGATTTGCATCTTCTTACCATTTTGGCAAGTATGGTTTCAAGAACAATTTCTTTAGATCGATCAGAAAAAAAGATAATAGCATCAAATAAAAAACTAGAAGAAAAGAATGCGGAATTAGATAAATTTGCATTTACAGTTTCTCATGATTTAAAGGCACCACTTCGAGCAGTAAAATCTTTAGTTGGTTGGATAGAAGACGACTTGGAAGAGAAATTAGAAGGTGATGTTAAAGAAAGTTTTACCATGCTTACAGGAAGGGTGGATAAAATGGAGCAACTTATCTATGATATTCTTGATTATTCAAGGGCTGGAAATGATAAAGTAGCGGACGAAGTAATTTCTTTAAGAGAAATTATTGATGAAGTTTGTTTCGAAAATGAATCTTTTCCAGATCGGAATATAGTTTTTGATAAAAGTTTCGAAGAAATTAAAGTAACAAATAAAAGAGTTTTTCTTTACCAAGCATTATCTAATATTATAAGTAATGCTGTTAAGTATAATGATAAAGAAGAAACCAAAGTGAGAATATCAGTTGAGAAAAAGGACGATTTTGTCCATATATCAGTCGCTGATAATGGTCCTGGTATTCCTGATAAGTATAGATCAAAAGTTTTTCAGGTCTTTCAAACAATTCATACAAAACGAAAAGATAATAGCACGGGAATTGGGCTCTCAATAGTCCAGAAAATTGTTACTGCTATGGGAGGAGAAGTTTCCATAAAAGATACTGATTTAGGAGGTGCATGTTTTGAGTTTACAATGAGCTTTTAACGTCACTTGAAATATAATTCTAAAACAATTTAATTTTTGACAATAAAAAGCGTTTCTTTGCACTCGGATTTAAATTTTGGTGCATGAAAAAAACGTTGCTTATTTGCGCAATTGGAATGGGAATCGTTACATCTTGTCTTAAAGATGAATATGATTTAGATAACCTAACTGTAACATTATCTCCAGAGATAGCAGTTCCATTAATTACTACATCTATTGAAGCTAGTGACGTTTTGTCGTTGGTTGATTCTACGATGTTAAGAGAAAATAATGATAACCTTCTTGAGTTTGTATTTAGTGATACGGTTTATTCTGTAACGCTAAATGAATTCATTGATATTCCAGATAAAACAGTAAATTATAATTTTAATTTATCACCAATTGTTTTGGATGATATTTCACCGATGACTACAACAATTAGGTTAGATACTGTTGCAGAAAGAATGGGGGGTGCATTTTATTCTGCAATACAGGGGATAGACGGTACAACTGCGATTTTCCCTTCATTTCCACAGCAAAATGCAGGTGAAACTGAACTAGGTTTGACTAATGCTCCATTTAATACTGCTACTTTTTCAGAAGGAGTGCTTAAAATGGTATTAAAAAATGATTGGCCAATAGAAATTACAGATATTGAAATCGCTTTAAAAAGAGCATCAGATGGTATTGCAATTGATACCTTAAGGTACCTTTCAATATTACCGGGTCAATCTTTAGCTGATAGTGTTTTATTACAAGGGAAAACTATTGAAAGTAATATGATTTCTGAATTTATTAGTATTGCTGGTGTTGCAACTGCTTCTCCTGTTTTAATTCAAGGGTCTGATACATTAAGTGTTACTATGTCAGGTTACGATATGGTAATAGTTTCAGGTAGTGCAATTCTAGAAAGTCAAGAAGTTTTTAATGATTCTATATTAGTTGATATAGATTTAGGATTAGGTGAGGAACTTGAAACTATTGTCTTTAAAAACGGATTACTTGAATTAGACTTAACATATGAAGTTCAAGAGACTGCAAAACTATATATAGAATTACCTTACGCAACTAATGCTAGTGGTGTTTTTCTTGATTCAATTACTGTAGGAGCAGGGCCAATAGTGATAGATACATCATTTAATTTAGCTGGTTACTCATTGGATTTAACAAGAGGTGGATTAGGATATAATTCAGTTGAGGCTAGAATTAGTGCTAAAATTATAAGTTCAGGTTTAATAATTCTATTCGATACAGCGAATCAAGTAACAGCTGACGTAGCAATTTCAAATATAGAGCCAGCCTTTATTGATGGTTATTTTGGAAGCCAAGCATTATCTATGGCTTTGGATACTAATGACTTTGAAATAGGAGATGTTGAGATTCTGAAGAAAATGACTTTTGCTGATCCAGAAGTTACACTTGGTTTTCATAATACGTTGGGTATACCAATGGAAATATCTGGTTTAGACCTAATAATGCAGAAAGGGGTGGATGAAGAAACGTTAACGGGACTTAGTTTGCCATTTACAATTGCATCTGGAAATATAAGTTCACCTAGTGTTTCTGTAGTGTCAGAATTAGTAATTGATGCTGCTTCAACTAATATCGAAGACGGTATAAACTTATGGCCTAATAAAATTATCACTGGTTTTACTGGTGATGTTAATCCAGCAGGTAAAGTTGCTAATTTCGCCTTAGATACATCTAGATTAGATGTTACATTCGGATTGAAAATTCCATTGTATTTTACTTTGTCTGATTATGAAATAAGAGATACGCTGGAATTAGACTCATCTATGTTTGAACAAATTACAAGAGCAACGATTAGAGTTAATGTTGAAAATGAATTTCCATTAGAAGGTAAAGTTGGTCTTTATATCGTTGATGAAAATTATACTGTAATGGATTCTTTGACTAATGGTCTAGAAATATTGATTGAAGCAGCTACGGTTGATGGAAACGGTGTGACGACAAATGTTGCTGAGAAGCAATCAGATTTAGTTGCTGATGAAGATGCAATTTTACATTTAAGAAATTCAGCTAAAATTATTGTTGTAACGAAGTTAGGTACAGGGAATAATGGGAATGCTGTTAAGATTTATTCAACGCACTCAATGAATATCAAACTTGGTTTGATGGCTAAAGTTAATTTCGAATTAGATACTACGACGAAAGATGAAGAGTAAGATATTAGTAACTATGTTATTGGCTACATCGAGTTTGTTTGCCCAATACCCAACGACACAGCTTTTATTAAATGATGTGCCGCAGTCGAAATATTATAATGCAGGATTCTTTCCTGAGTATTCAGGTCATTTTGGATTCCCAGGATTGTCTAATATTTCAGGAACTGCTTCTAGTAGCGGTTTTGCAATGAAAGATCTCTTTGTAGACAAGAACACCCTTAATTTAGAGGGATTAGTAGATGGTCTAGAAACTAAAAATTTCATAAATACAGGTTTTGGTATTGAAGTGTTAACATTTGGGTTTAAAGTAAAGAAGAATTATTTTTCTTTCAATATTACACCTAAAGTTGATGTTAATTTTGGATATAATAAAGACCTACTAGGTTTTATAGTTAATGGAAATGGTGACTATGTTGGGAAAAGTATTTCTTTCGATGGAACTGGATTCGATATTTCTGTATACAATGAAGTTGGTTTTGGATATACAAGAGAAGTTGATGAAAAACTAAGTATTGGTGGAAGACTGAAATTATTAACAGGTGGAGCTAACGTAAGTGGTAATTTTGATGGTATTAGTTTACACACAGATAAAGACGATTTTACATTAACAGCAAATTCTACATTCTCAATTAATCAATACGGAGCTCACTTGATGGGAGGAGAAAAAGGTGATAGTCTTAAAGAAGCATGGGGTGCTCCATTAGTAAATCCTTCTAATTTTGGAGTAGGTATTGATTTTGGTGCTGCTTATAAGGTTTCCGATAAAATAAATGTATTTGCAAGTGTAGTTGATTTAGGATACTTGTCTTGGAAAGATTACGGAGAGACATTATATAACGATGGAGCTTCATTCTCTTTTGGAGGTTTACCGTTAGATGAGCTTTTAAACAGCGATACAACAACAACAACAACAACAACAACAACAGGAGGTGAGGAGGAAGAAAGTTTCTTTGATGGTTTATCAGATAGTATTAGTGATGTTTTTTCTCTAGAGCGTGAAAGGAAAAGTTATACAACTAGTCTAAAATCGAAAATATTTGCCGGAGTAAATTATAAAATCAACAAGTATTTTGATGCTGACGGTGTTTTACATGGTCGTTTCTTTGGTTCTAAATTTTACCCTGCAGTAATGCTAGGAGTTGGAGCTAACTTAGGGAGTTGGTTTAGATTGAAGCTTAGCTACGCTGCAACAAATGGAAGTTATGATAATCTAGGTGCCGCAGCAGTATTTAATCTTGGAGCTTTCCAGATCTATGGAGCAATGGATAATTTATATGGGATAACACAATTGGATTACGCTAAGAATATTACAGGTAGTTTTGGTATTAACTTCGTGTTTAGAAAGGATAAAGATGATGAGCAGAAAATTGATAAAAGGAAGAAGGAAAATAAGCCTTTAATTAAGTCTGAAAAACCTAGGGTTGATGCTGCTTCAGAGGTAGAGCTTGTGACTGAAGTTACTCCGGTTAAGGAGGAGGTTAGCGAAGTTAAATCGGATGTTCAGCCTGAAGCTACGATTATAACAGTTAAGGATTCAGCTGTTTCGAATACTGATTTTATACCTACTAAAAGGGTTGAGAAATCAAACTCTATCGTTTCTAGTCCGTTAATTTCTGATTCTTCAGTTGTTGCTCCGGTTTTGGAAGCAGTAGAGGAGCGAATAGAAGCGAAAGACGATTCAACATCTTCTTCAATTGTTCCAGCGTCTATAACGTCTGAAACTGCCGTAGAAAAGAAAGATTCATTGACTGCGCCTGTAAGTGAAATTAAGGATATACCACTTGAAAATGTTGTTGATTCAATAAAAACAAGCACCTTAATTAAGGAGTTATAAAAAATAATTAAATTTAATGACGAGAAAGATTGATTTATTAAAAAGGAATCGTATCTTTGTTGTCCAATTTTAGGAAAAATAAAATTTTAGATATGTCATTATCTGTTACATTAGAAAAGAAGAACGAAATTTTTGCCAAATATGGTAAAAGTGCACAGGATACAGGATCAACTAAAGGGCAAATTGCTTTGTTTACAGCAAGAATCAAGCACTTAACTGATCACTTAAAAGGAAACAAACACGATTTTGTTACACAACGTTCATTAATTAGAATGGTTGGACAAAGACGTTCTTTATTGAACTACTTGAAATCGAAAAATATTGAAGCTTACAGATCTTTAATCGTAGATTTAGGATTAAGAAAGTAATCAATACTTTATACAATATTAGAAGGCTACTCAAATGAGTGGCCTTTTTTTTTGTCTTTTTTTAGATGAGATTAGTATTAAGGTTATAATTAATAAGGAAAAGGTTGAACTACTAACGAGTTGAAAGTTTTTTTAATAAAAAATCGACAAATAATTTTAGTATCTTCGTCGCAAATAAAAATATACAAATGAGTATACAAGCAAAAATCCAAACGATAGAGTTGGCAGATGGTAAAACGATTACCATCGAAACAGGGAAGTTAGCGAAACAAGCTGATGGAGCTGTAGTAGTAAAACAAGGAGGTACAATGATTCTTGCAACTGTTGTTTCTTCAACACAGATAAGAGAAGGAGTTGACTTTTTCCCATTGTCAGTAGATTACAAAGAAAAATATACAGCTGCAGGTAAATTTGCAGGAGGTTATTTAAAGAGAGAAGCTCGTCCATCGGAAACTGAGATCTTAATATGTAGATTAGTAGATAGAGCATTACGTCCTTTATTTGCTAGCGATTACAGATTAGACACTCAGGTGATGTTACAGTTGATTTCATATGATGAAAACGCAAGTACGCCAGAAGGTTTAGCTGGATTAGCAGCATCTGCAGCATTAGCAGTATCTGATATTCCTTTCATGGGACCAGTATCTGAAGCACAGGTAGCAAGAGTTGATGGTAAATTTATCGTTAACCCTACAAAAGCTGAAGTTGAAGCTGCAGATATGGATATGATTATCGCTGCAACGATGGAGAACATCATGATGGTTGAAGGTGAAATGAGCGAAGCTTCTGAAGAAGATATGATTGAGGCAATTAAAGTTGCTCATGAAGTAATCAAACTTCAGTGTCAAGCTCAGATCGATTTAGCTGCTCAAGTTGATCCTGCTCAAATAAAAAGAGATTATGTTAAAGCTGACGTAAACGAAGAAGTTTATGCTAGTGTTAAAGAAGCTACTTACGATAAATTATACGCTATCGCTAAGAAGGGTTCTTCTAAAAAGGAAAGAACTGCTGCTTTTGATGTTATGTATGCTGAATTATTAGCTACTTATAGCGCAGAAGATCAAGTTGCTTTAGGTGCATTTATTTCTACAGGATTTAAAAAGTCACAAAAAGCTGCAGTAAGAGACTGTGTTTTAAATGAGGGAACTCGTTTAGATGGTAGAGCAACAGATAAGATTCGTCCAATCTGGTGTGAGGTTGATTATTTACCTGGAACACATGGTTCTGCTATTTTCACAAGAGGTGAAACTCAAGCTTTAACTTCATTAGCAATTGGTACTAAACTAGATGCTCAAAAAGCTGATGGTGTTTCTGTTCAAAGAGAAGATCAATTCTATTTACATTATAATTTCCCTCCATTCTCAACTGGTGAAGCTCGTCCTGTAAGAGGAACTAGCCGTAGAGAAATTGGTCATGGAAACTTAGCATGGAGAGGTTTAAAACCTGTTATGCCTACTGGTGATGATTTCCCTTATACAGTTCGTATTATTTCTGACATTTTAGAATCTAACGGTTCTTCTTCAATGGCATCAGTTTGTGCTGGTACATTAGCATTGATGGATGCAGGTATCCAAATTACAAAACCAGTTTCTGGTATTGCAATGGGATTAATCTACGATCAAGAGTCTGGTAAATACGCAGTACTTTCTGATATCTTAGGAGATGAAGATCACTTAGGAGATATGGATTTCAAAGTAACAGGTACTAAAGATGGTATTACTGCTGCTCAAATGGATATTAAAATTGACGGTTTATCTTACGAAGTATTGGTAGCAGCATTGTTCCAAGCTAAAGAAGGTAGATTACATATCTTAGGAGAAATGGCAAAGACTATTGCTACTCCAAACGAAGAGTTCAAAGCGCACGCGCCAAGAATCATCGGATTTACAATTCCAACTGAATTCATGGGTGCGATTATCGGACCTGGAGGAAAAGTTATTCAAGAACTTCAAAAAGATACTGAAACAACTATTATCCTTGAAGAAAAGGATTCTAGAACTGCTTCAGTTTCTATTGCTGGAAACAACAAGGAAGGTATTGATGCTGCTGTATCTAGAATTAAAGGAATCACAACGCTTCCAGAAGCAGGTGAAACTTACAAAGGAAAGGTTAAGGTTATTCTTGATTTTGGTGCAATCGTTGAGATTTTACCCGGTAAAGAAGGATTGTTACATATTTCTGAAATCGATCACAAGCGTGTTGCTAACGTGAAAGATGAATTGGAAGAAGGTCAAATGGTTGAGGTTAAACTTTTAGAGATCGATAAGAGATCAGGAAAGTTCAAACTTTCAAGAAAGGCATTATTACCAAAGCCAGAAAGAGTTTAAGTAGAGTAATTTACTAAACATTATAAATTATTAAAAAGGCTATCCAATGGATAGCCTTTTTTTTGTTTAATACTTTGATTAAAAGCATAATATTAGTTGAGTTATAATAAAGTGTTTTGATTAACTTCGCTCTACATGAAAAAATCGATTGGGAAATATATATTGCTTTTATTAGGTGTTGCTTTTTTTGTAACAACTGCTTTCCTAAAAGATGGTGAAATTGAATCCATTCCAAGGTTTACACAAACGTCTGGTGATTTAACAGGGAATTCATGTATCTCATGTCACAAAGGTATTGAGCCTATAAAAGATATGAGAAGTGAAATGATGCAAGCTATCTTAAAAGTAGCTGATCATGCAGGGATTAAAGGAAATGACTGTGTTGTATGTCATGGAGGTAATCCTTCTTCTTTTATTAAGGAAAAATCGCACGCTGGAACTATCACATATTTTAAACATAACAAAGGACCTAAAACCTTTTATCCTGATCCAGGAAGTCCATGGATAAACGAACATACATGTGGTACTTGTCACGATGCTCAAGTAGGAACTCAATTTACTTCATTAATGTTTACAGAAGCTGGTAAGATTCAAGGAAGTTTATGGGGATTCGGAGCGATGAATGGGTATAAGCATGATGTTGGAAATTTTGATGTTACTGCTAAGAAAGCACATGAAACTTTAGGTACAGAAACGTATAATAAATACATGCAGCAAATAGAGGCTAAGGAAGGACAGGTTTTTCCGAAGTCAATGATTGAGCTTCCTCCGGCTCCAACGTCTGATGAGGTGCAAGAGAATCCTCAATTAGCAGTATATACTTACATGCGCCAAGAGTGTCAACGTTGTCATACAGGAACGAAAGGACGTGAGAAAAGAGGTGATTTTAGAGGGATGGGATGTACGTCTTGCCATATGCCATATTCGAATGCAGGATTATATGAAGGAAAAGATCCTTCGATAAGTAAAAAAGAACCAGGACATCCTTTAGTTCACAGCATTCAATCAACTAGAGAATGTAAAGTGAACGTTCATGGGAAAGAGTATTCAGGAATACCAGTAGAAACCTGTACAACATGTCACGATAGAGGAAAGCGAATCGGTACTTCTTATCAAGGGTTAATGGAAACATCATATTCTTCTCCATTTATGGGTGATGGTGGTGGTCAAGAAAAATTACATACAAAGAACTATTTGCACTTACATGCAGATATTCATTTGGATAAAGGAATGGTTTGTCAGGATTGCCACACTTCATTAGATGTGCATAGTGATGGTAGATTGGCAGGGACAACTTTAGCTCCTGTAGAAATAGAATGTCAAGATTGTCATGGAACACCAACAAAATTCCCTTGGGAGTTACCACTAGGTTATGGAGATGAAATCGCGATGGAGGTTCCTGCAAAAGGACCTGCAAGAGGATTAGCTAAAGAGGTCTTGCCGCATTCAAAACAAGGGACTAATTACCACCCACAAGATGGTTTCCTTTTATCTGCAAGAGGTAATCCACTTGAGAATGTTGTTAAAAAAGGAGATAAAGTTTTATTACATACAGCAGGCGGAAAGGACTTAGAGCTAAAACCACTTAAGTATTTATTGGATAATGATGAACTAAGTGAGGAAGGTAAAATCGCAATGGTTAATATTGATAAGCATATGGATCAACTGGAATGTTATTCATGTCATGCTGATTGGGCTCCACAATGTTATGGGTGTCACGTGAAGATTGATTATTCTCAAGGGGAGCTTCATCCTGATTGGTTAGCGATGGCTAAAGATCATGATTCCTCTGGGCTTACAGCAGATGCTAGGGGTGAACATGATAAGTATTTAATAGAAGGGAAGGTTACAGAGCAAAGAAGTTATTTAAGATGGGAAAATCCACCACTTGTTATTAATGGTGAGCACAGGGTGTCTCCTGCGATACCAGGTTGTCAAACAACTATTACTGTAATTGGAAAGGACGGTAAACCATTGTTACTAAATCATATATTTAAGATTCCAGGCGTAGAAGGAGCAGATAGTTCAGGGCAATTGGGTATTGATGTTTCTCCAGTGCAACCACACACAACTTCAAAGAAATCTAGAGCTTGTGAAAGCTGCCATACTAATCCTCAAGCCATGGGGTATGGGATTGGAGGAGGTAGCATTTATGCAAATCCGAGCAAAGGATATGTTGTTGATTTAATGACTGCAGATGGAGAGGTTTTACCTGATAGTCATCAAATGCAAATTAATCCTATACCTAACTTGGAAGTTGATTGGAGTAGGATTGTAACAGAAGATGGTAAGCAAACTCAAACTGTTGGACATCACTTTACAGGTTCACGACCATTAAATAATGATGAACGAGCTAATCTTGATAGACGTGGTGTTTGTGCAAGTTGTCATGAAGTATTACCTGAAGAGAACTTAGCAGTTAGTTTACTTCATCATATGAAAGAAATAGGAGGGAAGAAATACGATAGAAAAGGTCATAATGACTTATTGTATAAAATACTTTCTCTAGCCGCGTGGATTCAAACCTTATTTATTTTAGGTTTAATTGGTTCGGTTGTCTTTTTAATTAGGTGGTTTAAAAGAAAACGAAATAAGTGATTTAGTTATTCTCTGTTAAAAAACATAACACATGTTTTGATACTACAGGGCTATTGTAGATTTCTTTGACTCCAAATCCTTATTCTTTTCATCTTTTGGATAATAAGAAAGAGGCCATCTATTATAGAATGATTAATAGTTCATCTTGTGTTTTTAATAGGTGAGCTTTGGGTCACGTTAATTTTTATGGGGAGCGGACAAAATTACGCGAAAAGGTTTTGCA
>CAWVWF010000081.1:0-14355 GCA_963933885.1 uncultured Flavobacteriales bacterium | reverse complement strand
AATTCTAAGTCATTTTCAAATGAGACTGAAATAAGAACAACTGGACATTAACTGTGTAAATTATAGATCTATTAATTCCGAACAGTAGTGTGCCTTCGGAGAATACCAAATTTGTCATTCTCGCGAAGGCGGGAACCTAAACGCCTCAGTAAATTGTGGATGAAGAATTGGGGACTTACAAAGGTTTTAATACTTCTTCCTAATACGATCCCCAGAAGTTAACTGAAAAGCTTCTCTTATTTGTCTTGCCAACGGAGTATCCTTTATGACTAAAGAACCTGGTTCCGCACTAATATAATCTCCTGAGATATCCCATATGATAACTCCAGCAGCTTTAAATTTTAATGCATATTCAGCCTTTAATCTAACGGTCTTTTCATTTTCATAGGAAATCATCGAGGAATCTTTCTTGTTAACCATATAACTCATCTTAGCAATGTCATCCCATTTTTCTTCATAGTTATGTGCTTCTTCCATTACCCTCCAGTACATTGGTTTTCCATCATAATATGGGAATGTTTTATTGTCTGTTCCACAGTGACCTGCTTGTTTGATATCAGAGACACATCTATATGTTCTGGCGTAGAACCCTGTTCCAATATTAATTTTGTGAGCAGGCACATCATATTTCTCAGTCAATAATCTAAAAGACCAATCTAATGATCCTGCACTATCGGGTTCAGATGAATATAACGGAGAATGATGATTAGATTTATTACCCCAAGTACCGTTATAATCGTAAGTCATTAAGTTAATATAATCGAGTATGTCTTTTACTTTATCATATTCAATTCCATTCATCTGACTTGGGTTTGCACCAAATGCTGCCATTAAAAGATAATCTTGATTTTCTTTCTTACCATACGCATCAATAGAATCTCTGATGGATTGCATGAGTATAGTAAAATTCTGTTTGTCTTCAGGATTACCACTGTGTTCTTTATAGGTAGGATATTCCCAGTCGATATCGATTCCATCAAATTGATATTTTCTAATCAACTCAACACAATTGTGTGAGAAGTTGGCAACTGCTTTTGGATTGGCAGCCATTGCCGAAAAATTATCCGATAAAGTCCAACCTCCAATAACAGGAAGAACTTTAACCCCCCAGAGATGAGCATAATCTATTAAGGATGTGTTTTTTATATAAGCAGGCTGAGGTTTCCCCCAATCTATAGCACCACGCAACATTAAACTATCAGCCCAAGCATCAACTCCAGAAATGTTTCCTAATGTATCTGTTGTAAGAAACGAGTAGTTAAGAATTGTGTAATTACTGTAATCAATGGATTGAGGATGAAAAACACCGCCTCTTGCGTAGATTTGCCAATTCGCAAAGTAACCAATTACTTCTTTATTGTTTTGAGCTTTTGTAGCTGTAATCGTTAATGAAAAAACGAGTAGTGAAAGGATTTTTTTAGACTTCATAATTCATTGCGATTTGATTGTTAGTATTATGAAGTTACGCCTTTAACTGATTCGTATTTTGATATTTACGAGTTGTCTTGTATTGGTAGTGATTGAAAATGTATAGAAAAGCAAGACAGGATTCAGACATTTTTATATATGCTTATCCGCTTCTTTACCCAAGGCTTTTCAATATAGATAATCACCCAACAACTCACCCCTTTGCCGAAAGGGATCAAGAGGCTCATAGCTCCTGATTTTTAATTTAACTTTAAAAAAGCGTCTGGAGACGCGATTGTAAATACACACGCATGTCCTACGGAACATGACGCGCGAGAATCGGGTAGTTAAGGGGCTAAACCTAATCGATCATAAACTGCTTTGGGTAAAGTTGCGGATAAGCATAAAACCGAATTAGTATATCATGAAGTGTACAAAACTAAACAACAAACTAAAACTACGGTATTTGAATATATTGAAACGTGGTATAATACAAGGAGATTACATTTTTCTCTAAATTATAAAACACCCAAAGAAGTTGAATTAGAATTTATGAATATTAGAAAAGCAGCGTAGGTCTTAGAAAAACTGTCCGACTTTTTGTTGTAGTTCCAACACATAGAGTAATCAGAACTCTTGAAGCTTTAAAGATAGAGAAGTCTTCCAAAAATGATAAGAGTAGATAACGGACCTGAATTCATCAGTAGTAAATTAAGTTTATGATGTGAAGAGAACAGTATCCCATTACTATTTATAGAACCTAGATCACCAACTAATAACGCATATATATCGAAAGGTTTAATGGAACTTTCAGAAGAGATGTGCTCAATGCATATGTATTTAAATCAATTGAATAAGTTGATCAGATTACAGAGAAATGGATGTAGGATTACAATAATAAAAGACCAAATACAGCATTGAAAAATAAAACTCCCGTAGAGTTCTGTATTGGTGTTTAAAATTCTATTTTTGAATGGGCCGAAAAATAGGGAAGCTTACAGGCATGATCCCATAATGCCTTCAGTTGCGATATTTGTCTAACTTTATTAAAATTTCCGCGAAAATTATTACAACAAGTTTCGATCTAATAAAGTACTTACTAATAACGGTAAACAAGATTCCTTTGTTTTATCAATCCTGATCTTAATTGAATTAATTGATTTTGAAGTTTTAACATCGAGCCGAGTTAAATCTAAATTCCGTAACGTTAGATAGTTAGTTTCGTTGGATTTTGAAATACTTAATGTACGAATATTTGTTTTTACTAAACCAGAAGATTTACTCTTGTCAATTTCAATTTTTCTAAATGATTTTACTGATCCGAAGGAATCACTATATTCAGAATAAGAAGCTTTAGAAATACTTAAAGATTTAGTAGAAAAATTTATTACTTTTGAATTGAATAATAACGGATTTTCAAGGACTTCTTTTGAATACAAAGAAATTTGTTTTGTGTCGTAATTGAATAAAGAAAGCTCTCCCATTATCGTAAGATAAATATAAAGAGACCACCTTAATAGCCTTAATCAGGATGTTTAAACACATTGACTTGTTAAAAACCTAATAAATTAGAGTTCTTTTTTTTGGAAAGTTTTAGCTGAAAGATTATAGTAATCCCATTGATCTTTATCAATAACCGGTAGAAGAGCATCAAAATAACCTATAATAAGAAATCCCCCAGGCTTTAAAGCATCATAAAATTTTTGAAGCATTTTCTTTTTAAGACCAGTGTCAAAATAAATCAAAACATTCCTACAAAAAATCACATCAAATTTTCCTGGAGCAGGATCACTTATCATATTACTAACTTTATATGAACAATGAGTGTTTAAATCATCATTATATTTAAATTTCTTTTCTGAATGAGGTTTGTAATAACGTGCGTATTTTTTAAATACACTGTATTCTGAAAACTGTGCTTCATTTTGACGTAGTGTTAAATTGTCATAAATTCCACTTTCGGCTTTTTCAATAGAATCTCTATTTAAATCTGTTGCAATTGCATTAACTCTATCCTGAATTTTTAAATCTTGCAATACTATTCCTAAAGAATAAGTTTCTTCGCCCGTTGAGCATCCTGCATGCCAAATATCGATAGGACTATTCTTTTGTTTCAATTGTAATAAGATATCGGTTCTTAGAAACTTCCACATTTGCGGATCTCTAAACATAGAAGTCATACCAACAGTGATTTGGTCAATAAAATCAAAAAGAAAATCTCTATCAGTAAGTAATCTTGTCCACATGTCTAATAGAGTTTCATAACCAAAATAGTTCATTGCTCTAGAAACTCGTCTAGAAAAAGATTTAGGCTCATATTGAGTGAAATCGATATCATGCCTAGCTAAAATTGCACTATTAAGAGCATCTAATTCTTCTATTGTAATACTTCCCATTATAATTTTATGTTTAACACAATTCTCAATCTCCTAATTGAATTTAAGAAATATTACTTAATCCTTAAAATTCTTTAATGATTTTTAGTAGGTGAAAAAATATGTTGTACAATTGATAAAACATTCAATACTAAACATACATTACCATTTCCCAAAATAGTAACTCCACTTATTAATTTGACTTGATCAACAGGTTTCATTAATGGTTTTTCTACAATTTCCTTTTGTTGCAATAATTTATCAACTACAAAACCAACATCTCTACCGTTATGAGATACAACCACAACATCAAGCTGCTTGTCTTCTGGCCAACTATCATAGCTTTGATGATAACTTGATCCCTCGTAAACCTCATATTCATCGTTCAATTCAAATAAATCATGAAGAAATACAATAGAGATTGTCTTTTTTAGATAAGTAGCCATTAAACCGCTACTTACTTTATGTAAATCATTTTTTCGAAACGAAACTACAGCTTCTGTATACGCTAGAGGTATGGCGTATTCTTGATTTCCTAATTCAAAAAGCAGAGTTCCTTTAACAGCCATTGAAGAAGGCAAACCTAGTTTTATCACAGTCCCTTTACCAACAACCGAATCAACCTCAACTGTTCCACCAATTGAATCAATACTTTTTTTAACAACATCCATTCCAACGCCTCGTCCAGAAATTGCAGTAACTTGCTCCATACTTGAGAATCCTGGCTCAAAAATGAACATTACAATATCCTTATCGGTCATTTGTTTGATTAAGTCTGGTGTTGTAAGCCCTTTTTGGATGGCTTTTTTTGCAATTATCTTTGGATTAATACCACCACCATCATCTACAATTTCAATAATAACATTATCATTCTCATTTCTCGCTTTTAGTGTAATTGTACCGTCTTCTGATTTACCTGACTTCTTTCTGTCTTCGGGTTTTTCAATTCCATGTCCAACACAATTCCTAATTAAGTGAATCATGGAATCAGAGATTATTGAAAGAACATTTCTATCAATTTCAGTTTCAGTCCCCTCTAATTCAAGGCTTACTTTTTTGTTTTCTGAGCTCGCAGCATCTCTAACAACTCTATGGAATTTATTGAATAAAAATGATACTTGAACTAGCCTTACATCCATTACAGAATATTGGAGATCAGAAGTAACTCTTACAAATCGTGAAAAGTCTAGCCTATTTTCTCCCACTTTATCGGATCTATCATTAGACAATTGCATGATCCTGTCTCTTTCAATAACGAGCTCTCCAACTAAATTCATTAAATCATCTAGTTTCCTCACAGGAACTTGAATCAAATCTGAAAATGCAATTTTAGGAGGGGCGTTATTGATAACCTCTTCAACAACTTCTGCTTCAAGTGGAGTATCTTCGATAACTTCTGCTTCAAGTGGAGTATCTTCAGTCACGGCATCAGAATCGATTTCCGTAACTTCATTTTTTGGATTTTCTTTAGATACAGGTGTTTTTTTAACTGTCTCTTTTTTAAGAGGCGTTTTTTTCCCTGTTGTTTTCTTTAAAGGTTTTTCTTCAACTTTGTTTTCTGACTCTTTTGCCTTTTCTTCTTTTAATTGTCTTAAGATAACACTCACTTTAGCTTTAACGCCAAGATATTTCACCTTTTCTCCACTTTTAAGAGCATCAATTAAGGCACTTAAGGTATCAAGTCCTTTATATAAATCTCCGAAAATATCCCCATTTAAAACTAAATTCCCTTCTCTTATTTCTCCAAAAACGTCTTCTAGAACATGCGCCATAGCAGCGATCTCTTTGAATCCCATCCCTAAGGCATTTCCTTTCAAAGTATGAGTAATTCTAAAGATTGCATCTATGGACCTTTTACTGGAATGATCTTTTTCAAGGTCAGTAAAAAGCCGATTAAGTTCTTCTTGACTCTCGATTGCTTCTGCATGAAATATTTCTTTATATTCGGCTTCTTTACTCATTTTTTAATTTTTATAATTAGTCAGATAAACACCCCACAACAAATAGGCTTATGTCTTTAAGCTTAATTTGTTGAGTAACAGCTCCTGCAGCAACAGCTGCTCCAGGCATACCAAAAACAATACAAGTTGATTCTTCTTGAGCGATACAAAAGCCACCTTCATCAAAAATTTTCTTCATACCTGTCGCACCATCCTTTCCCATTCCAGTAAGCATAATTGAAATACATTTAGAACCATATACTATAGCTGCAGAATCAAATAAACAGGTTACTGATGGGTTATTGAAATCTTTATAATGCGAATCGTTCGCTTTAAAATAAATCCCTCGTTCTTTCTTTTCAACTTCTGTATTCACATCTCCATCAGCTATATAAACATTTCCATTTTTAATTTTTTCACCAATTTTTGCAACAACAACATTTAAAGGGGTAATTGTATTTAACCTTCTTGCAAAAGGTGCTATGAAATTCTTAGGCATATGTTGAGCAATAATAATTGGTATTGGTAAGTTTATTGGCAATTTCTTAAGCACTTCTTCAACCGCTGAAGGTCCACCTGTTGATGAGCCTATTACGATTACATCATAAGATGTTTTTTTTGCGAATTTATGCTCAACATTTATACTTTTAGATCCTAAAACACTTTTACTAACTTTTATGAGCGCTAACTGTTTTATAGTCGTCAATAATTCATAATCTACATTTCTAACTTTACCAATTCCACCTTTTGGTTTCTCCAGAAAATCAGTAGCTCCAGCGTTCATGGCATCAAAAATCATTGTACTGTTTTTGTTAGCAGCACTTAAAACCAGAATTGGAACTTGACTAATTTTTCTGATTTCAGTGATTGCATAAATCCCATCAAAATCAGGCATAACTAAATCAGTTATAACTAAATCAGGTTTTAAATCTAATGCCATATCAGCACCTTCTTTTCCATTCTTAGCTGTAGCAATAATGTTGATTTTCGGATCTGCTTTAAGCATATCTGAAATTACCAGACGCATTAAAGCTGAGTCTTCAATTAATATGACGTTTATTTTAGTCATTTATAAGAACTAGTTTGTGCATATGTTAACGTGTCACTCCTGTGTTTAAAATTTCTTCTGTCATTACTTTGAAAATATCAACCAGAATGATTAATCTTTCTTCAATCTTAACAATTCCTTTAATATAGTTTTCGTCCATAGATGAATCATGCACTATATTTTGTGAAGCGTCAATATCATTATCCGAAGCTGCTAAAGTGTTTGGAACACTCCTAACGAGTATTCCAATCTTCAATGTTTCGGACTCAATAACCAAAGTATATTGTCCTAGTTTTTCCTTTTCGTTTTGAGAAAGGTGTGAATTAACACCAAACTTCTCCTCCAAGTCTACTATTGTAATAATATTCCCTCTAATGTTCGCAACTCCCTTAATGAAGTTATCTGTTTGAGGCATCTTAGTTATTGTAGGCGTTAAAACGATCTCTTTAATTTGATCTATTTCAAGCCCATATTCTTCCATTCCTAATTTAAAAACAATGAGTTGATGGCGTTTGTAATTCTTATCATTCTCTCCATTTTCAGATCCAGCTTTATTATTGTTATCTGTTGTCATATTTGTTGGGATTAGTAGTTAATACTACATGATTGATAATTTATCTCCTTGCCTTTCTAGCCACTTTAACTGGCTTATCGGAACTTCCATTATCTAGTTTAAACTGGTTAACTCCCGCTTGCAATTCAGCCGCTACTGCGGCCATATTATTTGCTGCTCCTTTAACATCTCCCATTGCTTCGTTTAATTCCGAGGCAGAGCTGGCTACTTCTTCTGTACCTGCAGCCGTTTCTTCTGCAACTACTACAATTTGTTCGATATTTTTAACAACATCAATAATTACCTCACCTTGCTCCGAAGTTGCAGTTTGGATTTCATTAGCAAAAGCTAATGTTTGTCCCGTTTGCGTATTAATTTCTTCGAAAATTGTTTGTGCGGAACTGGATGCTGAGTTACCACTCTTAACAGCACCGGTCATCGTTTCGATGGCTTTACTAGCTTGAGCCGTATCTTTCTGAACATTACTAATAATTGTTTCGATACTTACAGCTGCATTTTTAGAGTTTTCAGCCAGTTTCCTGATTTCCTCAGCAACTACTGCGAAACCTCTTCCTGCTTCACCTGCTCTTGCTGCTTCAATCGCTGCATTTAATGCAAGTAAGTTGGTTTGTGCTGCAATGTCTGTAATAACATTTAACGTTCTTCCTATTTCTTCAGCTCGTTCAGTTAATACACTTATAGATTCTGCGGTTGATCCTGCAGACCCTTCGATATCGGTCATGTTACCAAGTAACTGTTCCATTATCTTAAGCCCTTCATTACAACTTGCTTGCCCTTGATTGGCGGCCGAATTAATGTCGGCAGCCTTACTCGCCATTTCACTGGATGATTTCATTACTTGTTCAATCATTCTTGAAGACTCATCCGTTTTCTGAGCTTGCTCTTGAGCTCCTCTTGCCATTTGAGTAATGGCACTTGCAACCTCAGTTGTAGTAGCGCCCATTGCCTCAGATTGGCTTTCCATGCTTACGGCAGTATCAGCAACAACATTTGAACTGTCGGATATGTTTCCTAATAAACTATTTAAGTTCGTGATACAATCATTTAAGGAATCACCCATTTCCTTAATATCACCAGCAGAGACCATTTCAAATTTATTTGTTAAATCACCACCAGCCATACCACTAATGATTCCGTTGAACTCAAGCATTGGTTCAGCTATGGATTGCATTAATAAATTAATAGAATCAACTAAGGATTTCCATTGCCCTTCCGCAGAATCAATATTTAAACGAGCATTCAAGTTCCCTTTATCTCCTGCTTCTACTACTACTAAATTAACTTCATCAATAATTCCTTTTACCGAATCTCTCAGGCCATATAAATCTTCAATTACAGCACTGGTATTTTCGTCCATTGCCAATTCTTTCGTATTCATAACCTCTTCAAAGTCTCCTACAGCAAGTGCTCGAATAAACTTAGTAGCTTCCACAAATGCTGCTCTATTTTGTTCATTAATTAATTCAGCTGTTTTTGCTTCAGTAATTACAGTTGCTATTTTTATTACTCTTTCTACCTTACCTTCTTTATCTAGTACTGGTGCATAAGAAGCTTTTATCCAAACTGAGGTTCCATCTTTTGTAAATCTCTCAAAATCGGCAGTGTTTACTTTTCCATCTCCTAAATCTTTCCAGAAGATTTTGTAATCAGCACTGTTTGTATAATTTGTTTCACAGAACATTCTGTGATGTTGTCCAATCAATTCTTCTTTCGTATAACCTAGGGTTTTATAGAAGTTTTCATTTACATCGATGATGTTTCCTACTGGATCAAATTCAATCTGAGCCCAACCTACATCTACTGCAGATTTTAATGCTGCTGCATCTGATTCTGTTTTTTTCGCTTCTGTGATTACAGTTGCAATTTTTATTACTCTTTCTACCTTACCTTCTTTATCTAGTACTGGTGCATAAGAAGCTTTTATCCAAACTGAGGTTCCATCTTTTGTAAATCTCTCAAAATCGGCAGTGTTTACTTTTCCATCTCCTAAATCTTTCCAGAAGATTTTGTAATCAGCACTGTTTGTATAATTTGTTTCACAGAACATTCTGTGATGTTGTCCAATCAATTCTTCTTTCGTATAACCTAGGGTTTTATAGAAGTTTTCATTTACATCGATGATGTTTCCTACTGGATCAAATTCAATCTGAGCCCAACCTACATCTACTGCAGATTTTAATGCTGCTGCATCATCCTCCATTTTTTTCTGATCCGTAATTACAGTTGCTATTTTTATTACTTTTTCAACTTTTCCTGCTGCATTCTTAACAGGTGTATAAGAAGCTTTTATCCAAACTGCTTTTCCACTTTTTGTAAACCTTTCAAAATCTCCCGCTTTAATTTCACCTTCTCCTAAATCCTTCCAAAATTTCTTATAACCAGCTCCTTTAATATACTCAGCATCACAAAACATTTTATGATGTTTACCTACAACTCCCTGTTTAGAATAACCTAAGGCTTTTAAAAAATTATCATTAACATTTGTTACTATTCCGGTAGGATCAAATTCGATAAATGCCCAACCTGCATCAATGGCAGCTTTTAATGAGTCTGAATTTTGATTACCATCCGAACTTCCAGTTTTACCAGGAACTCCTTTAGAATTTGATTTTTTAGCGTTGTCTCCGAGGGCCATAATTATAAGTTTTAAGTTGTGAAATCTTATTGAAAAGTTTAGATATTTTGAAAGCGATACGCTTTAATCAAAATAATGGTTACGCTATTTTGCTCATAATCAATATAAAAATTCTGACATTCGAATTTTCACTCATCGAAAACATTATAAAAAAGCATTATGGAATTGGGATGGTGATGATTTTGAAAAAAGAAGTGGACTTTTTTTATCGCCAAAACTAATTATTATTGATCAGATGTCTGTCTGATCTACTTTCGATTTACTAACTATTATTATCATAAGTGCAGTAAGCCAATAAGAGATTATAAAGGAAGGGAAAGAATTAAGAGTGGACTATTGTATCGTTTAAAGATTATAGATTGGTGGCATATATTGTGGAACTTATTACATAACCTTAAATGCCTTTTTTTTTCTTGACATGAAAATTCCTTTGATGATTATATACGTTTTTGCTGAAAGAAATCTTTCAGAATTGCGCTACATTCAGTTTCCATAATACCCCAATCTATCGTTGTTTTTGGATGAAGCATGTTTTCGTTGTAAAAAGTATAACCTCTTTTTTCATCCCTAGCGCCAATAACAACACGCTTTAAACGCGCCCAGTAACTTGCTCCTGCACACATACTACACGGTTCAAGTGTTACATATAAGGTGCATTGATCTAGAAATTTTCCTCCTAGAAAATCAGAAGCTATAGTGAAAGCTTGCATTTCTGCATGAGCCGTAACATCATTCAAAGCTTCGGTCATATTGTGTGCCCTTGCAATTACTTGATTATCACAGACTATCACAGCGCCTACAGGAACTTCATCCTGATTAAAAGCTTTTTCAGCCTCTTGGTAGGCCAATTTCATAAAATGATCGTCACTAAAAACACTTAAACTCATCTTACAAAAATAAACGGAAAATATAAACTGAGGTATTGTTTAGCATTCAATTTATCTTATTTTTGCATCAAATTAAAACTATCCGTCATGTACAGAACTCATAATTGTGGAGAATTAAGAAAAGAAAACGTTGGGCAAACAATTACGCTTAGTGGTTGGGTGCAAATTGTGAGAGACAAAGGTGGAATGGTTTGGGTTGATCTTCGTGATAAATTCGGTATAACTCAATTGGCTTTAGAAGAAGGTGTTTCTAGTCCAGAGGTTTTGCAAATTGCAAAAGACTTAGGAAGAGAATATGTTATTACTGTTCAAGGAGAAGTTATAGAGCGTATCGCTAAATCAAATAAAATTGATACTGGTGATATCGAAATCAAGGTTTCGGAAATAAAAGTTTTAAATAAATCTTTAACGCCTCCATTTAAAATCGAAGACGATACTGATGGTGGTGACGAGGTGAGAATGAAATATCGTTATTTAGATATTCGTAGAAATCCAGTTAGAAAGAATTTAGAATTAAGAAATAAGGTATCGTTTGAAACGAGAAGTTATTTAACGAATGAAGCATTTGTTGAGGTTGAAACTCCGGTTTTAATCAAATCAACTCCAGAAGGAGCAAGAGATTTTGTTGTTCCATCTAGAATGAATCCAGGTGAATTTTACGCATTACCTCAATCGCCTCAGACATTTAAGCAATTATTAATGGTTGGTGGTTTAGATCGCTATTACCAGATTGTAAAGTGTTTCAGAGATGAAGATTTAAGAGCGGATAGACAACCAGAGTTTACTCAAATTGACTGTGAAATGTCTTTCGTAACTCAAGAGGATGTTATGAATACATTCGAAGGTTTAGCTAAACACTTATTCAAAACAGTATTGAATAAGGATTTAGGGGACGTTCCAAGAATGACTTATGCGGATGCAATGGAAACTTACGGAAGTGATAAGCCAGACATTCGTTTCGATATGAAATTTGTAGACCTTAATGAGGTTGCTCAAAATAAAGGATTTGTTGTTTTTGATAAAGTAGAGCAGGTATTAGCTATCAACGCAAAAGACTGTGCTACTTACACAAGAAAAGCTTTAGATAAGTTAACTGCATTTGTAAAGAAACCACAAATTGGAGCAACTGGCTTAGTTTACTTAAAATACAACGAAGACGGAACATTCAAATCTTCAGTTGACAAGTTCTTCGATCAAGACGCTTTAAAATTATGGGCTGAAAAAGCTGATATGGAGCCAGGAGATTTATTATTGGTTTTAGCTGGAGGTAAAGATCAAGTTAGAAAGCAAATGAATGAATTACGTTTACATATGGGTGATGAATTAGGATTAAGAAATCCTTCTGAATTTAAGCCTTTATGGGTAATTGATTTCCCACTTTTAGAATGGGATGAAGACACAAAAAGATTCCACGCAATGCATCATCCATTTACTTCTCCGAAAGAAGAAGATTTTGATAAGATGGAAACTGCACCAGGAGAAGTTAGAGCTAACGCATATGACTTATGTATGAATGGTGTTGAATTAGGTGGAGGTTCTATTAGAATTTACGATAAAACATTACAAGGAAGAATGTTCGACTTGTTAGGATTCACTAAAGAAGAAGCTGAAGAGCAATTCGGATTCTTAATGAACGCTTTCGAATATGGTGCTCCACCACATGGAGGATTGGCATTTGGATTTGATAGAATTTGTGCCATGTTGGGTGGACAAGATTCTATTAGAGATTTCATCGCTTTCCCGAAGAACAACTCAGGTAGAGATGTAATGATTGATTCACCATCTTTAATTGATGATGAGCAATTGAAAGAACTAAGCATTAATCTAGTAAAATAGTGTTTTTAAGACACAACATATTTTCAATATTCTTTCTTACAATCCTACTTGTAGGATGTTTGTTGCCTGGTAGTACGCTACCAAAAGCACATACTCAAAACCTAGATAAGGCATTACATATTATACTTTTTCTATGTTTTACTTTTTGTAGTCTTGTAGGATGTGTTAAACAAAGTCAATATCCAATGCTTCATTATTTTGCATTGAAATATGTTACAATATTCAGTGTAGTTTTAACCGTAACTATTGAGCTAGTTCAACACTATTTTATTCCAAATAGGGGATTTGAACTTTTAGATATTGTTGCTGATTTAGTAGGAATTACTTTAGCAATTGCTTTGTTCTTTTTTGTGAAAGGAAAAGAAAAGTGTGGATACTAGTACTTAAATGAACAACACGACGTTGTGCATTCAAGCTACAGAACGGGTTGACCTATTGTGAATTAATGAGTAATATTGATGAATGGTAGTTGTAAAAACTAAAGTTCTTAGTATTTTTGAATTCTATTACAGAGAAAAATGAATCAACGAAAGTCAGAAAAATCAAATTTAGAGAAAGCACGTTATGTGTTTTTATCGATTGGATTTCTATTTATCGCAGGAATTACTTTCGCAGCCTTTACATATAAAACATATGATAAGAATGCATATGATTTCATCGTAGATATTGACGAAGAGTTAGCTGAAATTCCTCAGATCGTTCAACCGCCGGAAATGCCGGAATTTACTCCACCACCTCCGCCGCCACCACAAGAACCTGAAATTGAAATCGTAGAAGATGAAGTTGAAACTCCTGAAGAAGAGTTTGAGGATGAAGAAGAAGAGGAAATGGAAATTAACGAAACTGAAGTTGAAGGCGAAGAGTCTGATGAAGTTTTAGATGACACACCTTTAATGTATTCTAAAGACATGCCTTATTATCCTGAATGTGCTGGATTAAAAGGGAGAGTAAGAGATAAGTGTACTGAACGTTTAATTCACAAGAAGATAAAAGAAGCTTATGTATTACCAGAAATCGCAAGAGAAATGGGATGGGAAGGTACAGTATATGTTCGTTTTGTAATTAACAAAGAAGGTAACGTAACGAAAGTTGAAATTTTAAAAGGAGTTAACGAAGTTTTAGATAAGGCAGCAATCGCAGCAGTGAAAAAATTACCAAAAGCGCGTCCAGGATTAAGACTTGATAAACCAGTTTCTATCGTTTATACAGTTCCGGTTAAGATTAATATCAGGTAATTATTTTATCACAAACCTTACAAGTATTATGTACTTTTTGATTTTTAATCTAAAAGGATAAACTATCCGATTTATAATCGGTATTCAACAAAACTTCATTGCTAGCGCAAGTTTATTCATATATACTTTTTTTCAATGGAAATCAAGGTTCGCCTACCGCTTGGTGAGCGAAGCGTAACTTGTGTTTACTCTTTGGGAAGCTTGTGCCTTCTCGTTCGAAGGCCTTTTTAAATTAACACAATCTTATGCTGGCGCAAGGCTGTGCCTTGTGTCTCACACAGTAACCACAATGGATTACTATTAAGTTACCTCCGCACTTAAGGCACAGCCTTGCCAAAAGGTCAACACAAGTTACGCTTCGCTAAACTTGCCTTTACTTTGTATTGATGATAATATCTTATTTTAATCAAAGGAAAAC
>CAWVWF010000080.1:0-14376 GCA_963933885.1 uncultured Flavobacteriales bacterium | reverse complement strand
TAAATTAACCGATAAGTTTGAAGCTAGAACTTCTTTTGCTGTTTTCAATTTATTCACACCTAAGCAGAGCTTTTTTAATAATGATGAGATCTTACTTGATAGAAGGTGGAGTTGGCAAGTTGGAGGTAAATATCAATTAAATAATAAATTGGAAATTCAGCCAGGAATTCAAATCTCAGTTCAAGGGAAATTCAACTCAATTAATTTTGGAAGCTTGGTTGATTATAACTTAAGTAAAACTAAGTATTTTAAGCAGTCAATATTTTTTGGAGCATATTTTAGAGCTGTAGATTCAGGTGACTTAATTCTTGGAATTAATTACGATAGATTGAAAGCTGCAGTAAGTTATGATATTAACTATTCGGGTTTGACTCCTGCATCAGACTATAAAGGTGGAGTTGAATTAGCCGTTATATACATCATACCATATCCTAAGAAATTACCACAGTTTAAATTTTGTCCAGTCCATTAATGAGGAAAGTTCTATTCATATTATGTTTTGTTATATCTGGAATTTCCCTCGGACAATCTAAATATTTTAAAGTAACTGAACTCAATACTTTAATTGAGAATGGTGATCTTAAAATGGAAGAGGGGGATTATTTTGGAGCTATTCATTTTTATGATTTGGCTTTTGAAATAGATAGTACTGCAGAAGGTTTAATTTATCGATTAGCAATTTCAAATAAAGGTTTTCATAATTATAAAAAGGCAATGCCATTATTAATGAAAATTGATAAAGATGGTGTTCTTAAAAATAGTCATCCAGATTACCTATTTCATATTGCTGAAATCTTGAAACGAGAAGGGAAGTATGAAGAAAGTGAAAAGGCATTTAAAAAGTTTACTAGAACTTACAAGGTGAAAAATGACCTTTATTATCGAAGAGCAAAAAATGAAGTAAAGTCTTTTTCAAAAGTATACACTTTGTTAGGCGATACAGTTGATGTTGAGATAACTAATTTAGGAGAAGAATTGAATACAGGGAGTGCAGAATTTAATTCTTATTTCATATCTGACACAAGTATAGTTTTTAGTACGCTTCGAGCTCCTGAGTATAATAAGAATGGTTCAGTAGATAAAGACAAGTATTCTATTTCTATATATAAAGGGATTGAGGAAGATAGTGTTTGGAGAGTGGATTCAAGTTATATTTATTCTTCAAAAAAATCACGAGCAAATGGTTCTGTAGATATTGTAAGCGGTTTCTTTTATTATTCTAAATTGGAAGCCAATGATGGTTTTCAAATCTACAAAACGGAAATTAAGGATGGTAAACCAACTTTTAAAGTTCCGAAAAAACTATCTGTAAACGTCGAGGGCTTTGCTTCTAAAAATCCTCATTATTTTAAAATTGGTTCAAAGCAGTATTTACTTTTCACTTCGAACAGGAAAGGTGGTAAAGGTGGTTGGGATATTTGGTTCTCAGAATACAAAAGAGGAAACTGGAGTAACCCTAAGAATTTAGGATCAAAAGTTAATTCTTATGGAGACGAGGTGTCACCTTTTTATGATGGTAAAAGAAAAGTTGTTTATTTTGCATCTAACTGGCATTACAACCTTGGTGGTTTTGATATGTATAAAGCAACAGGGAACTGGAAGAGGCCTGTTTCTATTAAGAATTTAGGGATTCCTCTAAATTCAAGTGAAAACGATTTGTATTATTCACCATATGATTCTTTGTCGGGAATGTTTACGAGTTCAAGAATAGGAGCAATTACTGATAAGGTTGCTGTGTGTTGTAATGATTTATTTTCATATCAATTCCCAAAGCCTGTAAAAACTCCTGAGGATACTTTAGATCTACCTGACGATGTCGCTACGATGTTAAGATTACAGAGGTTGGTAGAAGAGTATCATGTTACTTTGTATTTTCATAATGATAGACCGAATCCTGATAACTGGGATACGATTACACCTTATTCTTATATGGAAACATATAACAGTTATATTAAACGTATTCCTACTTATAGAGAAGAGTATAGTAAGAAGTTGCACGGAGAGGATTCATTAGAAGCTGTTGATGAAATTCAAGATTTCTTTGATGATTATGTTCATAGAGGTGTTTCAGATTTAAAAATCTTTACAGCTGAGTTAATAAAGGAATTAAATAATGGAAATAAAATTGAGCTTTCGGTAAAAGGATATGCGTCTCCATTGGCAAAATCAGACTATAATGTAAATCTTACCCTGAGAAGAATTAATAGTCTACAAAACTACTTAAGAAGATATCCTGGGAATGTATTCTCTAAGTATTTGGATAACAAAGCGGCGAATGGAGGATTGCTTAAAATTATTAAAGTTCCATTTGGAGAGCATAGATCTGATACAACTATTAGTGATGATTTTTACGATACAAGGAATTCCGTTTATAGTAAAGGAGCTGCACTTGAACGAAAAATAGAAATTATTAATTTACAGTTGATTAATGATTCAATTAGAAAAGATATTCCGTTTAAGTTCAGTTTAGATAGTAATCAGACAACTTATAATTTAGGGAAAATTGATACACTTAATTTTAGTTGGAGATTCTATATTGAAAATCTATCAGACTCAATAATTGAGATAGACAGCGTTAATACGGGGTGTCACTGTATGGCTCCAAAAAGGAATGAATGGAGAATTAACCCCGGAGAAGTAGAGCCATTAGATTTGGATTTTAATATGAAAGGGTATTCAGGCTCAATCGGAAGAAAGGTCCAGATTTATCTTAAATCTGGAGAAATACGTGAATTGATTTTATTATTTGAAATCTGAAAAAATAATAATCTAAACCTTATTAGAATTGCTCCGTTAAATCTGAACACGAGATAATTACAGAGATGTTTTAAACAGATTGTTAATAACGTTTTATTATATTTAGTAATAAATACATTTGTTAGAAGTATTTTTATATAAATTGAATACATACACAAGAGGATGAGAGTTTCAGGATTAATATTATTAGTAGTTTTTGTAAGTGGATTAATGACGTCATGTAAATCTCATGAGGTATGTCCAGCTTATACTAAGATCGAAAAAATACAAGATAACTTTTAAGTTATCTAATTACAGTATAAAAAAAAATCGCATCCTATAGGTGCGATTTTTTTGTTTCTAAATTCAACAGTTCTTGTTGGATTTAATTAATTAAGAATTACAAGTCGGTTTTACTTGTTGTTCGAAAAATTATATAAATCTTTCTTTTCTTGTTTAGATAGTGATTCGTAACCGCTAGCTGAAATTTTATCTAAGATTTTATCAATTTCTTTCTGAGTGTATTTCTTGTTCTCATTGTACTCATCATCAGTCATGTTCTGCACATTCTTTTGAGAATGAACTACTTTAAGTTTAGACTTCCTTTTGAATAGGTTGACAATTCCTGAAATAACAGAGTTCATACCTTTAGTAATATCCTTTCCTTTTTTTTCACTTGTCGCAAAAATATAACCGGTTATAGCTCCACCAATGTGAGCGATATGTCCACCAGTATTTGCTTCCATTAAAAAAAGATAATCCAAAAGAAAATAGACCATACCAACATACATAAGTTTAATCGGGAAAAGTCCAAATGGTCGAACTTCAACTTTCGGAACATATGCACATATACCGATTACTATTGTCATTACTGCTGCTGAAGCTCCATGAGCAGGAAGTGAAAGTTGATCTTTAGGAGATATTTTAAGAATTACTTCAAGTAAAATCAAACCTGCAAACCCTCCTAGTAAATATAAACCCAAAAACTTTTTAGGAGTGAAATACGAAAGGAAAATTCTTCCTAAAAAGTAAAGTGAAAGCATATTGTAGAATATGTGTCTAAAGCCTAGATGTAAAAACATATGAGTAATTACAGTGTGGAATCTAAAGAGAGCTGCTTCTAAATTGTTACTAGGGAAAGCCAGGTATTTATATATGGCATCATTAACCTCATGAACTTCAATAATAGTAAATAATCCGAAAATAATTTGTACTGTTTTTATACTGAAAAATACTCCAACGTTAATGAAAATCAACCTTGTAAGTATATCTCCTGCTTTATAGCTTTGTTTTATTTGATTGATTATGTCTTTCATTAAAAAATATTTTTTTTACGCCAATTTTTAAGAATCAAGTACCCGAATAATGCACCACCTAAATGTGCGAAATGGGCAATGTTATCTTGTGGTGCATCTTGTAATCCTCTGTAAAGTTCATAAGCAGCATATATCATTACGAAGTGTTTTGCTTTAATTTGAAAAAGAAACATTTCTCGATCTGGAAATAAATAACCGAAAGCTGCTAATATTCCGAATAATGCTCCAGAGGCACCAACCATGCTGCCGAATTCACCATTATAATTATTTGTGTATTCTTTATATGAAATGTAATTATTAATGAAATCTGATTCTAAGTCATGTATTCTATCTCCATTCATTAAATAGATAACAATAAAACGAAGAATTACTGCTCCAAATCCAGTTAATACATAATATGTTAGGAATTTTTTCTCACCTAACATTCTTTCTACATCTGGTCCAAACATAAATAGCCCAAACATGTTGAATAGTAAGTGAGACATTCCACCATGCATGAACATATGAGTGATTAACTGGTACGGCTCAAAGTTAGGTGACTTAAAAAAGTGTAATGTAAAGTCTTGATTAACAACTGGAATTATGTTTTGTAATACAAAAAATATTAAGTTGAGAATCAACAAGTACTTGGTAACAGGTGGTATGTTTCTAAAATCTAACATTATCCTAATTTATTAATAATTTCCTCAGTAGTAAAGTTAAAAAATGTTGATCTACCACTTGGGTTGATAAGCGGTGATTCACATAAGAATAACTGTTGTATTAAAGACTTGATTTCTTCAATCTCTAATTTCTGACCTCTTTTGATTGCTATGTTTCTACTTAAGTTTTTAGCTAAAGCATTTCTTTTGTCAACTTTAACTTCATCTGTATTTAGCTTGAACTGTTCAAGTAATTGTTCTATTAACTGAGTTGCATTTAATTCATGCAAGTCTGCAGGTAGTCCATTTACTATAAAGTCGTTTTTACCAAACTGATTGATATCGATTCCCATCTGCTGTAATTCAGGAAGTATATCTCTTAATAATTCAGCATCTGAAGCCTGAAGCGTAATTGTTTCTGGGAAAAGAAGTTGTTGTGTATTTATTTTCTGACTCGTCATTGCAGTCATGAAATATTCATAAAGAACACGTTCATGAGCTCTTTTTTGATCGATACAAATTAGCGTTCCATTTTTCTGTGTTAAAATGAATCGATTATAGATCTGCTTGAAAAAACCAAATTCATCTCCATTCTGATCAACGAGTTGAGTTTGTTTATCGGCATCTTCTTCAAACTCGATTTCTCCGAAAAGATCATCGAAGTTTTCATTTTTAAGTTCTTTAGGATCTTCGTATATATTGTTCCATTCAAAATTTGATCGTGAATCACTATTTTTCAAACTACTTCCAGAGCTCCAGTTTTTATTTTGTTGCTGCGTATCTTCTTCTTGAAAAGGATTGAAGCTTTTATTAACTTGAACTTCTGGCATACGTACAACGCCGTCTGATTTGTAAGCAGGAGCGTCAAAAGCATTCTCTTGGTTAAAATCTAGGGTAGGAGCAACACTGTATTTATTCAAACTTTGTTTTGAAGCTGCTCTTAAAATTGCATAGATAGACTTCTCATCAACAAACTTAATTTCAGTTTTAGTTGGATGAATATTAATATCAACTTCAGCAGGATCAACCTCTAGTAAAATAAAGTACGTTGGGAAACCATTAGGAGGCAATAAGTCATCCATTGCTTGAGCAATTGCATGATTTAAGTATCCATTTTTTATGAAACGATTGTTGACAAAGAAAAACTGTTCACCTCTAGTTTTTTTAGCGAATTCAGGTTTTCCGATAAAACCTGTTATTTTAACAATATCTGTATCCTCTTCAATAGGTACTAAACGCTCGTTATAGTTTTTTCCAAAAACGGCAACAATTCGTTGTCTGAAAGTACCCGCTTCTAAATGATAAACTTCGTTCTCATTATTTATAAAAGTAAAAGAGATCTCAGGATGAACAAGAGCAACACGTTGAAATTCATCAATAATGTGTCTAGTCTCGACTGTATTAGATTTCAAAAACTTCCTTCTCGCAGGGATATTGAAAAAGATATTCTTAACAGCAATAGAAGTTCCTTCAGGAGTAACAGTAGGTTCTTGAGTTGTAATTACACTTGCTTCATTTACCAAGTGAAAACCAAGTTCATCAATTCCTCTTCTTGTTTTCATTTCAACATGGGCAACTGCACATATAGAAGCTAGTGCTTCACCACGAAAACCTTTAGTAGATAAAGCGAATAAATCTTCAGCTATGTTTATTTTAGAAGTTGCGTGACGTTCGAAACTCATACGAGCATCTTGTTCTGTCATTCCGCAACCATCATCAATAACTTGAACTAAAGTTCTACCTGAATCTTTAATAATTAATTGGACTTTGGTTGCTCCAGAATCTATGGAGTTTTCCATAAGTTCCTTTACAATACTTGCAGGGCGCTGGATAACTTCTCCAGCAGCAATTTGATTGGCAACCGAGTCTGGCAATAAATTAATTACGTTTCCCATTATTATAATCCTGTTAATTTCTCTTGATACAATTCATAAATATAAATGGCTACGAAAATGAAGGCTACTATTAAGATACTTAATCTCATAACACTTCTTTTTCCTTGTTTCTCTAAAACAGAAAAAGGAATTCGTTCCCATCTCATATACATTTCTTGAGCAAACTTGATTTTTTTAATCTGTTTACCGTCATCCTCGTCTTGAGGATCATGGTAAAACGATTTATAATCGAATTGCTTGCTTTTATTATTTTTAAAAAGAAACGACATACGTTACCAAAGTTAACAATAGTGCTTTGGATGACGGTGGTTTTAAAGGGTAAGTTCTTAACGAATGATTAACAAATTGATGGTTGAAAACTAATGAAGGATTTTAAAAATTAATTCCTTCAATAACTCACTGTCTGTAGTAGAGCTGTTACCGAATCCTTTAGACTTTAAATCGTATTCGTTTAATAAGCTTATGATTTGGAAAAGTTTTCTTTTAGAGTATTTACTTTTTCCTATCTGATAATCTTTTAAGAAAAAACTTCTAACACCTAATTCCTTTGCGATTACTTCAGGATTTGAAGATTGAACAAAATACAAACACATTATTTTAGAAAACAGTCCATACAACATTGATATTGTAAGTACTAAAGGATAGTTCTTTGGGTTTGCTCCAAAATGAGCAGCAATTCTATTTGCTTTTAGAATGTCTTGATTTATAAGTGCATTGGTTAATTCAAAAGTATTGTATTCTTTACTAATTCCGATATTCTGTTCAATAATATCAGGAGTTATAATCGAGTTAGGAGGTAGGAGTATAGCTAGCTTATTAACTTCATTAACAATCTTAGCTAAGTCATTTCCTAAAAAATCAGAAAGTAAAACAGCAGATTTAATAGCAATTTGAAGTTTCTTGCTTGAAACGTAATTTACAATCCAGTCTGGAACTTGGTTGTCGTAAAATTTCTTTGATTCAAAAATTACAGCGTTTGGACCAAACTTTTTAAGAATTCTCTTATCAAGTTTTTTTCCCTTAAAAGAAAAGAGAAGTAAAGTTTTATCTTGAGGTTTCTTTAAATATTCAATTAACGCATCGAAGTTACGGTAGTGTTGTGCTTCTCTTACCGAAATGATTTGCAATTCTCCCATCATAGGAAAACGTTTTGCAGCATTAACTACTGATACAAGATCGGTGTCCTTACCATATAATATGGTTTGGTCAAACCCCTTAACACCTTCATCAAGAATTCTTTCGGTAGTAAATCTTTCGATTAAATCGATAAAGTAAGGCTCGTCACCTTGTAAAAAATAGACAGGTTTTTGATTCCCAGCAGAAATTTCCTTTATGATTTGTTTGTAATCCACACAGCTAAGATAAGGTTAGAGTAGGGAAGTACAAAGTTTACTTATACTGTTTTATTGAGAAAATATGCATCCATACTGCAATTGGCATATAAAAAGTAGCTATAGATAAGTATGGCATATGTAAAAAGGCATCTTTAACCATTTTTGCATCTCTTCCCCAGAACTCTTTATAAAGTAGTCCGCTTGTTATGAAAATACCTACTATGAAAGCCAACATAAATAATCCTAGTACATTCCAGGCAAGTATAGCTTTTCTGTTAAGTAAGTTTTTCCAAGCTAAGAATCCAACAACAATTGCTGAAAAACCAAAATAGAATTCATAATTGTATCCTTGGAAAGTTGCCTCTATCGGGCCTATTCCACTTAGAAAAGCTTTGAAAATTAATAGTTCAACTATAATTCTAAAACTTTGAAATAAAATAGGAATATGTTTAGGTGTTGAGACTTGAAGTTGTTTACTCGTTTTTGATAAAAAGAACAATCCGAAAATAATAAAGGTTGGAACTATTCCAGCATAAACAAGATTAGGAGGGAGAGTGAAATTTTCATAAAAACCTGTTGACCCAATTAATCCTACAATTACTTGCCATGCAATTAAAGTTACTGGTAGTAATAATGTTTTTTTATTTTTATTAGAAAATCGGTAAGATACTGTTGATAGTACTATTATGATTAAGGTAGAAAATGAATAATATAAAATAGAGTCCATAACGAAAGCATTAATTTTCATTACTAATGTATTGCTTAATAAGATTAAAAGTTAAAAAATGTTATGAATGGTAGTAGTCTATTTTGAAGTATTTAAGAACTCTTTAATTAAATCCTGGTTTCTATAAAATGAGACAGGCCAAAATCTGAATTCTTTTTTCTCTAATTGAATAAGTGCAATATTTTCATCCATTTCCTCTTTGTTATCTTCTAAGAAATCTTGAAAATAACTTCTTTCAGCAATTTCGTGTGCTTTCTTATTTAGTACAGAAAGAAATTTCTTAGATTCAAAAAGCCCTGTATAGAATTCCTCAAGTTCGTTTAGATCTAGAAACCAAGCTCCTTTGTTGGAATGCCATGAAATACAATCAAAACCAACTGGCTCAATGAGTTTAGTATCTGGGTTGAGATAAAATCTTAAGTTATGCCAACGTAATGCATGTTTACTATTCATTAATCCGTTAACAGCTACAAATTTCGCCCATTTTTCAACATCTAATACTTTGTCAGCAGTTGTTAATCCTTTTCTATAATCATCTAGGTTTTTTACAAGAAGACCTTTAAGTGATTTATTAAATCCTTTTTTAGCCGTTAATTTGATATTGGCCTCAGTCATTATAGAAGAATCTCTATCTGGTTCGCCACTTCTGTATTTAGTATCCCAAAACAAATCTTCTTCAAACTTAGCAATTGGTCCAGGTTTTTTGTTTTGAATTTTTAATAGGTTGGTTTTAAAATGAGATTCATATGCATAGATTCCTTTTAGTGAATCGATGTCATTTATTTGAAATGGAATGAAATAGTATTGTAAATAAACTAATCCTTCTTTTTCTAAAAGCTTATGAAAAACCCATTCATTAAGATAGGCTCTAGTATGAACACCTTGAATTGAGAATTTATCTTCTCCGAATACAAGACCTTTCTTTTTTGTTTTAACCCTAAAAGACCATCTGTTTCCATCTAGATGATCAACATGGTCTCCTTTGAAACGAACAGAAGCATTTAAAACCTTGTCACCACAAGTAAGCTTGGCATTAACATATGATTTTTTGTCTTTTAAAAGTTTGTCTTTAATTGCAGTTTCACGAACAGTTAAAAGTACCTTCATTGAAGAGTCTGAAATCTCTAGTTTTAAACCTTTTTCTTGAGCATCGCTTAACGTTATTGACTTGCTATTATTGACTTGAGCACTACAACTTATCAATACTGATACTAGAGAAATAACGGTTAAAATCGAAAAACTACTTTTCATTAAAATAAGATTTTGTAGCCCAAAAGTAATATTTTTTTAATTGATTTTTATTATTTGAAAATATTCAAATTAGTCAATTCAACACAATTACATTAATTGGTTCATAATTACTCGTTAAATCTCTTTTTTATAAGCGTAATAATGTATAAATTTGCACCTCAATTTTTATAAATGGAGCAAGGATTGATACCGATAATTCAGCCGATTTTAAAGGCAGCTGGAGCTGAAATTTTAAGAATCTACAACAGTGATCAGGCAAGTGTGGTTGATCATAAAGCAGATGACTCGCCGTTAACTTTAGCGGATGTGGCTGCTAATGAGGTGATTATTTCAGGATTGGAGCTTGCGTTTGATATTCCAATTATTTCTGAGGAAAACGAAAGTATTCCATATTCAGAAAGAAAAGACTTTTCGAAATTCTGGTGTGTTGATCCCTTGGATGGGACCAAAGAATTCATCAATAGAAATGGAGAATTCACAGTTAATATTGCATTAATTGAAAATGGAATTCCTGTTTTTGGAGGAATATACGTTCCAGTTACTGATGTTTATTACTTTGGAATTAAAGGAGAAGGTGCTTATAAGCAAGTTGGATCTGGAGAATTGGAGCCTTTAAAGGTTAATACTAATTCATCTGATTGGATTGCTGTAGGTTCTAAATCTCATGCGAAACCAGAAGAAAAAGAGTTTTACCAAGAAATTGGAGTTAAAGAATCATTCTCTGTAGGTAGTTCATTAAAGTTCTGTATGGTTGCGGAAGGTAGTGCTGATTTGTACTTCAGGTCAGGACCGACGATGGAATGGGATATTGCTGCAGGGCATGCGATTGTTACTGGTGCAGGTGGAGAAGTTTATAAAGATTTGGAATGCAAGGAAGTGTTTACTTATAATAAGGAAAACTTATTGAACGGTTCATTCTTAGCAACAAGTACAACAAAATTAAAATAGAATAAAGTGCAAGAAAATATTTTTCCAATAAAGGACACAATTTTACAGCAATCTGATAAAGAGATGTTGAACAAGCATAAAGGTATTGTACTTTGGATGTTTGGATTGTCGGGTTCTGGGAAAAGTACAATTGCTAAAGCTTTAGAAAACGAATTGTTCGCTAAAGGAATACATACAAAGTTATTAGATGGTGATAATTTAAGGGCTGGAATAAACAACAACCTTGGCTTCTCATTAGAAGATAGAACAGAAAATATCCGTAGAGCAGCTGAAATTAGTAAGTTGTTCATGGAGAATGGTGATGTTGTTATTTGTTCATTGGTTAGTCCAACGATAGAAATTAGACAACAGGCTAAAGATATTATTGGAGTAGATGGATTTAGAGAAGTATATATAAATGCTTCTTTCGATGTTTGTGCTTCAAGAGATGTAAAAGGTTTATACAAAAAAGCTTTAGCAGGAGAGATTAAAAATTTTACAGGCTTAGATTCACCTTTTGAAGGTGCTGAAAATCCTTTCGTTGAGATTAAAACAGACGAGAAGGATTTGGAAACTTGTAAGAACGAGTTATTAGAATTGGTATTAAAAGAAATTCAATTATAAGATATGTCAAACACGCTTAGTCATTTAGAGCAGTTAGAATCGGAAGCGATTCATATTTTCAGAGAAGTTGCAGAGCAATTTGAAAATCCTGTGTTATTGTTTTCTGGAGGGAAAGACTCCATTACAATGGTACACTTAGCTTATAAAGCATTTTACCCTGCAAAGATTCCATTTACTTTATTACATGTTGATACAGGACATAATTTTCCTGAAGCAATTGAATTTAGAGATGCTTTAATGGGACGATATAATGTTAATTTGGATGTTGGATATGTTCAAGATTCAATTAACAAAGGAACTGCAGTTGAAGAGAAGGGATTAAATCCTTCAAGAAACGCATTGCAATCTATTACTCTTTTAGAGAAATTGGAAGAAGCTCAATATGATGCTGCTTTTGGTGGAGCAAGAAGAGATGAAGAGAAGGCTAGAGCTAAAGAAAGATTCTTTTCACATAGAGATGATTTCGGACAGTGGGATCCCAAGAATCAACGTCCAGAATTATGGAATTTATACAATGGAAAAAAAGCCCAAGGTGAATCTTTCAGAATTTTCCCAATTTCAAATTGGACTGAAATGGATGTTTGGCAATATATCAAACAAGAGAACATAGAATTACCAAGTATTTATTTTTCTCATCAGAGAAGTGTGGTAAACAGAGGTGGTATCTGGATTTCGGAATCTCCTTTTAACACACTTTTAGAAGGTGAAGCTTACGAAGAGAAAACAATCAGATATAGAACTTTAGGTTGTATGACTATCACAGGAGCTGTTGAAAGTGATGCTGATGACTTAGATAAGGTAATTCAAGAAGTTGCATCTGCAAGACAAACAGAGCGAGGTAATCGTGCTGATGATAAAAGGTCTGAAGCTGCAATGGAAGAAAGAAAGAAACAAGGATATTTCTAATAGACAGTTTAATTCAAAAAGTTAACAAACTTTTATTATTAAACATTAAACTATTTTAAAGATGAATACTGAAGGATATTTAGATATGGACCTATTGAGGTTCACCACTGCAGGAAGTGTTGATGATGGTAAGAGTACTTTGATCGGAAGATTAATGTATGATACTAAATCAATCTTTGAAGATCAGATGGAAGCAATTGAGGCTTCTAGTAAAAGACGTGGAGATGAAGGGGTTAACTTAGCTTTGTTAACTGATGGATTGAAGGCTGAGCGTGAAGCAGGGATTACAATTGATGTTGCTTATAGGTACTTCGCAACTCCAAAAAGAAAGTTTATTATAGCAGATACACCAGGTCATATTGAGTATACTCGTAATATGGTTACAGGTGCTTCTACGGCTAACTTAGCAATTATATTGATTGATGCTCGTAAAGGTGTTTTAGAGCAAACTCGTCGTCATTCATTTATTGCATCTCTTTTAGGAATCAAGCATATTATTGTTTGTGTTAATAAAATGGATTTGGTTGATTATGATCAAGCTGCTTTTGAAAAAATAAAAGCTGAATATATCGAATTGTCGGCTAAATTATCGATTCCCGATATTCAATTTATTCCAATATCAGCATTGAAAGGTGATAATGTGGTTGATGCATCTAAACCTATGAGTTGGTTTGATGGTTTACCATTATTAAAGACTTTAGAGAATGTGAAAATTGCAGATGATTTTAATTCTGAAGATGCACGTTTTCCAATTCAAAGAGTTATTCGTCCGCAATCGGAAGAGTTTAGAGATTTTAGAGGGTTTGCAGGGAAAGTTGAAGGAGGTAATTTTAAAGTTGGTGATGAAATAGTTGCTTTACCATCAGGAACTACTTCTAAGATTAAGAATATCTATTTAGGTAAAAAAGAACTTCAGGAAGCATATTCACCTATGAGTGTTACAATAACACTTGAAGATGAGATTGATATTACTAGAGGTGATTTAATTGCTAAACCAGATAATCAACCAGAAGTACATAAGGAGATTGAGGTTATGGTTTGTTGGTTAAACGATAAAAAGTTAACACCAAGAGGTAAGTATACGATTCGTCATACTTCTAACGAGGTAATGGGAATGATTCAGTCTGTTGATTACAAAATTGATATCAATACTTTAGATAAAATCGAAGGAGACCAAGAAGTTTCTAAAAATGATATCTGTAAGATGAAAATAAAAGTTGCTAAACCATTAATGATTGATGGTTATGCGAAAAGCAAAGGGACTGGGAGTATTATCATTGTAGATAATTTCACAAATGAAACTGTTGGTGCTGGAATGATTGTTTAATTACTTTCTTTCTTATATGATATTAAAGGGCTCAATTTATTGAGCCCTTTTTTTGTGGATTATTTTAAAGTATAACATAATTAAAGTTTTAATCCTGATAAAAACCTAATTCATCCGTAGGAAAACAAGCCCTTGTCTAAAATACGTTTTTAAACGTAAACAAATACGGTTATTCCCGTATAATAATACATGTTTAGTTATTTAAACAAAAATATTAAATGGGATAATTAGGGTATTATTCAAAACATCATTAGAAATTACTTTCCGAGTTGGGGGACATGAGAAGTAATAGAAAATTAAGAATAACTGATGATGTAGTTGCAAAGGATTTAGGGGATTATTTGCAACAGTGTTTTTCAATCGTGAAGAACAACATCGAGGGAAGGTTCACAAGTTTTATGGGGGTAAAATAGTGAACCTGGACTTTGATGATTCAATAAAAATCAAAAATACATTTCGTTTTTATTAACAAATAAATTATTTAACACATTGATTAATAGATATGTACTTGTTATTTTATTGTTGATGTAAATAATTTTTAATCGAAGTCTAATTCAAAGCTTTTATCTCAATAAGTAAATCGTATATTTGTATCAAAATTATCATAATGGATATTCGTCACGATTGGAATCAGGAAGAGGTAAGTGCAATGTATGATTTACCATTATTAGATTTGGTATACAAAGCTGCAG
>CAWVWF010000079.1:0-14409 GCA_963933885.1 uncultured Flavobacteriales bacterium | reverse complement strand
ATATAATGGTGGAGGAGACTGGTATGCTAATCCTACTTCTCTTCCAAACTTGGTTAAGTTTTGTAACAAAAACCTCAATACAAACATTAACACAGAAACTGATTTTGTAGATGTTGGAGGCTCAGAAATATTCAACTACCCACTTATTCACATGACTGGACATGGTAACGTTGTATTCAGTGGAACAGAAGCTCAGAATTTAAAGCAATATTTAGAAAATGGAGGATTTCTTCACATCGACGATAATTACGGGATGGATAAGTATATAAGAATCCAACTTAAAAAGGTATTTCCAGATCAAGAATTAGTTGAACTTCCGTTCACGCATAAAATATTCCATCAAAAATTTGATTTCAATAACGGATTACCTAAAATCCATGAACATGATAAAAAACCACCACAAGGTTTTGGATTGTTTCACAAAGGACGCTTAGTTGTTTTTTACTCATACGAAACTGACCTAGGTGATGGCTGGGAAGATGCAGAAGTGCACAACGACAGAGCCGAGTCTAGAAAAAAGGCATTACAAATGGGGTCTAACATTGTACAATACGCCTTAAATCTTGGGGAAATATAAATCTCCACTCAGATAAACTTTTCAACATTACAACCAAAGCTGTTCGTTTAAGTTTGTAGTTTAAAAACTCTTACTTATTTTGGTAGTAGATGAAAGTTTGTATTGCCGAAAAGCCAAGTGTTGCAGGAGAAATCGCAAAAATTATAGGAGCTACCCAACGTAAAGATGGGTACTATGAAGGAAATGGTTTTCAAGTAACATGGACCTTTGGTCATTTGTGTACACTTAATGAACCTGGTGATTACAATCCTTATTATAAGAAATGGGACATCTACTCTCTTCCTATTTCACCTGAAAAATTTGAAATCAAGGTTATTGATGACAATGGTGTTAAAGCACAATTTGAAAGAATCAAGAATTTAGTTCAAGGAGCAACTGAGGTTATAAACTGTGGGGATGCAGGGCAAGAAGGAGAACTTATCCAAAGATGGGTTTTAGAACATGCTGAGTGTAAAGCACCAATAAAAAGACTCTGGATTTCATCTTTAACTGAAGAAGCAATTCGAGAAGGTTTTAAGAAATTGATGCCTGGAACGGATTTCGATCCTTTGTTTAACGCTGGACGAAGTAGAGCTATTTCTGATTGGCTTTATGGGATAAATGCTACACGACTGTACACAATGAAGTACGGTAAAAACAAACAAGTTTTGAGTGTTGGAAGAGTACAAACTCCTACTCTAGCGATGATTGTTAAGCGTCATTTTGAAATTAAGAACTTTGTTCCAGGAATATATTTTGAGATCAAAACAGATTACAACAATGCTACTTTCTCTTACGATAAAGGGAAAATAGATGAGAAAACGAAAGCTGATGCTTTAATGGTTCAAATGAGAGAACATCCTCTAACCATTACTGATATTAAAACTAAAGAAGGTAAAGAGCATCCACCCAATCTTTTTGACTTGACTTCATTACAGATTGAATCAAACAAAAAATTGGGATTGAGTGCTGAACAAACATTAAATACACTTCAGTCTCTTTATGAAAAAAAGCTGGTAACTTATCCTAGGGTTGATACGGTATTCCTACCAAATGATCAATACCCAAAGATTAAAGGAATCATGCAAGGCTTAACAATGTATCAAGACCTTGTTAGTCCGCTTCTACAGAGAACTATCAAGAAAAGCAACAAAGTATTTAACGATAAGAAAATTACAGATCACCACGCTATTATTCCAACAGGAATGAAAGCAAACAGTATTGCTGGTCCTGAAGCGGCTGTTTACGATATGATTACGAGACGTTTCATCTCAGCATTCTATCCTGAATGTAAAGTATCAAACACAACAATTAAGGCTAAGGTTGATAAGCACAACTTCAAAGCTACTGGAAAACAGATATTACATCCTGGTTGGAGAGTAGTTTATCAATCAGAAAAAAAGTCAGGATCGGACGATAAGATTTTACCAAATTTTGAAAAGGGTGAATCAGGACCTCATTCTCCTCGTTTGGATTTAAAGAAAACTTCAGCACCAAAGGAATTTACTGAAGCTACTTTGCTAAGAGCTATGGAAACAGCGGGTAGAGATGTTGCTGATGAGGAAATGAAGCAATTAATGAAGGAGAATGGAATCGGAAGACCTTCTACTAGAGCAAATATTATCGAAACACTTTATAGAAGAAAGTATATCGAAAAGAATAAGAAAAACATGCGTGCCACTGAGGTTGGTATTCACTTAATCCAACTGATTGAAAACCCTACTTTAAAGTCTGCAAGACTTACTGGTCAGTGGGAAAAGAAGATGAGAGATATTGAAAATGGGGATTACAGTGCTGATGAATTTATTGGCGGAATGCGTAGTTTGGTTGAAGACCTTGTAGAAGAAGTTGTTTCAAGTAATCCAGCCGTTACTAAACTCCGTTGCCCTAAATGTGAAGTAGGAAGTATTGTAAAAGGAAAGTCAGCATTTGGTTGTACCGAATGGATTAATGGTTGTTCTTTTCAGATTCCTTTTCAATCTAATGGAATGATGATCGATGGGAAATTAGCGAGTAAATTAATTACCCAACGAAAAGTTAGCTTTGCTCCTGCTCAAAATGGAACTGTAACTGTTGCCTATTTGAAAGAAGATTTCACAACTGAAATTAGGGCTGAAAAACCACTTAATGTAAAATGTCCGAAATGTAATACGGGGATCATGCGTAAAGGAAGTACAGCTTACGGTTGTTCTGAATTTAAGAAGACATGTGATTTCTTAATACCATTCAGTCTGTTACCAGAAGAAACGTCTAATAAGGATGTTGTTAAGTTTTTAACTGAAAAGCAAATTCAAACTACGAAGAGAATTCTTAAGTTAACGCACGATTTCGGAATAGAAACTACCTAATTAAATGATTACTTTTCTAAACCTTTAATTAATTTCCTTACAGCTTTACCTCTGTGAGAAATCTCATTTTTCTCAGCTATTGACATTTCAGCAAATGAAGCATCAAAACCTTCTGGACTAAAAATCGGATCGTAACCGAAACCATCACCTCCTTGTCTAGCTAATAAGATTTCACCTTCTGCAACTCCATCAAAAAACGTTGGCCCTTCTTCCGTATATAAACAAATCACAGTCTTAAATCTTGCTGTTCTATCCTCTTTACCATCAAGGTTCTTTAAAACAAGATCCATGTTCTTTTCAGAATCACAATCCTCACCTGCATATCTTGCTGAGTATACACCTGGAGCACCATCTAAGGCATCAATAATCAAACCTGTATCATCTGCAAAACAAGGCAACTTATATTTATTAAAAACATACTCAGCTTTTTGCTGTGCGTTCCCTTGAAGTGTTTCTTGTTCTTCAGCTAACTCCTCAGTACATCCAATACTTTTCAAACTTACCAATTCAACGTTTGGTAAAGCTTTTTGAACTTCCTTAATTTTATTCAGATTGTTGGTTGCGAAAACTATTTTCATATTAATGAGGGTATTCAATTCGTACGTGATAAATGTTCATTAACATCTTCTTGAACATTTTTTTAATTAGTCTTAAATCTCTTAAAGTAATATCAGCATTTTCATACTGACCTTCCCCCATTTGATTTGAAATAATAGCTTCTACAAGCTTATCTATTTTTTCAGCATCCGGCTTATTTAAACTACGTGAAGCAGCTTCAACAGAATCAGCCATCATCAGCACTACACTCTCCTTACTAAATGGAATTGGTCCTGGATAAGTAAATAATTCTTCAGCTTCACTTATTTCAGCATCTGGATTATCTATTAAATACATCTTAAAGAAATATCCTGTTTTAGTTGTTCCGTGGTGCGTTCTAATAAAATCAATAATCTTATCTGGAATACCTGCTTTCTTAGCAATTTCAACACCTGCTGTAACGTGATTTATAATTATCTGAGCACTTTCCTCATAACTTAATTCATCATGCGGATTAAGGCCTGTACTTTGATTTTCGATGTAATACATTGGAGCATCCATCTTTCCGATATCATGATACAAAGCTGCCGTTCTAATCAATAATGAATTACCACCAATCAAACTTGTTGCAGCTTCTGCTAAGTTAGCAACTTGTAAACTATGCTGGAAAGTCCCTGGAGCCTTTCTAGCAAGATCTCTCAAGAGCTTATTGTTTGTGTCAGCTAATTCTAAAAGCGTTACATCCGAAATAAATCCAAATACCTTTTCGAATAAGTAAATCATTGGATATGCTAAAAGCGTAAGCAAAGCTGAGATAGATAAATAACCGATTGTAATCCAATCGATTTCACTAAAGTTCCCTTCAACTATAACGTTTAAAGCGATATAACATAATGAATATGACAAGGCGATTACGAATGTAGTATAGAATAATTGAGATCGATTTCTGAAGTTAGAGAATCCGTAAATCCCCATCATACCAGCAACTAGTTGTAGGAATACAAAATGGAATCCGTTAGAGACTACAAAACCTAATAGTAACACGATTAATAAGTGAACAAAAAAGGCTGTTCTTGTATCAAAGAATGATCTCACTATAATTGGTGCTAAACAGATTGGAACAATGTACACGTTGAATAAATCATACTTAAGTACCAATGTAGAAACAACAACGAATGCTGTTATTGTAAATAGTAAGAAAACAATGTTCTTGTTATTATCCAATAAAACACTTCTAAAGAATATTAAGTAGAACACTAAACAAGCCATCAATATAGAAACCAATAGAGTTTGTCCAAAACCAATAGCGTACTTACTCAATTTGGATTTTTTCTTGGTTTTGTATTTCTTCTCAAACGACTTTAAGATCTTATAACTTTCTTCATCTATTGGTGCACCTTTTTCTATAATTCGGATATCTTTTAAAATTGTCTTTTCTTTTCGATCAACTTTACTAAGCGCCTTTCCCAAAATTCTTTCAGTATCATCTTTATTATAACTTATACTTCCAGACTCTCTTGTTAATAAACTTTCTACAAGTTCTCCCATGAAATCCTCATGAACACCTTTAGCCTGATCTATTTTTTCAATTGCAAATTCATAAGCAGATTTTGGTGTAAAAACGTCTTCTAAGGTAGTTGCAGCGTAATAGTTGTTTCGGTACACATAGAACTTTGTTGAATCTGAAAAAGAAGACACTTCTGTAGTTAATTCTATAACTCCTCTTCTGTAAATATCTTTAAGGATAGACTTACCTAAATCTAGGTACTTTTTCTTTTTTTCTTTATTCGCTTCCTTTTTATACTTTTCTGATTTAAGTGCATTAAATAATCCACCTAATTCTTTTTCTGAAAATTCAGGCCATTTTTTATTTAATGCCTTTTCGAAAGATTTAATTTTCTCATTAACCTTTCTACCATCTAAAGAAAAGTATTTTTTCTTGCTTGCTCTAATAGATTCCTTCTCAAGTTCTACCTCTTTAATAGATCTAAAAACTGGAATATCATATGGAGCTATTAGCGTTTCATAACGCCAAGGTTGATTTTTTTGAAACTCATATTTAAAAGTCGCCTCCTTTGGAAATAGATAAACGATACAAGTTATACTCAGTAAAAACAGAAAGATTTTGTAAAATAAATCATGTCTGTTTCTAATTTGATTTAAAAAATCTTTCATTTAATTTTCATTGAATATGCAAAGTAAATAAAATCTTCTATTTTTGCAGTGGAAATGAGCGATAATGATTCACATAAGGGAAAAATAATAATTGCAAATCCATTTTTGCAAGGACCTATTTTTGAACGATCAGTAGTTTTTATGGTTGAACACAATCATGAAGGTGGTATGGGTTTTATCCTAAACCAACCTACCGGAGTTATTGTAGGAGAAGCTGTTGCACAAATAAAAGACTGTAATTTCCCTGTATATTATGGTGGTCCAGTTGATGATAACATTCTATTTTACGTTCATTCTTTAGGTGAAAAAGTAGCTAGAAGTGTTCAGATTGGTGAAGGTTTGTATTGGGGAGGTGATTTTGAAGAAATTTGTGATTTAATTGAGAACGGACAAGTTTCCGCAGACGAAATAAAATTCTTCGTAGGTTATTCTGGATGGAGTGAATTACAACTTGAAGGAGAATTTGAACAAGACTCTTGGGTTATTTGTGATTACAAATCCGAATATGTTTTTAAAGACCAGGACAAAACGCTCTGGAATACATGTCTTGAATCCAAGAAAACTAAAATTTCTCTTTATAGTAAATTTGCACATACACCCTCTTTAAATTAATAATCAAGGCATCCTTTACAATTCTTCTCGTCAAGTCAGTGAAATAATTAAATGTAAATCAAACAATATTAAAGAAAGATTAATGTTAATTGACTGAATGACTTATTTTAACAAATTTTAATTACATAACCAACAATAATTATAAAACCAACTAAAATGAACAAATCAATTCTTACAGTATTTATTGCAACTGCTTCATTATTCGCAAGTGCTCAAGAAGCTGAAAAACCATCAACAGATTCTATCCAAAAAATACAACATAGGCTTGGGCTTCATGCAGGAACTACTAGTGAGGTTGGATTTTCTTACAAATTAGTATTAAAAGAAAAACACCAAATTCAAGCAGTAGTTCTTCCAATTGCTTCAAAAGATGATAAAACACTTTTTTCAGGTTTAACTTATCGATATAAATACAGAACTATTAAAAACTGGGATATGTTAAGCTTTGTAAGCGCAAGTTATTACTATAATAAATACTCATTGGAAACTTATTATGTCTATGATGAGCCATCATCATCAAATACATTAAATGAAAACTTAAATGTTTCAGCAGGTTTAGGTTTTGAATATGGTAGAAATGATTTCTTCAAAATCAACATGCAAATTGGATATGCTTTATATGACATAACAGATGAAGACTGGCATACCAATCTTAGTGCTGCAGTTGGTTTTGATTTTCTATTAAATAGACCAAAATAATATTTCAAGGGTGAGTTAATCTGTTTTAAATAATAGATTAGCTCATCCTTTTTCAATACTATTTCACCAAGCTTATCAAATATTCTAAATTATCTGTTTGGATAATATCTATGCCTAAGTCTAACGCTTTTCTATTTTCAGAATAGCTTCTCACGTTGAAACTTATTACCTTTTTTCCTGCTGCATGAATCGCATCAATTTTTGTTTTATTCAGTTCATCTAGACTTAATACTATTCCATCACAATTGTACTTTATGGCCCAACTCAATGCTTTTTCATATGTATTGAAGGCAACTACAGAAATTGTAGAATTGGCTTGTTTAAATAATTCCAAATGTCTTTCCTGATTGAATTCTATAATTAAGTTGTCAGCAACATCATATTTCGAAATTAGCTTTAGAAGATTAGCATTAAAAACTTTGTAATACTGCTCATGGTTGCTTCCTAAAAAAGGCTTCACTTCTAGATCTAATATCTTATCAGATCTTCCCTCCATTACTTTAAATACATTTTCTAGCTTAGCGACACTGTAATTAACCAGATACGGATATCCATATTTCGCATCCTTAATTTCATCCCAAGTTAAATCTCGAATATTTCCAACTAAATCTGTTTCGGATTCAAGTGCTTCAGAATGAAACAAAACAAAAACACTGTCTTTTGTCATTCGAACATCCATTTCAGTCCCGTCAGAATCAAGGTTTACCGCTTTAAAAACAGACTCATAACTATTCCATGGATAAAAACTATTTATCCCCATACCTCCATGGCCTAGCACTACAACTTTATTATCCTGATACTCTTTAGTGCATCCGAACAAAACTAACAACGATATAAAAACAGCTAACTTCCTCATTTAAAAACTTACACCTACTGATGCACCTCCCCAATGTTTATATGATTTAAAATACTCCCATAAAGGAGCATAAAATATTCTGTAATTCATTCTATTTCCTTTCTTATGAAATCTATATCCCACAATACCTCCACTCGAAAGATTTAAGGCTGTTTCCTTAGAAAGGGTATTCGCATTGAAGAAACTAACAGTACTTGGCACAAAGGAAGCCCCTACCTCTATAAAATGCTTCTCTTTACCATATAAGACTTGTAGGGAAAGTGGAAAAGTTAAATTAGGATTAAACTTACGTTCAAAATCATATAGATTCATAAATGAAAAACCGACTCTACCTTTAAATTGAAATTGATTAACAATCCCAAGGTCACGTTCGTAATTTAAAGACCAAAACACAGATGTTCCTGCTGTCTCTAGAAAAACATGATTTTTATAAACTGTTGAATCTCCGTTAGCAGAAATATTCAGTGTTATAAAAACAGAAAATAAGATTAATAGTAATCGCATCTTAAAGCAAAACATTTCTAGTCTTCATCTTTATTTCTATAAGCGTAAATCAACTTATCAGAAGTAAAAGTAATTGAATCCAATGAGGAAATAGTAATTAAAAAAACGAGATCTCGCTTAGCTTATATTAGTTGACACCAATATAAAAAACAGCAAAGTATACATCTTTTCATTCAACATAAATGTAAACATTATAAGCTACAAATAGAACTAAAAGATTTGATTAGCGTGCTATTACTACGAAACCGTTGAATTGTTTTGGTGTTTCTCCAGTCACATCAGTTACGGCATAAAAATATGTTCCATCAGCTAAATTATTTCCTTTCTTATCCAAACCTGCCCAATCATTTTGATAGTCTTTCGCTTCGAAAACCTCAACACCCCATCTATTATAAACAGTAATATCAACAGTTCTACCTTCTAAGTTCAAAAGTTCAAATGTTTCATTATCTCCATCATTGTTAGGTGTGAAAATATTAGTCAATTCAACTTCCTGTCCAATTACAGTTATACAATGTGAAATAGTGTCTTCACAACCAGCTTGAGACAACACACCCAATGTAACACATTTAACTCCTGTACTATCAAGATCTAAAGTTGTACTGAAATCACTTGAAAGAAAAGTATTTCCTGATACCCAAGCATAAATTTGTCCATCGGTTGATATATTTGTAAGATCAACAGTTTCGCCAATCTGACCTTGTGTTGGTATTGTAAAATTAGCAACTGGTCCAGCTCCAACATAAACTGAATCTTCTGCTAGTTTAGAACAACCATTTATATCTGTTACTTCTAAAGTAACTAGATAATATCCAGTAGTTGTGTAAGTATGATTCCCTGTACCATTTGTTTCTGTTCCTCCATCTCCAAAACTCCAATCGAAAGTACTTCCGGCAACACCGTTATAGTTGTTTGAATATGTAATAAAATCGTTTACACAAATTGTATCTGGCGCCATTACAATAGTTGTATTTGGCAATGGTTGTATCGATATTGTTTTCTCAACAGAATCAACACACCCTAAATCATCAGTAACAAATAGTTTTACTATGCTTGATCCAGATTGAGTAAATTGATATGACTCAGTAGCACCAGTTCCTGTATTAGAATTAGAGAAATCCCAATCGTAATTTGCAATAGTTCCATTACTTGTTACAATCGAAGAAAAGCTTGTTGTAGAATTAAAACAGGTGTCAGTATAGGTAAAGTCAAGATCAAAGTCTCTAATATTAACAATCATCGTTATAGAATCAGAACACCCGTAAGTATCATCTGTAGCCTTCACTTCCATATTTGTAGAGGCACTCCATGATAAATTCTGAACTGCTCCAGTATAAACACCGTCATCCCAAGAATAAGTAACACTTCCTCCTGAACCTCCAGTATGAGATAAAACTAAGTTTACTAAATCATCCTTACACAAGTCTTGATTCCCTGGACTAACAACTCTTATCTCAGGTAAAACATTTACAGTCACTGAATCAGTACCAGTACAACCACTTCCGTCATCAACAGTTATATAATAAGTAGTTGTATCCGTTGGAATAACTTCTACAGTAGCTAAGCCTAAAGCAACAATACTATTCGTTGGTGTCCATGTGTAAGTACTTCCACCCGTAGCACTTAAACTAGCCGTATCTCCTTTACATATTGAAAAATCAGTTCCTAGATTTACAACTAAATTAGCACTGATATTAACATAAACACTATCCGTATCACTACAACCTCCTACTGAGGACACTTCTACATAATACATTTGTGAAGCGGAAACATTAGCAATTGGATTTGAAATATTTGTTGCACTCAAACCAGCAGATTGCCACCAAGTATAATTCGTACCTCCTAATGCTTCGATTTGAACATCATTATTAGCACATCCATTAACAGTATCATTTACAACACTAGCATTAGGCGGCGTATCAATTTTAACAAATAAAGTATCCTTTAAGTTCCCTGGACAAACTTCAATAAAAAACATTGTATCAGTTGTAATTCCAGCATCTGAATAACTTGTTCCAGTTCCAATCACATTCCCATTTGAAAACGCGTCATACCAAGTTATTATAGCACCATTAGGAAGATTATTACCGACTGCTAATAAATTTGCGGTTTCACCTACACAAATCGTATCATGCGTTAATGTCAATGAAGGCGTTGAATTTGGTGTAATCTCAGAAACACCTTCGCCACCACCAGTCGCTCCGTTTGGCGGAAAGTTCGCCATATAAGTTGAAATCATTTCTCCATTAGATCCTCCTGAAATATTGATTATTGCACCTGCAGAAGAGACATTCACATATCCTCCACTTCCACCTCCACCAGGTCCGTTAGCCTCAGAAGGATTTGCGAAGGAAGTTTGAGATACAGATCCACCCTCACCACCAACAGCTATAATATTTACTAATGAAATTGTTCCTTTAGAGTTTACAATAACAGTACCTCCGGCACCACCACCTCCACCTCCATCAATCGCTGAGCTAAACCCACTTGCATTTTGATTACTTTCTCCTATACTTCCATTGGCTTCTATACTTCCACCACCTATAATATCTCCCGACACCTTTAATGATACTAAACCACCACCACTTGCACCTGCACTAGCATCTCTATCAGAACCGTGACCCTGGCCTCCACCACCTCCTAAAAATATTTTCCCTGTTGAATAATCTAACGGTCTACCTCCTAAACCTACAGCTGATGGCCTTCTACCATCTCCTTTCCAAGTTCCGTAATCATCAGGTGGACTTGTTAATGGATCTAAACCAGCACCACAACGAGAATAACCTCCTCTTCCACCACCAGAACTCACTTTAGTACTGAAACCAACTACCTCTAATTCCCAAGCTGCTGCCCAAGCTGGATTTGATAAACTTGGCACTCCGTGACCTGAATATTTCGCAACATCACCGGCATTAGCACCTCCACCACCTCCGGCATCAGTTGAACAACCACCTCCACCACCATTAGCCGGAGCTCCTTGACCATACTTACCTAATAAAGCGTCATATTCAAGATGATACCCTGCGATCCCTTCTCCTTTTAATCCTGCCGCATTCGGTGACGAACTAGCAAACTCATTCCTTGCACCAGGTTTAGAACCCTGCCCTGTTGTAGAAGTTGTACCTCTAAAACCTTTACCATTCATTTCAATAACACCGTTTATTGTTGCATTTCCATCAACCTCTATTGCTACAACACCACCAATTGTTCCATTCCAAGGATCCCCTGAAATTGTATCTCCTGACTGAAGCGTTAAGGTTGAATATCTAGGAACTCTAACTACCACAACTTTCCCAGTTGCAGTATAATTATTTATCAAAGCACATGTTAATGCAATGGTAGTTCCATTCGGTACTGACGCAACTTCAATATATTCTGAATTTCCTGAATTGTTATAATTTGTAATTTCTCCCCAAGAACTATCCGTTTGACTCAAACCTTTTAAGCTTGCTCCTTGAATTTGGATAAGCATTAATAAGTCTCCTACCTGAAGTGTTTGTACAAACCTTCCATTATCATTTAAATCAGAGTTGGTTACTGAAATTGTAACATCACCCGAATTTGCATCCGTAGTTAAATCAGTATATTCATTATGAATTTCTCTACCTGAAACAGTTTTTGATCCGTGTTTACCAGTTTGAGAATAAGATAAGTTCGTGAGAATTAGGCATGTAAATACCAGAGAAATAAAAGGCTTCATAATTAGGTCGCATTAAGGTAGTACTTAAAGATAGCAAAATCATTGCTAGTTTCAAACCCTTATACGTAGTATTATAAGATGCTATTGATCTCCGAAGACGTAAGAAAATTGTATTTCAAATCCAGAAACAGAAACACTTTCCCAACCAGGAATGTCACCGTAAAAACCTAACTGATATTTACCCCCAACAAGTATTCTTTCATTGAATAAAAAATTAATTCCCATATCAAAAAATAACACTTCAGAACTTGTATTATATACAAGTTCTTTATTCAAATAGTCCTGTTCATTTAGTTCATATGTAGTTCCAACGAATGGGATATAGGTCAATTTTTCCTTCTCATGATAGAATAAAAACAAAAAACTGGAATTCACTCCATTCCCAAAACTATAGTTCAAATCGTTTTCGAAATTCAATTTTATATTTCCTTTTAAAGAGAAACCTACTTTATTAAGTTTTGCTAGTAATTCAACACCAGCTAATCCATCATAACTTTTACTTCCTGATGAATACTCTTCTCCTAATATAGTTTTGTAATCACCTACGCCCAAGTCTAAACCTGCGAATACGTTATAATTCAATTGCCAATTTCTGAAAATTTTATAATTATTATATCCGACTAGAAGTATTGGATCTGTTATTCCGTTGATAAGATTAGAAACGGAATCAGTAGTTAGTCTTACTTGTTGATATGAGAATATGCCTTGAGCATACCAGTTTTTATAAAAGAAATATTTAGCACCAAAATCATAATTAAAATAAGTCTCAGTAAAGGCGCCTCCATGACCTGTATGTCGCAAAAAAGAAGATTCAACACCGTCGTATTTTGCATTTCTCAATTTAAGTGAGAAATAATTAACGGGATCGCTGTTAACCAATCCCGTTGATACATTGCATCCACTACAAGCAAATAACTTTAGGTTGATGGATATAAAAACTATGGTTAAAACTAATCTCATTTCTGGATGCAAAGATAGGCAATTGATTGAACCAACGTTTATCAAACCTTATTTTAACATTTAATCTTGCATAGGTCCATGTTCTCTGTTTCTATTTTGACCTCTTTGATGTTTACCTCCACCTTTCATTCTTTTTAAAAGCTTTCTTTTAAACTTACGTTGTGCTTTGTGAAACTTTAAAACTTTCTTAATAGGTAAAACAGATTTCAAGTCGTTATGAAAGGACTTATCTAGTGCTAACTTTTGTTCTCTGAGTAACATTCCATTATCAACAACTTCAGTTGCTTCAGCATCAGTCATTTCATCAATAGACTTCCCTTTGTATTTTTTTCTAACCTCTTTATTCTTTTCTCTCAAAGCTTTCAAGTCATCTTCATGTTTATTGTAAACTGGCCAAAATGCCTGAGATTCACTTTCAGTCAAACTAAGTTCTTTTGTAATAAACTTAATTTTCATGGCTTTTACCTTTTCTTGTCGCTTTGCTCTTTTCACCTCTTTATCTTGAGCAAAAACAGTTGGTACACTTAAAACAACAGCCATTAACAGTAATAATATATTTTTCGTTTTCATGTCTTTCTTTTTTTAATTTTAATTACAATTCATCCCAATCACCATCCTCATAACCTTCATCAATAAGGTACTCTAGGATGTCTTCATCTGTTAATTCGTCAATTAACGCTGTATCATTTTTGGGATTAACTTTTATAGAATCTTTTACTTCTGTTTGATTATCATTTAAATCAGTCAGACTAATTTCTTCAATGATATCAGTAACATTATACTCATCAATATGCTCTTCGAAATAACTACTAATTTCCTCATCAGAAAATTCATTACTAGCAACTTCAGTTCGTTTATTAATATTAATAACAACCACTATTCCAATCAAAACTGCAGCAACACTTGCAAAAGCAATTTTATATTGAGGCAATTTAAACCATGGAAGATCTTGTTGTTTAATTTGATCTTGCACTTGTTTTTGAAAACCATCAAAATATTTAGGTGGAGTTTTGAAATCCCCGCTCTTTTTGATGTTATTCAAAAACGAATTTGCATCGTCATTTATGTTTTCTTCATTTTCCATTCAATCCTATGATGTTTAATAATTCAAAAGGTTTAATCCTCTTTTAATAAATGCTCTATTTTTTTAACTGCATGATGATATTGCGCTTTCAATCCCCCTACTGAAATCTCTAACACTTCACTCATGTCTTTATATTTCATCTCTTCAAAATACTTCATATTAAAAACGAGACGCTGTTTTTCTGGTAATGTTAAAATTGCTTTTTGAAGCTTCATTTGAATCTCATCTCCTGAGTAATAAGAATCACTTTCTAAAGTACTCACTAACTCATTTTCAACATCAACGATAGGAATGAAAAATCTTCGCTTCTTTTTTCTTAGATGTGTCAAGGCTTCGTTAGTTGCTATACGAAAAATCCAAGTGTATAATTTTGAGTCT
>CAWVWF010000078.1:0-14504 GCA_963933885.1 uncultured Flavobacteriales bacterium | reverse complement strand
TAATATAATTGAATAAATCGGAACCTTTAGCTTCTAGATTACCGCTTCGCTCAAATCAAGAAGTACCGAACTGGAAATTAGAGGAAACAAAAAAGTCGTTAGTAAATAAATACTAACGACTTTTTTTATGCTTTAGAAGTATTTCTTATTTCTTCTCTACTCCTGCTCCTACTCCATTAATGATAGCAATTGAAGCTCTTTCGATTTTCATTTTAGCTTGACTTTCAACAGAAATTGTAACTGTAGCTTCATCTTTAGTATCCATTACTTTACCATGAATTCCACCAGCTGTAACAATTAAATCTCCGTTCTTAATTTCATCACGAAGCTTAGCTAATTCTTTTTCTTTTTTCTTTTGTGGACGAATCATGAATATGTAAACAACAATCATGATTAACCCCATTAATGCAGGCATTTTCCATTCTTCCCCCATTTGTGCTTGTAATAAAACTTCTTTCATCTTAATATTTTTTAAATTATTTAGGTTCTGTTGGTGTTCCCTTTAATGCTAGTGTTACTTTATTCTCACTTGCATTTGAAGAAACATAAACTCTTACTTTAAAAGTGTGTCCAATACTTTTTGTTGCAGTACTTACTTCAGCATCAATCTTTCCTTTTTCTCCAGGTAAAATTGGTTGCTTTGGATATTCAACTCCTGTACAACCACAACTTCCTTTAACTTCTGTTAATACCAAAGGAGCGTCTCCACTATTTACAAAGTAAAAAGAATGCATTACACTTTCTCCTTGCTCCATAGAAGGAAATTCAAATTCCATTTCATTAAATGTAATTGAAGCCCCACCCGTAGTAGGAACAAAATTCTCTAACGCTGTAAAGTTATTTTGAACTGTAGTTGAATTAATTTCAGTCTGTTCAGTATTACCTCCACAAGAAACAATTACAGCAGATAAAATAACTAATGATATATATTTAAAGATTTTCATAATATTAACTCATTAAACCTCTTCCTGTTTTAGAAATCTCACCTGAATCTTTCAATACAGGGATTAATTTATCTAAAACTCCATTGATAAACATTTTACTTTTTGGAGTACTATAGATTTTGGAAAGTTCTATGTATTCGTTTAAAGTAACTTTAACTGGAACAGAAGGAAGTTTTGTTAATTCACAAACTGCCATTTTCATGAAAATAAAATCAACTTGTGCAATTCTATCAGCTTCCCAATTCTTTGCTTTAGTCATGATTAATTTCGAGAATTCTTCATTATTTAAAAGCGTTTTTCTAAATAAAACTTTTATGAATTCAGTATCGTCTTCTAAATCTTTAAATAAAGCAGGAATTTTTCTTTCGGAAGTCCACTTTGATTTATAGTTTTTCAAAAACTTTGTAATGTAACCACAAACAAAATAATTATCGTCTGCCCAGTGAATTGATTTCTCTTCGAAAACATGCTCTAACATTTCGTTATCAGCAATAAATCTCTTGTAAATCTTAATAATAAATTCCTTACTTGCATCAAAACTATTGTCTTCTGCAATCATGAACTCCTTATATTCTTTGGAATCGACAATAGAGTTGAAAATTTTCTTGATTAATTCTTTATCATCAACCCAAGAAATTTTAAATTCTTCTACCTTCTTTTGTAGATCTTCACTTTCTACTAAAGAAGCTAAAAGCTTGTGTTCCACAAACTTCATATTAGGATTTAAATCCTCTTCTGTAGGAAGACGTTTTAATTTTCTTTCCTCAATTAGCTTAGAAGCAAATTGATTTAATTCTGTTAGAACCGAGATATGTAAAATGAATAATTCGTAAATACGATCTATCCCTTTTATCAATTCCTTCTCCCCAACTCCCAAATCGTTTTTAGCACCATTCGAATATGAATATATTGCTTGAAAAACTTTAATCCTTAAATGTCTCCTATTAAGCATAGAACGTAAAATTATGGGCGCAAAGGTATGCAATGTTTATGGAAATAAGATTAAATTTGCATACTTATTCTACTAATTAATTGCTTTGAAAGAGTTACGATCATTAAATAAATATTTATTCCGCTACAAGGGACGCTTGTTGATGGGTGTTGTATTTATTTTCCTCGCAAACTGGTTCCAATTATACCCTGCTCAATTTTTCAGAAGTGCAATAGATATAGTGGTTGAATCCTTAAAGACCCATTCTTTAGTTGAAGGATCTAACATTCAAGAAGATGTATATATTGATATTACAAAAGCCTTATTGTTTTTTGGAAGTGGTATTATAATTATCTCATTAATAAAAGGTGTATTTACTTTTTTCATGAGATATACTATCATAATGGTTTCTCGTTTTATTGAGTTCGATTTAAAGAATGACATCTATGATCAATATCAAAAATTAGATACTTCTTTTTATAAGAACAACAATACTGGAGATATAATGAATAGAATTGGTGATGATGTCACTAAAGTTCGTATGTATCTAGGGCCGTCCATTATGTACCTTATTAACTTAGTAGTTCTTTTCTGCTTTGTTATATATACAATGGTAAGTATTAACGCAGAGCTAAGTTTATATATACTACTCCCCTTACCAATAATGTCCATTACTATATATTATGTATCTAAATTAATAGGTCAAAAAAGTGAACGTGTTCAAAAACAGCTTTCAAGAATATTTAGTTTTAGTCAAGAAACATTTTCAGGAATTAGAGTAATTAAGGCTTACAACAAAACTTCAAAAACATTAATTGATTTTAATAAAGAAGCTGAAGCTTACAAAGACGAGGCGATGAGTCTGGTTAAAACGGAAGCACTCTTTCATCCAATTATTTTATTTCTACCAGTCCTAAGTACTTTAATCACCATTTACGTTGGAGGTTTAGAAGTTATTGCGGGGAACATAACCTATGGAAATATTGGAGAATTTGTTATCTATATTAACCTTCTTACTTGGCCTGTTGCATCGTTAGGTTGGGTAACATCGTTAATTCAAAGAGCAGTTGCTAGTCAGAAAAGGATAAATGAATTTTTAAAACAAGAACCTACCATCACAAATCCTACTGAGGACACAATGGAAATCAAAGGTGCTATTGAGTTTAAGGCTGTTCATTTCGAATATCCAGAAAGTGGTATTAAAGCTTTAAATAATATCTCCTTCTCGATTGAACCTGGAAAAACTTTAGCCATTGTTGGAAAAACTGGATCTGGAAAATCTACAATAGTACAATTACTTAGTAGATTGTATGATGTAAATAAGGGTGCAATCTTAATCGATGGAAAGAAGATTAACGAGATTAACCTTAACAGTTTGAGGTCTCAAACAGGAAGTGTTCCTCAAGAAGTTTTTCTTTTTTCAGATACGATATCAAATAACATCAGCTTTGGAACTTTTGGAGATGAAGCTCAATCTAATATTAATAAAGTGAAATGGGCTGCCAAACAAGCTGTTGTTTCTAAAAATATCGAAAGCTTTTCCGACCAGTACGACACAAAGGTTGGTGAACGTGGTGTTACACTCTCTGGTGGTCAAAAACAGAGGATTAGTATTGCTCGGGCTTTACTTAAGAATCCTAAGATTTTAATATTCGATGATTGTTTATCTGCTGTAGATACAGAAACTGAGGAAGAGATTTTGAATAATTTAAAATCTATAATGAAAGATAAGACTACCATTATTGTGAGTCATCGAATTTCGTCAATTAAACATGCGGATCATATTATACTTATAGAGAACGGAGAAATCATAGAAGAAGGAACACACAATTCTCTCTTAGAATTGGGTAACAAGTACTTCGACTTACTTCAAAAGCAATTGGTTAAAAAAATATAAGTAACGCTAAATCTAATCCGATTTAGAGAGCTTCTCACTTGTATACAAACTAGGTCATCTACACATAAAACCTATTCATTCACCCATTAAAGCAAGAAAAACATCGACTAATCGCAAATTAAATGCATCTCATTTAAAAAAAAATGATATATTTAACACAGACTAAGGGATGAAAGTTTAACAAACTAAAGCAAAGTGATGGATAAGAAGGATTATGACAAGGGAAGTGAAAGAAAAGATGAAATATTTTCTAACGCAGTAAGAGCAGGGAAAAGAACTTATTTTTTCGATGTTAAAGCTACAAGAGGGGACGATTATTATCTGACTGTAACTGAAAGTAAAAAGAAGTTTTCTGAAGATGGAAAATTCCATTTCGAAAAACACAAGTTATTTCTTTATAAAGAAGACTTTGAAAAGTTTGCTGGAGGTTTGAAAGAAGCTATTGATTTCATTCAAGAAAAGAAAGGAGTTTATCAAGGTTACCAAGCTGAAGAAGTTCTTGAGACAACTACTGAAAAATCAGAATATTCAACTAGCGTTGATTTTGATGATTTAAGCTAGAAAACATATACAGCATTATATAGTCCCGATTTATCGGGACTTTTTTTTGCTCAAAATCTAGGTTATTTCTTTTCACCTTTTTCAAATGCCTTGAAATAAGTATCTTTGAATTCTATTGAGAAAGCTACTTTTCATATTAAGTCTAATTATACCACTACTCTCTTTTGGTAACCGACCCAATTTTAAAGAGCGAAATAAAAAAGCCCAGCTACAATTCAGTTACAAATATGGTTTTTTACTTCCACATTCAGGCGCTGTAAAAACTTTAATGGGAGGAGTATTTCCTATTTATGAATTTGGTTTAGAGCTGCCAAAATTTGGAACTGAAGAATTTAAGGAAAATCACCCTTATCATAAATGGGGAATTGTTGTGAATTTCTCTCCTTTAAGTAATCCAGATTTATTAGGTTACTCTATTGGCATCCTCCCCTATCTTGATATTAACTTAGGATCAAACAGTAAGAAACATTTATCATTTAGATTGGCAAGTGGATTGGCTTACATTCAGAAACCATTTGATATAGAAACAAATTATAAAAATGTTGTAATTGGATCACACCTTAATAACACAACAGATTTTCAATTAAAATATCGATTTAACATAACACCTAAACTAGAAACAAGAATTGGACTAGGACTTCAACACTATTCTAATGGATCTTTTCTTCGTCCAAACCTAGGTTTAAACATCCCTCATGTTAGTATAGGTATCAAGTATGGAATTAGTAGAAATAAGAAAGCTGCTTCTAAAACTTACAAATCAGATTCAAGTAGATTTTATTCATCATTTAATTATGGTTGGAAAACATTGGTTTTTGGAAGTGAAACAAGTTATTCTGTTTATAACCTAGCGTTGGGATATAGCATCGCTTTAAATAAAAACAGGTATTTCCATTTTCAAATGGACTTCATTTACGACTTTAGCATACCTCATTTGAAAATATATGATTATAAATTAAAAGCAACTGATAATTTGATTATAGGTCCTTTTGTATGGTACGAAAAGAGGTATGGAAATGTAGGATTGGCTATTGGATCTGGATATTACATTCATTCAATTTATAAAACGTTTAATCAAGATTGGAGTTTTAAAAACAAAGGTGGTAGATTTTACAACAGAGGTTCTCTGAAAGTATATTTCAAGCATTTTTATACTTCATTAAGTGTAAAAGCTCATGCTGGAGAAGCTGATAATTTAGAACTTGGAATAGGATATCGATTTAAATGATAAAACACCTTATATATATAACGTTAATTATCACTGCATTTTCATGTAGTAAAGATTCGGCATGTAGTAAACCCAAAGGAACAATTGTATCAATCGAAAAAACTTTAGAAAACTTCACTGGAATAGAAGCTTTGGAAAACATAAATTTTGAATGGGTTAAGAGTAGTGATTACAAAGCAGTTGTTATAACTGGTGAAAATTTAATTGATCAAATAGAATTTACGATTAAAGATGGTTTGCTAACGATAGAAAATCAAAATACTTGTACCTGGCTTAGAGATGACATAGATGAAGTATCAATACAAATTCATGCTCCTTCTCCTAAATTACTAATCCTTCGAGGTAATGGTACTATTACATCAAAAGACACGATTACATCTGATATAAAAATAGAAAATTATGCCAATCAAGGTTCTATAAGTCTTTCAATAAAAAACGATAGTACTTGGGCTTTATTAGAAACAGGAAGTCTTGATCTTACGCTTGAAGGGACTGCTAATTATTTCTATTTATATAATGTTGGATATAACTATGTGTTTGCAAAAGATTTCATTTCTAATAAATGTCATTTAAACAATAATTCTTGGGTAACAAATCAAGTTAACGTGACTCAAAAGTTGATAATTGAGAACTATTCTATTGGTGAAATTCAATATTGGGGTAATCCAAACACTGTTGATGTGACAATTAACGAGTCAAATGGAAAAATTATCAAGATGGACTAGCGTCTTTAAAAAACCGTAACACACTCTAAACCTAACAATTACACTAATTCCTCTTTACAATTATTAACAACTGTTAATAAAATCAAATTTCTTTTCTAAATAAGCCTACCACCTAACCTTCTTTTTTAGTATTTTTACGGCTTGTAAAATTGGTGAAAGTGAACGCTGAAATTCAGAAAAAGGTAACAGAGATATTTACCGAATTTCTTGAAAATAAAAGTCACAGGAAAACTCCTGAACGCTTCGCCATACTTGATGAAATCTACGCTTATTCCGAGCATTTTGATATTGAATCCCTTTACGAAAAGATGAAAGCCAAAAACTACAGAGTTAGTAGAGCTACGCTATACAACACTATGGACTTGTTAATGGAATGTAATCTTGTAATGAAACACCAGTTTCAGGGAACTCAAGCTCAATTTGAAAAAGCATTTGGTTCTGCTAATCACGATCACCTAATCTGTCAGAAATGCGGAAAGGTTATCGAGTTTTGTGATCCACGCTTAGGACAAGTAATGGAAAATTTAAAAAGTTTTACAGGTTTTAAAATTCAAAACCACTCGCTTACAGTATATGGCGAGTGTAATAACGGTAAGTGTATAAATTCGAATTAATCAATTATAGCAGTTTATAATGAAAGTAGATGTATTATTAGGGTTACAATGGGGTGACGAAGGAAAGGGTAAAATTGTTGATGTTTTTACACCAGAGTATGATATTATCGCACGTTTTCAAGGTGGACCAAACGCGGGACACACTTTAGAATTTGAAGGTATCAAACATGTTTTACACACTATTCCTTCAGGAATCTTCCACGACAATACAATAAACATTATTGGAAATGGAGTTGTAATGGACCCAATCATTTTCGAAAAGGAAATTGATGAATTAAAGAAATTGAATGTTGATGTTTCTAAGAAGCTTTTAATTTCAAGAAAGGCTCATTTGATCTTACCTACACACAGAATTTTAGATGCTGCATCTGAAGCTGCTAAAGGAAAAGAGAAAATCGGATCTACTTTGAAAGGTATCGGACCAACTTACATGGATAAAACAGGTAGGAATGGTTTACGTGTTGGTGATCTTGAATTACATGATTTCCAAGAGCGTTATGATGCTTTAGTTGCTAAACATGTTAAAATGTTAGAGCAATTTGACTTCGAATATGATGTTAAAGCTGAAGAAGCTAAGTGGATGGATTCACTTAAAACTTTAAAAGCTTTACAATTTATTGATAGCGAACATTATATTGGAGCTGCAATGAAAGCTGGAAAATCTATTCTTGCTGAAGGTGCTCAAGGTGCTTTACTTGATATTGATTTTGGTTCTTACCCATTCGTTACATCATCTAACACAGTTTGTGCAGGTGCTTGTACTGGATTAGGTGTTGCGCCAAATAAAATTGGTAAAGTATTCGGAATCTTTAAAGCTTATTGTACTCGTGTTGGAAGCGGACCGTTCCCAACTGAACTACATGACCAGTCTGGTGAAGACTTAAGACAAGCTGGTGGAGAATTTGGAGCTACAACTGGTAGACCAAGAAGATGTGGTTGGTTAGATCTTCCTGCATTGAAATATTCTATTATGCTTAATGGAGTTACAGATTTAATTATGACTAAAGCTGATGTTCTTTCTGCTTTTGGAGAATTAAAAGTTTGTACTTCTTATGAATATAATAATGAAACTGTATTGGATTTCCCATATAATATTGATGAGGATAACCTTTCAGCTAACTATATTTCATTCCCAGGTTGGGATAAGGATTTAACTGGTTTATCTGACATTTCAGAATTACCAATGGAATTAAATAACTACATTGAATACTTAGAGAAAGAATTTGAAGTTCCTATAACAATTGTATCAGTAGGTCCAGATAGAACTCAAACTTTAATGCGTGAAGCAGTCAATGCGTAACAACTCATTACTTATTATATTACTATTAATCAGCAACCTTCTTTTGTCTCAAAAGAAGGTTGTTGAGATTTTAAACGCTACTGAATTAAAGGCGGGTAAGACTGCGGACCACCAAAAACTTGTTGGAAAGGTTATCCTAAAGTTCGACGGCACGAAGCTGTTTTGCGATAGCGCTGAAGTAAATAGTATCACAAGTGACTTCGTAGCCGAAGGAAAGGTCTACATCAACAAGCCGAACCAAGTAAAGGCATGGGGAGATAAACTTGACTATGATGGTGTAAACAAAATAGGAAAGTTAATTGGTGATGTTAAAATGAAAAGCGATGGCTCTCTTTTAACGACAGACCTACTCTACTTTGATGAAAAAAATGCCCTTATTTATTATTTAAATGGAGCGAATACAGTTACTGAAGATGCTACCATTTATTCAAAAAAAGGATTTTACGATACGAAATCAAAATACCTTAAATTAAAAGACTCTGTTAGAGTTAAAAACCCTGAATATTATATTAAATGTGATACTTTAGAATATTCTACGGTATCTAAAACTTCATACTTTTTCGGGCCTACCACTATTGAACTTGAAAATGAAAAAATATATTGTGAGGCTGGATTCTATAACCAAACGTTAGGTATTGCACAATTTGAAAAGAATGCAATATTAAAAAGTGAAGAGCAAGTTCTTGAAGCAGATAGCATTTATTATGACAAGACTACTGGAATAGCAAAAGCCCATTACGATGTGAAAATGCAAGACCCTACTGAGAATATTACTGTTACAGGTGAAGAAGGATATTTTGATCAAAAGAACAACTACTCTTTCATTACCAAAAACGTATTATTCATGCAAGGTTCTGATAATGATACTTTGTTCTTAACGAGTGATACTTTAATTGCAACTGAAGATACTGCAGGAAATAAAAGTTTCTACGCCTTCAACAATGTACAATTATTTCAAAATGAAATGCAAGGTATATGTGATTCGTTAGCGTACAATTTTAAAGATTCATTAATAAGATTGTATTACGATCCTGTAATATGGAATGGCGAAAGTCAAATCACTGGGGATACAATTGAGATCCTAAGTTTCGATAATAAATTACAAAAACTTTTCATTAAGAAAAATGGATTTATAGTTTCATTAACAGATTCCACACCTATGCGATACGATCAAATTAAAGGAAGAGATCTCGTCGGGTATTTTAAAGATGGTAAGATGGATGTAATGAATGTTCTTGGTAATGGACAAACAATCTATTATGCAAAAGAAGCTGATGGTAAATTCTCAGGTGTAAACAAAGCTATTTGCAGTAACATTAAAGTTAAATTCAACAACGGTAAGGTTGATCGAATTAAATTTATTACACTTCCTGAAGCTATCTTCTACCCTTTAAATGACTTCCCTGAAGACGAATCTAGATTAGATAAGTTTAAATGGAGAGATAGTGATCGTCCAAAATCAAAAAAGAGTTTAAGTGGACGCAATTAAATTAACAACACAATTTGTTAAACAACAACTCGGTAATGCCGAAGGTGGGCATGACTGGTTTCATATTGAAAGAGTTTGGAAAAATGCTCAACTAATTTCAAAGTCTGAAAAAGGAAATCAACTTGTTATTGAACTTGCTGCTTTACTTCATGACATAGCCGATTATAAGTTTAATGGTGGTGACGAGCATATTGGACCAAGGATGACGGAAAACTTTCTGGAATCTATTCATGTTGAGAGATCTATTATTAAAGAAGTTGTTTTCATTGTTGAGAATATATCATACAAAGGTGGTCACAACGAAAATATAGAAAAAACTATTGAACTTGAGATTGTACAAGATGCTGACAGACTTGATGCTATAGGTGCAATAGGAATTGCTAGGACTTTTAATTTCGGTGGTTTTAAAGGAAGTGCGATGTACGATCCGAACCAAAAACCAAACATAAACCAATCTAAAGAGGAATATAAAAAGAGCAATGGAACAACTATTAACCACTTCCATGAGAAGCTTTTACTCTTAAAAGAATTAATGAATACTGTAACAGGTAAAATGTTAGCTAAAAGTCGACACAATTATATGGTTGATTTTCTTCAACAGTTTCATAACGAATGGGATGGACTAAAATAAACGTCCTATTTCTCTCTTAAAATGCCTACCGTTATTAACAATTTTAACGATTTGTTAACAAATCAGATAGAATTATGTCATTTTTTAGACTGTTATTGTTTGTTAATAATATTATTTGTCTATTTTTGCCCCGTTGATTAACTGAACGGTAAAACGAATTATTATGAAAAAGGTATTTTTATCATTAGCTGTTGTTGCACTTTTAGCTGCTTGTGGAGCAGAAAAAGCTGACACTAACACACCAAACACAAATGACACAACTGCAACTGCTGTTGACACTACTGTAAAAGTTGAAGCTCCTGTAGTTGAAGCTCCAGTTGTTGATACTAACGCTGTAGATACACTTGCACCTACTGCAATTGATACTAACGTTGTAGATTCTCCAGCAGTAGCAGGATAATTTAAAACAAATGTGTTAAAAGAATTTATTTCTTTAAACGAGCCTTATAATTTATTATGAGGCTTTTTTTTGTGCCTATTTTTCTAAGAAATTAAAATCGGGAATTAAAAACCTCTATCATGGATGTAATTTCTTCACTATCCTTTTTATTAACTCTCAACAAGCCTAGGTTCTCAATTATAAAGTTTCCAATAATAGATTTTGTCCATTCCTCCTGTTTCCTACTATCAATAAAATACATAACAATAGAATAAGGTGTTCTTAGTAATCCCATAGGAAATCCCCACCATCCAAAAAGAGCAGTAAGAAATAATTTCTTCTTTCTCTCTTTACTCAAACAAGCTTCACAAGCGATATAACCGTACGAACTCCAGGTTGTAAAAACAATAAAACTTAAAACAGTTCTTCTTAGGTTTGCCTTTAATTTAGAATTTGAAATTCCACAACTCGGACAAGAACACATTTCAATAATATTTAATAATTCCCCAAACTCTTCATCAGTAATTTCTTCCTGATGAGCGTCTGCAACTTTCAATAGATTTTCTGGTAAATTTCTCTTCTGAACTTCCTGATAAACAATCTCTCTTACACCAGGTTCAAAGCCACTCATATCTCCATTAGCTATCTCAGAGATTTTATCATCTGAAAACTTAGCATAATTGATTGTTATTTTTTCTAAATCTGCCAAACTAAATTTTAATCAGCTTTTTAACCACAACCTTACCTTCTATTCCAATATGAACAAAGTAATAACCGGCATTTAAAGTACTAAAATTAAAACTATTCACATTTCCATTTATTAATTCTTTAAACACCAATGCACCTTTCGAATCAAACACTTTAATTTCATCAACAATCAAATTGGAAACAATTGTAAGCTCGCCTGTGGAAGGATTAGGGAATAGTTCAAACAAATCATTGTCTAACGTACTAAAACCATCATACTTTAGATAATAGTATGCATTCTTAAGGTTAGGTATTCCGTATCCCAAAAGAGAATCAGGATTATTATATTGATGAGCACTATACTCGATTGCCTTTTTAATACGCCATGATGTTTCATTTGGAAAAGCCTCCATTAAACATGCTGCCCATCCTGAGATTTGAGGAGCGGAAAAAGATGTACCATTACTTGTAACATAAGCACCATTACCGAGCACTAAGGAGGTTTTCTTACCAAGAGCAACTACATTTGGTTTAATCGTATTATGCACATTAGGAAGCCCCACAGAACTAAATGAAGCTATCTTCTCATCTTTATCAACTGCACCAACAGTTAATGCACTGTCTGCATCAGCAGGAAAGGTTAGATTCCGCCAAGTAGTTCCTCCAGAATTACCAGAACTAGTTACCATTAACATTCCTTTACGTGATGCTACATTTGTTGCTTTTGTTATCCAAGCTGAATCTCCAGTTAATTCATTTCTGTTATGAGAAAACACTTGCGAATCAAAATCACTATATCCTAGTGAAACATTCACTATATCAACCCCACAACTATCTGCAAATTCAACTGCTTCAATATAATGAAACTCTTCAATTAAATTTTCCTGACTATCATCTTCACTCACCAATAAAATGTAATCAGAATGAGGAGCTGTACCAATCATAAGACTATCTTGAAGTGAAGCTATTGTAGAAAGTACACTTGTACCATGAGAAGGATCATCATAAACATCTAACTCATTCTCTACAAAATCATAAGTTGTAATTAATCTGTTCTCACTATACAATGAATCAAATCCACTTAAAATATCAACATTACTAAATCCAACATCTATAACACCTATTACAACACCACTTCCTGTATATCCCTTTCGATGTAAAAACTCACCATTAACCATATTCGTTTGAGTAGTTGACAAGGCATAATCCCAATCTTGCATTGCTCTTTTATTAACTCCTCCTTTCGAACCAATATAGATTACTGTATCTATATAACTATTCGTCGAAAGTTGAGTTGCCAATAGAGAATCACTAGAATTAATCACCGCTAGATTAAACCATTTAGATTTAGCTTCTAGCTTAAAACCTTGAATAGCTAATAAACTAGAAGCATCTATTGGTAAATCTTCTTTAGATACTGTTACATTGTGTTTAGCCCTCCTTTCAATTGCTTTTAATGATAAGAAATCTTCCGGTGTCCAAATAGAAAATGAAGGATCGGATTTAGAGTTAAACTTTACAACAAAATGATATTCAGTTTGTGCAAAGACCGAAAACGAAAAAAGAACCAAAACAATACTCAAGCTCCATTTGGCTTTCATATTACTTTGATTCTTTTTCCCAATAGTATTTTTCAATTTTTAAGGAATATAATAATCATTTAACTTTTGAAAATACTGACTTCCTTTTTCTATTCTATTTAAAACAGGAATTGAAGGGTCTGTTAAATTTTGGGACTCTACATCAATTCTAATTCTATTAACTAAACCAATATCTTTTGCATAAACCTCTTCATATAATTGATAAATAATCACAAGCTTATCTTCGAATATTTGATTGACAGTAACTGTATTTCCATACGTATCAAAAGGCTCCTCAAATTTAAGATAAGTATAATCCCAATTATCCATGAAGTTAAAAGCGTTACCATCCCATGTTGTTTCATTCTTAACAGGATCTAATAATGAAATAAATCTATTATTCTCTTCAACTCTTTCAATATCATTCCCGTTTTCTGTGATGAACCAAACATCTGAAACCTTCCAATTCAAACTATCAAAAACGACTGAGTCATTATAGAAGCGTTTTGATCTTTCTAATCTAAAGTTCAACCTACCTGCTTGATCTGTAAATGTATCTGTAATTTCTTCCTTTAGTTGGAATTTGAATGAATCAACAGTAACAGGTGTTGTAAAATCATTATATGTAATTGAATCTACATCATAAACATACCAAGCTCCAATTTTTAAAGGCTGATAATCTGAAGGTGTCGCAAAAACAGCTTGTTTTACATCATCTCCACAACTTGTAAAGAATATAGTAATCAAAGATAATATAAGTAGTTTTTTCATCTGGTTGTGACTTACGGCTTACCGTGTTTTTTAGATTCAGTTAAAGTACCTTTTTCATCAAAATACTTCCATTCACCAGACGGTTGTCCGTCTGTATAGTTGCCGGTTACTTTTGCTTGTCCACTTAAATAATATTCTTCATACACTCCTTCAAGCTTGTTCTTACTCCAAGATTGCTCCATTTTAGGTTTCCCGTTGGGATGAAAAGTAGTCCAGTGACCATTTCGTTTCCCTAGGTAGAACGTCCTAACAGTGTCTAACCTTCCTCCTTTACTGAAGTAATTCCAAGTGCTGTCTTTTTTACCTTTAAAAAAATATCCTTCTCTATATAACCTTCCATTTTCATGATATGCCTTGAAATAACTTCTACCACCTTTGCTATATTTCTCTCTAGAGCGAACTGTTTTTAAAGAATCATTCCAGTAAGTAATAATTTCTTCTGTAGAATAAACCATGTTTCCAGATTCATAACGTTCCTCTTTCTCTAATTTTAATTTACTTGTATAGAATTTCCAAGTACCATTCTTCCTTCCATTGGTGTATTTCCCCATTACCTTGTAAACACCATTTGTATAGTAAGAAACAAAAGACCCTTCTGGTAACCCTTCATTGTAAGTCTTCTTACTTCTTACATTACCATTTTTATAATACTCCTTCAAAGCTCCGTTTTCAATTCCAATTTTATAAAATTTATGAAAATGAAGTTGACCGTTTTTGTAATACTCTTTGTATTCACCGTCTAATGAACCACCTTTATAATTACCTTC
>CAWVWF010000077.1:0-14666 GCA_963933885.1 uncultured Flavobacteriales bacterium | reverse complement strand
TACCGCTCCGCTCAAATCAAGAAGTACGATGTAAGTAGAAGTGTTTGAATAGTATCTAGACTCCAGTGCACTTTCTGATTTTCAATCTGAAAGGTGAATTAACCGATTTATTCAGATGTGTTATTCCTCTTGAAATCATTTGTTCGTTTCACTCGGTTGTAATCGGTCTTTAACTATTGTGCGTATTATATAAATACCGATTATAAATCGGATAGTTTAATCTTCTAGATTACCGCTCCGCTCAAATCAAGAAGTACGATGTAAGTAGAAGTGTTTGAATAGTATATAGACTCCAACGTACTTTCTTATTTCCAATCGGATAGTTTACCTTCTAGATTTCCGTTTCACTCAAATCTAGAAGTACATTTGGAAGTGTTTTAGAAACGTCCAGACAGCAAAAAAGTCCTGGAATGAACCAGAACTTTTTCAACTACCTAATACTAAATTTTCTTAAAAAACTACATCCTAATTAACGCACTTACTTTTAATAAGTTTCGATATCAAGGATTTTTTTTAGAAAGATTTATCTCGCTTCTTTTCGTTCTCTTCTATCATCACGAGTTTCTCTTCTGTCTTCTTTCAACTCTTTTTTGTCTTCGTGAAGTTCTTGTTTGTTTTGAACTCCATCAGCTATTAGTGTAGCTACAAATCCCTTTAAAGCTTTAATATTCTTTTTGTTTTTAGAGAATTTGTTTTTCAGTTTAGTTTGATTTTTCAACCTTTTTTTAAGTTGCAATAAATCACGCTTATCATCTCTAGTATCACGAACGTCATCTCGTCTATCTCTTTTGTCTCTTCTTAAGTACTTCTTGTCATCTTTATGATCACCATTCCTTTTAGCAAGATCCTTTTTATCTTTTCTGATTTCACGATTATCAGTTCTAACTTCTTGTTTACTTCTAGCAACTTCTTTTATAGCTTGATTAACCTTAGCCTTAGTTTGATTAATCTCTCTTTCCATATCTGCTATGATTCCTCTGTGAAGGTTTTTAAGTTTCAAAGTTGCCTCTAGAGAATCTGCTTCGCGGTATTCTTTTGCTTTAATTACGAATTGATTGAGTTCTTGTTTATCTCTAAGTATATATTTCTTAGTCTTTCTAATCTCCTTTTTATCCTGTTTTTTTTCTTTTGTATTCTGACCAACTTGAGCCATTGTTAGGGCAGGAGCGAATAAAGCGATTGCTAATATTATTTTAAAAATTTTCATAGTATTTTATTTTTTGAATAATAACTCGATTCCATCAACTGCTACAAATTTACAATCTAATTTGTAATCTCTTAATTCGGAGATTAAAATTTGAGCTCGTTCTTTTTTTGTAATACTTAATTCTGTTGGACTATTAACTTGTGCCCAACTAAGTTCCATTAATTCAAGGGCTTTATATGCGATTGGTTTCGCTTCCGATAATGCTATTGATTGATCAGCAACCTTTATAAAAGCTTCAGTTGATTTAATCCATTGCTTTAATTTCGTTTTAATCTTATCTCTATTTCTACAAACACCTGATTGCACGCAATTTGTTTTAGCTAGTAATTCGAAATTTTTACTTGAATAGCTTTCTGTATAACAAGCATCTACTAATCGGGAAAGTGGATAATGTGTTTTGTATGTTAAATAGCGATGTCTTTTGTACCCTTTAAGAGGTTCTAATAGGTTTACAAAGTCAATAATATCTGTAACATCATTTAAATTACTAATCTGTTTTAAAAGAGGTGTCCTGTAGGAAAGGTGTTGTAATCCAATTGATTCTAATTGGCTAGATATATAAGGCAATTTAGAATAAAGCTTTTCAGTATTACAATTGTCATTCGTACTCCATAGTCTTTCAGCAATAGCAGCTGTGACTGGCCAGATTCGAGAATCAATAGTTTTTTCATTAACCAACTCACTCCACATAGTGGCTTCACCACCAAGTATGTTTTTTCTTTCAGCTTCAGTTAATTTATTATCGGCAGGAAGAGGGTTGTTTTCATAATATGCTTTTGCACGATAAACCTTATCTAAATAATATCCATTAGAAAGTAGACCAGGGTATCCGTCTTTTGCAATTTGATAAAGAGATTCTTTTCCTCTCCAAGATTGAATAGCGATTTCTTTTGGAATGTTAGCTTCATAGATTTCATCCCAACCAACCATTTTTTTATTCAATTGAGTGAGTATAGAAAGTACTCTGCCATTAAAATAGGCTTGCAAGTCGTGATTGTTTTTTAAATTCTGGTCATTCATGAATTTTTGGATTTTAGAATTTTCATCCCATTGCTTTCCGTTATTTTCATCTCCACCAATATGCATATACTCATCAGGGAAAAGAGTAGCCATTTCAGTAAAGAATTGAGTTAAGAAAGCGTATGTTTCTTCTTTACTAGGATCAAGGGTAGGATTGAAAACTCCATATTTTGTTTCTAATACATATTTCCCGTTTTTTTCAGAAGCTAATTTAGGATAACCAACAGCCCAAGATGTTGCATGTCCTGGAATATCAAATTCAGGTATGACACGGATTCCTCTTTCTTTAGCATATTTTACAATTGATTTGATTTGTTGATGTGTATAATAGTTTCCGTCATTTCCTTGTAAATGAAATTTAGGAAAGGCTTTACATTCAATTCTGAAAGCTTGATCTTCTGTTAAATGAAGGTGGAGTACATTCATTTTCACCATTGCCATTGCATCAATGTTCCTTTTAATTACATGTTCAGGAATCCAGTGTCTACAAACATCAATCATTAATCCTCTCCAAGGAAATCTTGGAGCATCATTTATTGTAGTGTTTCTAAAGTATATGTTTTTACCTTTTATTTTTATTAGTTGTAATAATGTTTCTAAACCTCTGTATGCTCCAATGTTTGTATTTGCGATTAAGGTGATAGATTGAGTTTTAATTTGGATGGAATATGACTCATCCATTCCAAGATATAGAGAATCTACCTGATTTGAAACTTGAATTGAAATACAGTTGTTCGACGAAGTGTCTTGAATTGAGTGTGTTTTTAAAAATATTCCAGTCTTGTTTTGTAATCTATTAATGAATCGATCTGTATAATTTTTTAGAAATTCAGAACCATCTTTTAATTGAATTATTGTCTTTGAGTTTAGCAGGAATATTCCTGAAGCTACCTTAACTTCTTTTGGTTGAGGCAATAAATTGTTTTGAGCGTTAAGAACAATAGAAAAGATCAATAAGAATATAGTAGGTAGGAATTTCATTCGAAATAGTTTTCGCGAATATACAATTGGAATTTTATTCTAACACTAATTTTTAACGTTATAAAGAACTGTTCAAAAAATAAGTGAGCAATAGCGTTTAATAAAACGGAGAGACTTTTAGAGGGAGTGTTGTCTATATTTAATTATGAAACAGATCATCATTATAATATTCGCATTAGTCTCTTTGTCTATTCTATATTCTTTCCTTCCAAAAAAGGAGAGCGTGCCTAAGAATATAACCTTAATTAAAGTGTATAAAAAGAAACGGATTATGGAGGTTTATAATAAAGCGACTCTAATTAAAACTTATCAAATATCATTAGGGCAAGAGCCTGTAGGGCGTAAGCAATTTGAGGGAGACAATAAAACGCCTGAAGGAACTTATTTTATTGATGGGAAGAATCCATATAGTTCTTACCATAAAAACTTAGGAATATCTTATCCTAATAAGAAGGATAAGGCTTTTGCAAAGAAAAAAGGAAAGCGTGCTGGGAGTTTAATTAAAATACATGGTTTACCAAATGGAAAAGGGAAAATAGGTAAACTACATTTGGCTAATGATTGGACTGCTGGATGTATTGCAGTAACTGATCAAGAAATAGATGAGATTTATGCAGCAACCAAAATAGGTGCGAAGATCATTTTGTATAAATGAAAAAAATCCCAACCGCTAGTTTCATCTAGTGATTGGGATGTGTGAATTACTTGTTATCTAAACACCATTGTCTAGCATTTTCAAATGCTTCTAACCATGGTGATACTTCGTCATTCTTTCTGTCTGCTGGATAATTAGCCCAGTTCCAAGGGAAGATAGATCTCTCAGCATGTGGCATCATAACTAAATGTCTACCGTTATCTGAAGTCATCATTGCTGTACCGTAATCAGATCCGTTTGGATTTGCTGGGTAAGCATCATAACCATATTTACCAACGATGTTATATTTGTCTTCAGCGTAAGGAAGGTTGAATTTACCTTCACCATGTGCAGCCCAGATACCTAAAGTACTTCCTTCAAGAGAGCTTAACATTACTGAGTTGTTCTTCTCGATAGTAACACTTGTGAAATTACATTCAAACTTATTAGAATCGTTGTGAAGCATTTTAGGCTTCTCTTCATGATCCGGATTGATTAATCCAAGTTCAATGAATAATTGACAACCGTTACAAACTCCGAAACTTAAAGTATTGTCCTTAGCGAAGAAGTCTTTAAGTGCTTTGTTTGCTTTCTCGTTGTATAAAAATGCACCAGCCCAACCTTTAGCAGAACCAAGTACATCTGAATTAGAGAAACCACCTACAGCAGCAATCATTTGAATGTCTTGTAAGTTTTCTCTTCCTGATATTAAATCAGTCATATGAACATCCTTAACATCAAAACCAGCAAGATATAAAGCGTTAGCCATTTCTCTTTCTGAATTAGATCCTTTTTCTCTAATTACAGCAGCCTTTGGTCTAGCTCCAGTATAGTTTGGTCTTTCAAGTTTCGCGGTATTTGTGAAATTGAAGTTAAGCGGTTGATTCTTATAATTATCAAATCTTAATGTCGCAGCAGCTTCACCAGATTGTTGTTGATCTAATAGGTAAGAAGTCTCATACCAGATATCTCTTAATTGAGAAATATGGAAATCGTTAGAGAAGTCTCCATTCTTAACTTTCACAAAAGCACTTTCTGTTGCTGTTCCGATTACATTATATGCAATGCTTGCCTTATTTAAAGCATCTTCTACAGCATCTGGCTGAGTTGATTGGAATACTAAACCACTGTTCTCAGAGAAAAGTAATTTAATAGAATCAGCTTCACCTAATCCAGTAAGATCAATTTCAGCACCTAAGTTATTATCTGCGAAACACATTTCTAGAATAGTAGTGATTAAACCACCAGCAGAAATATCATGTCCTGCAGATATTAAACCTCCTTTGATTAATTCTTGAACTGCATTGAAAGCATTCTTGAAAAACTCGTCATCCTTAATAGTAGGAGTAGTGTTACCCAATTTGTTTTGTGTTTGAGCAAAAGAAGAACCTCCAAGTTGATAAGTATCTTGAGAAAGATTGATATGAAAGATCTTGTTTCCTTCAGTTTTAACTAAAACAGGCTCAACAACTTTTTTGATGTCATCACAATTTCCACCAGCAGAGATAACAACTGTACCAGGAGAAATTACTTCCATGTCCTTGTACTTTTGTTTCATACTTAATGAATCCTTACCAGTTGGAACGTTAATTCCAAGGTTGATTGCGAATTCAGAAACAGCTTCAACTGCTTTGTAAAGTCTGGCATCTTCACCTTCATTTTTACAAGGCCACATCCAGTTAGCTGAAAGTGAAATTGAAACAATGTTTTCAGTAAGTGGTGCCCAAACGATATTTGAAAGCGCTTCAGCAATTGCATTTTTTGCACCAGCAGCAGGATCTATTAATCCACTAATTGGAGCGTGTCCAATTGAAGTAGCGATACCAACTTTCCCATTATAATCAAGCGCCATTACACCAACATCGTTTAAAGGAAGTTGAAGTGGTCCAGCACATTGTTGTTTTGCAACTTTACCAGTTACACATCTATCTACTTTATTGGTTAGCCAGTCTTTACACGCTACTGCTTCAAGTTTTAATACATTACCTGTGTATTCTAAAACTTTATCAGTTGTGTATTCTAAATCATTGTAAGTTCTGTCGATCGTCTTATCAGTCATGATTGTTTTTGGTGAAGAACCAAACATATCAGACAAGTGTAAGTCCATTGGTTTTTCGCCAGTTTCTTTAGAAACAAAAGTGAAACGATCATCACCAGTAACTTCACCAACAGTATACATTGGAGAACGTTCACGGTCAGCTACTTTTTGTAAAGTATCTAAATCTTCAGACTTGATAACTAACCCCATTCTTTCTTGAGATTCATTACCAATGATTTCTTTAGCAGATAGCGTAGGATCTCCAACGGGAAGTTTATCCAAATCGATTTTACCTCCAGTATCTTCAACCAATTCAGAAAGACAGTTTAAATGTCCTCCAGCACCATGATCATGAATAGAAACAATTGGATTATCAGTTTCGATCATACCACGAATAGCATTCATGGCTCTTTTTTGCATTTCAGGATTAGAACGCTGAATGGCATTTAATTCGATTTTACTTTCAAATTCACCAGTATCAGCAGAAGAAACAGCAGCTCCACCCATTCCAATTCTATAATTCTCACCTCCAAGGATAACAACTTTATCTGAAGGCGAAGGTGTATCTTTTAAAGCTTCTTCTCTTTTCCCGAAACCAACACCACCAGCTTGCATGATTACTTTATCAAATCCTAACTTACGCGCATCTTCTTCATGCTCGAAAGTTAAAACAGAACCAGTAATTAAAGGCTGACCGAATTTATTTCCGAAATCACTCGCTCCATTAGAAGCTTTGATTAATATATCAACAGGAGTTTGGTACAACCATTCTCTTTCTTGCATTCCTTTGCTTTCCCAAGGACGATTCTTATTCAGACGAGAATAAGAAGTCATGTAAACAGCTGTTCCAGCTAAAGGTAAAGAACCTCTTCCTCCAGCAAGTCTATCTCTGATTTCACCACCAGCTCCAGTTGCTGCACCATTAAATGGTTCAACAGTAGTAGGGAAGTTATGCGTTTCAGCTTTTAATGAAATAACCGAGTTAATTTCTTTCTCAGCATAAAAATCAGGCTTGTCTGCAGATATAGGAGCAAACTGAGTGATTTTAGGTCCTTCAGTAAAAGCAACATTATCTTTATAAGCGGAAACAATTGAATTAGGGTTTTCGCTAGAAGTCTTTTTAATTAATTTGAATAGGGAAGAAGGCATTTCTTCACCATCAATGATGAAAGTACCATTGAAGATCTTGTGACGACAATGCTCAGAGTTAACTTGAGAAAATCCGAATACTTCAGAATCAGTTAATTTTCTACCCAATTTAGTAGCTAAATCATCTAAGTATTTGATTTCTTCATCATTTAAAGCCAAACCTTCTTGTTGGTTGTAAGCTGAAATGTCATCTATCTCAGCAACTTTTTCAGGTTCTGCATCAACATCAAAAATCGCTTGATCTAAACCTTTGAAAAGGTTTTGAAGCATTGGATCGAATGTGTTATTATCTTCTTCAGAAAATTCAAACTCTTCAATCCTGATGATTCCATCAATCCCCATGTTTTGAGTAATCTCAACAGCATTGGTACTCCAAGGAGTTATCATTGCAGCTCGTGGACCTACAAAATTACCTGAGATATCATTTGAATTTATAACTTGAACATCACCAAATAACCAATTAAGTTTATTGATGTTTTCAGTAGAGATTTCATTTGTAGTTTGCACTGCAAATACCTTTTTTAAAGGGTTTCCAAAGAATGTTAACATTTCGTCGAAATTTGAAGTGCAAAAATACTGTTTTTTCTATGTTAAAAGAAGCTGAATTAGAATAGAATATTAACAATTTGTATTTACTATTAACATTATCTCTTTTAAACTGAAACTTCCTTTTGAAAAAAGGAGTAGGTTCTAATGTGGATTTAAAGCTACGAGATGACCGATAAAGAAAAGATTATAAAACTCGAAGAAGAATTGGCTTTAGTGAAAAAAGAGTTAAAAAACTTTTCTTACTTAATTTCACACGATTTAAAACAGCCTGTTAGAGGGATGAGAAATTACGTGAATTTCACATTAGAAGATTTTGGGAATGACTTGAATGAGGAGGTTGTTGATAATTTGAATAATGTACTCAAACAAGGAGATCGATTTGATATTTTAATGGAAGGTGTTCTTGAGCTGTCTAGATTAAATACTTCAGTTAAAGAAAATATTAATTTAAATTTTAATGAAATTATTGATTCTGTTGTTAAAAAACTTTCATTAGATACGTCTTTTGAATGTGACATTAGTGGAAGGGCTGAACATATTGGGGACTTAGTTTTGGTTAGCACCTTATTTGAGAAGATAATTCATAATTCAATTCTTTATAATTTAGAGTTAGATAAAAAAGTAAGCATTAGTATTGTAGAATCTACCGAAGAAATATCTATTATAATTAAGGATAATGGAATTGGAATTGAACAAAAACACTCAGAGGGAATTTTTAAGATTTTCTCAAGACTAAATGGGCAGACGGAATTTGGCTCCCGGTCTGGCACAGGTTTAACAGTTGGTTTGAAAATAATGGAGTTGCATAACGGAAATATTAAACTTAATCCATCGACGGGAGGTTCTGAAATTGAACTGACTTTCGTTAAGCTCTAATACTAAATAAGTAGCTAATTTAATAATACAAAAAGATATCATATGAAGACTATTTTATTAATTGATGATGATGAAGCGACTAATGTTCTTCATAAAAGAGAGATTGAAAAGTCGGAAATAGAAGCGGAAGTCACTGTGGCTATTAATGGTGAGGAGGGGTTGAAAGTTATTCTTGATTTAATTAAAAGTGGTGAAGCTTTACCTTCCGTTATTTTTCTTGATATAAATATGCCAAGAATGAACGGTTGGGAGTTTTTGGATGAGTATGAGAAAGTTACAAAAGGAAATGATGTAAACTCGAATGTTGTTGTTATGTTAACAACTTCTTTAAATCCTGATGATAGAGAAAGAGCCTCAAGTTATAAATCGATTTGTAAATATCTAACTAAACCATTAAGAAGAGCTATCTTACCTGAAGTTTTTGAAATTTGTAATATAAATGGCAATTCCTAAATCAAAAATATGTCCATGTGGAAGGAATAAAACCTATAAAGGTTGTTGTGGCGAAATTCATACGGACAATAAAATTGCTGTTTGTGCTGAGGACTTAATGAGATCTAGGTATACTGCATTTACGCTTGGGTTAGGCGAGTATTTGAATAAAAGCCATCATATCAACACTCGAAACGAATCTGAAAAAGAATCCATTGAAGAATGGGCGAAATCTGTTAAGTGGATAGCGTTAGAAATTATCAATTGTACTTTTGGAAGTGAAATAGATGATAAAGGTACTGTTGAGTTTAAAGCACATTTCAAACAAGGCTTATTTAAAAAAGTAATCCACGAGAATTCCACTTTTGAAAAAGTAGAAGGCAAGTGGTATTACTTAGGTTCTATTTAATTACTTACTCTCTATATTATATAGAGTTTGTGTAGGGAATGCGAAATCCAATTGATTTAGAGTAAACTGTTCTAGTATCTGTAAATTGATTGTAGTTTGAGTAGCTAAAATATCTTCTCCTGGTTTGATATAGTAAATCAAAATAAGATTAAGTGAAGAGTCATTGAAAGCATTAAAGCCCGTGATTACATTTTCTTCAGTCGAAGAATGTTTTGAAACAATTTCATCTAGAATCTTAATCCCCTTTTGAATACCATGCTGATCCGTATCGTATGTTAAGCCAAGGTTCAAAACTACTTTTCTATTAGGTTCTGAAGTTACGTTTTCAATTGCTGATTCTGAGAATTTTGAGTTAGGAATAGTAACACGTCTTCCATCTAAAGTTCTTATTCTAGTACTTCTAATACCTATTTCTTCAACAGATCCGTCAAATCCACTTATCTTAATTCTATCTTTTATTTGAAATGGTTTATCTGTGAAAATAGTAATTCCTCCAAAGAGGTTTTTTACAGAGTCTTGAGCCGCTAAAGCGAATGCTAGTCCACCAATCCCTAATCCTGCTATTACTGCTCCGACGTCATATCCTGCATTGTCCAACCCGATAATTATAGAAATTGTCCAAACCGACGCTTTTAATGTCTTTCTTAAGATTGGAAGTAATTGATCATCCAGGTCACTTTCACTTTTCTCAACAATCGGTACAATGTAAACTTCTATTAATGCATCTATAGTACGAGTTAGCGCCCAAGCTATAAAACCTACAACTATTAAATAATAAGCATTGTCGAATGAGTTACCAGTGCTTTCGGATATTTCTAGATAATAAATAGATTTCCAAATACCAGTTATTCCAATTAAATATGCAATTGGTTCTTCCAGCATGTCTAGAAGAATATCATCTAACTTAGATTTTGTTTTATTTGTGAATTTTCTAGCAATCTTACTTAAGATCCAGTAAATTATTTTGGCAGCTATTACTGATCCTATCATTAAAGAAAAAGTAATTCCCCAATCTAATAATGGAATTCCAAATGGTTCTTGAAAGTTAAAGTTAAACATATCTTGTAATTTATTTGTAACTAGAAATTAGTATACAAATCTATGTTTTCCTTATTGAAAATAAAACTTGATTATAGAAAAAGATTAATGTCTATAATTACCGATAGATTTACTTTTTTTTGAATTGCTATAATCTTATTATTATAAGCTGTTAATGAATTTTAAAAATGCGTCTTTTTTACCTGGAGCAATTTTTAAGGTATTGTCATTAATTTCAACGAAATCTCCATCGATTCTATTAATGTGATTAACATTTAAAATTGTTGATCGATGAATTCTAAAAAATTGATTGTTTGGTAATTTCTCTTCGGTTTTATTCATAGAAGAATGAACGAGATATTTCTTTTCTTTTGTTTGTACCTCTATATAGTCAACAGCTGCGGAAATGAATAAGATGTCCTTGTAGTTTATGTTATGTAACATACCATTGCTTTTTATGAAAAGCTGGTCGTTGTCATTGTTTGATGGTGATTCTGTCTTTTTTAGGATAGTTTTAATTTTATCCATTGTCTTCATGAAGTCTACAAATTTTAACGGTTTTAAAAGGTAGCCAAGTACGTTGTGGTTAATTACATCAATTGCATATTCTGGTTTTGATGAAATGACTAAAACAGAGATTGGATCAGTTAGCGAATCAAGTAAATCAATACCACTCATTTTTGGCATCTCCATGTCTAATATGATAAAGTCAATTTCTGACTTGTTTTCCATTTTTAAAAACTCAATAGGGTTATCAAATGAAGCAATACAGTTTATTCCATCTATTTCATCAATATAACCTTCAAAAATAGCATGTTGTATCGGGTCGTCATCTATGATAATGCAGTTCATGTAATTGAGTTTTTATCACTTACGTTGGCATAAGAAAAAGTTTCGTTTTTTAACATTTTTCCTAATAGATTAGGATGATTTAATATTAACTTTGTCATATAATATACTTAGTGAGCTTACATCGTCTTACCCTCATTAGATTTATATCTAACCAATAAAAATTTAATTATGAATTTCATCAAGCATAGCTTCCTAATTATAGCTGTAATTTTAAGTAGTAATTTATTCGGACAAGACATTAGTTTAAAATGGTCGGATCCAGTATTATTAGATAATAAAGTTGATGGTTTCTTTAGATCATTTTTATCTGAGAATGAGAAGTATGTTTATGCGAAATTCTCAACTTATTCCAAAAAGGATAAATACAAAATAGTATCATTTGATAAAAAAACGATGAAGAAGGTTTCTTCAACGCCAATTATCGGATATGATGTTTTAGAGCAAGAGGAGAAAAAACACAAAGGACTTAGTTATTTAAGAACTATCGTTTATGATAAATTCATATATGTGTTTTTTACAAGTTACGACAAGAAGACTAAGAAGAAAAAATATCTTGTAAAGTCGTACTCTCCAACATTAAAGCCTTTGAAAGGATTGACAGAGTTAATAACGGTGTCTACAAAAACCGATGATGGAGTAAAAGCTGCTCGAGTTTTTATTATCGGTAATCCTGATTTAGGAAAAGTATTTATTGGTAATGAGAAATTAGGTCGTACTGGTGAAAACTATAAGTTAGAATATAAAGTTTTAAATGAAGATCTTACATTGTCTACTTCAAAAGAAATCACTTTACCATTATTAATAAAGGAAACTAAGAGCTGGTTTTCTTCAAGTGTTAATCAAGGGTTAAGTTCTTCATATGAATATGGAGACGATGGTAATTTACATGTTAGATCAGTAATCTCTTATTCTAAAGAAGAAATTGTTAAAAAGAAGAAAAGTAAAAAACGTAAAACGGGAACTAAGCATGGTGTTGATAGGAGTTATACATTGTTTTCTATTATTAACTTAGATGAAGCGAAAATTAAATCTATTCCTATTAAATCTGCTGATAAAAGAATATTCTCACTTTTCAGAAAACCAGGTAAAGAGAATACTAAGTTGTTTGGATATTTCTCTGATACGAAAAAAGATAAATATGGAAGAGCGACTCATGGTATATTCTATTGTATCCTAAATAAGAATTATGAGATTGAAAATATGAAGTTTTCATATTTTACAAAATCTCAAATAACAGAGATGTTTAAAAATGATAAAGATGACGCAATGGGTGGAAGAGCCAAAGGGTGTTGTTTGTCTAAGAAGAAAGGGAATACACATGCTGATAAGGAATCAATGAGTTCTGAGTATGTTATCGAACAAGCGATTGTTGGTGATAATAATGAGGTTTATCTTTTTGCATCTATCCTTTCGAATAGAACTAGAGAAGTTTGTACTACAGATAACAATGGTAATACACGTTGTCGTACAGAATATTACTGTGTTAAAAAGAACGTAACTACTTTTAAGTTAAATGAACAAGGTGAAATGGTTTGGGCGAGTAATCATGATAGAATAACTGTTTATAACGGATGGGATGTATATGATTTAAGTGTTATTCAAGGAAAAGAAGGTTTCTACGCTTTATTTGGTTCGAAATTGAATAATAAAAAGAAAAAAGCACCTTGGTGGATGTTTAAAAAGAAGGACTCATCAAATCCTTTTGAATATGTTTTTATCAAGGAGAATACAGGGAAAGTTACTAGAAAAGAAATGAATGTCAACAAAGTAAATACGCCTAAAAAAGAACGTAAAAGAGTATTGGCTACTAGTGTTTCTGTGATAGACAATAAGTTTTATATCGATTATGCTCACATTGGTTTAAAACCTGCAGGATATGGAGTGTATTGTTTAGGAGGTTGTATGATGCCTAGATTACTTAATAATTTTAAAGTTGGTCAAGGTTATTTTGGAGTTATAGAGCCGCTTAAGAAGAAGTAATAGTGAGTTTAAAAGGATTATATACTCTAGCTTTTTTGTTTGTGATATTAACTTTTAAAGTTGATGCACAAAGCTTGAGTACAGATTCTATTTTAGACAATTCATTTAGTCTGTATGAAAATTTAGAAACTCCACATCGAAGTACTCTGAGTTTTAAAGAACGTTCAGTTTGGTATAAAATAAATCCATTGTCGTATGTTTCAATTGGACTTATGTTTACATACCAGAGATTTGTGTCTCAGCAATTAGGGTCAGAGTGTTCATATGAAACTAGTTGTTCTGAGCATGCTAAGAAATCGGTTGAAAAACATGGAATCTTTAAAGGTGTGTTTCTAGGGTTTTATCAATTCCAAAGTTGTACTTCTAAAGCAGGTTATGATCATCCAGATCATAATATTAATAAGGTTGGTAAAATTATAAATCCAATTGAATTAAGGGATGACTAGGATTCTATTTTTTTTATTATTTCCTTTCTGTGTAATAGCTCAGGTAAATAAGCAATTTGTAAATCATCTCGTGTTTAATAATTTGATTGTTGAACATGAGACTTACCTTACAAGGCTAGAAAATGATTGTGGCTCATTTGATTCGTTGAATTACTACCTAGCTAAATTAGCCATACTAAAGGAAAATGATTTAGAATTTCTAGATTACAGCTTAGCTTCTAATGGCTTGGTATATTCAGATACTAATTTGGTTACTTTCATGTCTTCTGTTTTCTTAAAGCAGAGTAGGAGCCTGTCAAAACTATGGTTAAGCAATGTTCCTGCTTCATATTGGAGTGTTAGTAGCAATAATATAAACAAGTCGATTTTATTGGTTGAAAATCCAGCTTTGGACGCTAGCTTTTTACAACCTCATTTGAAATTTCATTATGATGATTTTGTCACCTATAATAAAAGAAAGCCTTGGATAGCAGGTTTACTTTCCGCAATTGTTCCAGGTTTAGGTAAATTGTATAATGGTCGACCAAGGTCTTTTCGAGCTTCGTTCTTAGTGAATGCATTCTTTGGTTTTCAGATGTATGAAGCAATTCATAAGAAAGGATTTAAAAATCCTTATAGTTTAATATCAACAGGAGTATTTAGTGTTTTTTATTTATCAAATGTATATGGTAGCTACTATGATTTAAAACGCGTTAAAATTGAAAAAAAGAAGAACTTTTTAAATGAAGTGGCTGATTATTATAAAACTGACATTCCTCTTTACGAGTAATGTAATTGGGCAAGATAGCTTGAACTTTCATCTTCTAAAATTAGAGGAGCAGATTTTCTTTGCCCAAAATGATTCGGTTAAAAATGGTTTGTTCTTGGAGAAATTCAACTTTTCCCTTTGTAATGATTTAGGTAGGGAGAAGTTATTATTTGAATTGAATCGAGTACAAGAAGATTTGATTGTTGATTCGGTTGAACGTGTTAACTATTTGTGGAATGCAAGTATTGTGACGAAGTTGAATAAGGAATTTTCTTATAGCAATATGTATTTTGATGGTTATGTAAAT
>CAWVWF010000076.1:0-14668 GCA_963933885.1 uncultured Flavobacteriales bacterium | reverse complement strand
TTCTAATTTTGAATCAAAGAAACAATATGTAACCATAAGCAGTTTACGGTCTGTGTTTTAAAGGGGTAACCCTATAATGAGAATTCTCATATCCTCAAGATAAAAATGGAAAAGATTTATGACTTGTTACGTTCACCTTAACAAGGTTGCTGAAATTCATTCTTGTAGAAAATTATAATGAAAGGTTATAAAATATATCTGAGGCTCAAAAATCATTAGTAAAAAGAATAAAAACAACTAAATAATCTCAGAAATTAAGTCACAGGAAAAACATTAACCTTTTCTGTTTTGATCCAATTTTGAAACACTTAAAACTATCCTAACACACAATCATTAATAAGAGTTTCGACTACTGGGTTCAAACTCCTGTACCAATTCAAATGAGACATCAGAAACCTCAAAACTATAGTTTTTCTAAATACCTATAAGCGACGGATAGAAATATAAGAATCTTTCTTTATGTAAAGTAGTCAATAACGAATTATAGTTAAATTGAAGGAAATAAATTCCATTCTTTATTGAAAAGAAAACATTTAAGAACACTACTTACAACTTAATATCCTGTTCTAGTATTTTTACATTGATAATGTTATCATACAAATTAACGATTCATCTTCATCAGTCCCTAAAATAGGGGCAAACAACAAACTTACATTCATATCACCTTGAAGTTTTGACTTTAAAGTATAATCACCTTGAAACACGTTTGAATTTGAGGTTTTATTAAAAAACATCTCTCTATCTTCATCAAGATCAAAAACAAATAGGTCATTGACTGGCATATTTGTCATTTCTTCAGAAGTATAACCGACAATCGATTCCATTAACTTAGTTGTGCTCTTAATCTCATTTGATGTTTTATCAAACATTACAATTGGTAAACTATTCTTTTCTAATAAAGACTTAACATCTAAATCCCCATTATTTAATTCTTCAAGCGCATCATTTAATGCGGACATAGTACCTTTAGTGTCTTTTTCTTCATCAGATACTGAAATCATATTACTTTTATCCAATGCTTCCTCCAGTTCTTGCTTTAAGGCTTTTTCTTGTTCTACTTCCTTACTAACATCAACCAAAATACAAAGTATCTTAATAACAATTCCGTTCAAATTTTTAATTGTTGAGAAATTACCTTTGTAATATTTTTCGACTCCATCCTTTGTATAAAAGGTCAATTGTTGGCTCATTGCGTCACCATCCTTTAATCCAGCCCACAAATTACCATATGCTTTTCCATTTATATACTCTTCTCCAACAAAAAGGGAGAGCATTTTATTCCTAGTCTCTAATCTTTTATAACCTAAATCAGAAAGCATTAATGCATTTACACTTCTTAACTTACCCGTCATATCAATCTCTAAAACTCCCACAGAACTCTTCAAAGCGTTAAGCTTACCATTTAAATCTAGTTCTCGTTCTTTTTCATCGGTTGTAAAAGATGCAAATTTAACGATTTTATAAGGTACATTTTTAGAATCAAAAATTGGACTATAAGTTCCATTCATCCAAACATCTTTCCCTGATTTACTTAATCTTTTGAATTCTCCAGAAAAATACTGTCCTGCTCTCAAAGATTCCCACATCATACTATGCTGAGGAGATTCTTGATCTGCAGCAGGAACTAAAAATGACTCAGGACTACCAACCAAATCATCCTTTTTATAACCCATTACTCCTAAAAACATTTTATTAACTTCAATAATATTTCCTTTCATATCAAACTCAATAGATGCATTAGTTTTATTTACAGCCTCAACAATAGATTGAAATTTCGCAGTATCTTCTTCATTCTGCTTAAGCTTCTGAGCTAGTTCATCCTGAATTTCTTCCATCTGTTCTTCTTTCCCACTCATTTCCTTATTTGCTTCTTCAGCAGTATCCAGTAATGTTTTTGTATGCATTGCCATTTTCACAGAAGATAAAGTAGAAGCAATACTCTCACTTAAATCTTCAACAAATTTCACTTGATAATCTTCAATATTTTTAAATGAAGCAATTTCAATTACTCCGAAAATTTCATCATTTACTTTTAAAGGAACAATAAGAATTGACTTTGGAGTTGCTTTCCCTAACCCAGAAGTAATATTAACATAATTCGAAGGCACATCATTTAAATAAATAGTTTCCATTTCAACAACACACTGACCTACCAATCCTTCTCCTACATTCAGATCTTTCTCTCTATATTTCCTTCTTTCATATGCGTAGCAAGCAACGAGCTCCAAACGTCCTTTAAAAAGTATTTCATCTTCGGTTAACTCTTCATCACCATCATATGGAAAAAACGAAAAGAACCCTCCTTGATTTGCGCCCAAATACTTCACAAGGTTTTTTATAATATCGTAACCTAACTCCTCTAAATCATTCTGGTTATTCCTCAGTAATTCACTAAATGTAGCTAAACCTTGAACTGCCCAATTCCTTTTTTGTTCCTCTTCTGCAACCTCCTTTAATTTTTCACGCATTTCAATTAACGCCTGAGTTAAGGCATCATTCTCATCATTATTTTCAACTTCAGATTCAAAATTACCTTCTCCAATTTCTTGAGCGAAAGTAGTTGCGGATCTTACGTTACCAAATACCGAATTCATTTGGTTTGCAACATCAGCTAACATTCCATCTGTATGAACAATTATTTCAGAATCTGATTCTCCTTCAGCAAGCTTGGAAGTACCGATTGAAATCTTTTTTAAAGGAGTGATTATTCTTTTCTGATACAGAACTACAGATAACAAAAGTAGCACTGCAATAACTCCAGAAACAACCAATAACACAGGTCTTATCTCATTAGAATCTCCTTCTAAATTTAAAACAACCATAAGTCCTATAATTAGGATTAAAGAAGTAATAAATAATAGATTGATTATTTTTTCCGATCTGATTTTCATTGATTTTTTTTTAAGGGTACTAGAAGGTGTTCCTCATATGTAAGAATACAGAATTAGTTACCTTATTTCTTCTGATATTCTAATATTTTATGATGTTTTTTATTTCCCACCATATCTTTAATTGCATTTATAAACACTTCTGAAAATATCCAAACAAACTGAGGTTTAATTTTTGAATTTTTAGAAAGGATATAAGTTAAGTTTGTTTTGATAATATAATACTTCTCACTTTCTTTATCAACAAACCCTTTAAGATCTTTCCTAATTAGCGCATTCACTTCTTCTTCTTTCATTTTCTGCATTGAAGGAACTCCACCATACATCGTTATTGACATAAGATTAGAAAACTCCGTAATTACAGCAGCAGCAAGCATATTATCAATCTCTAGAAGGATAGCATCTTCTAACAGTTTTCGCTTTTCTCTATCAATTCCCTCAGGGAGTCCAACTTCATGTATATATTCTGCTTGTTCTTTATCGAATAACAAGTAACTTTTCCCTGACATATGACCAATTATTGATGTTTCTAGAACAACATAATCATCAACTCCAGATGAGTTAATATTAAAACTCTCTACATCCTGATCAATCTCAAACTTAACTGGTTCAAATAAGACAGTTTGTTTTGTTATAGAAGAAAAAGAGTCAGCACTATTTGCAAATGCAATATTCAATAATTCTCTTGTAACATCTAATTCGTATTCTGTTAATATCTCGTTCATGCTACAATTTTTAAATTGGTAAAAAAACATATTGAACTGTTCTCTAATCCTTTATCAACGCCTTCCATACCATTAATTGCCGGAGCAAAAAGGCTAATCCCAGGAGCTGACATGAGCATGCCTGAGGCAACAAGACGCATTAAAGCGGATTCTTCGATTAGTTCTACGTTAACTTTAGACATATTTACTCTAAAGCTTTACCTACTGACTCTACTAATTGCTCTGGAGTAAATGGCTTTACAATATAATCTGTCGCTCCAAGTTCCATACCTTGATCAATTACTGATTGTTGACCAACTGCTGATATCATAATAACTTTGGACTCTAAGCCCTCATCCTTATATACTGCTAAAATATCTGTACCAATCATATCTGGTAAAATATTATCTAGCGTAATTAAATCTGGTTGAAATTCCATTGCCATATCAATAGCAGCTTCACCATTTGCTGCTTGACCAACAATTTCATAACCCGCTTCCTCTAAAGCATCTTTTATTACTGTACGCATGTACAAAGAATCATCTACAATAAGGACTGATTTTCCCATAATTTAAAATTTAGTTTTAATTTATTACTTTACCTGTTTAAATATTTTCTGCTATTACCTTAAAAACATCATTAATATAACTAGCCTTATAAGCTAGATAAACCAAAGTAGAATTTTTGACATAAAACTGTTAATATATCTACCAAGAATTTAATTATTTAACTCACTAGTATTTCCACTTCATATTCTGAATTTTCAAAATAATCTTAAGTGATTAAACACCTTCAGTAAAACCTAATTAATTTAGTTTTTTTGTTTTATGTTTTGAGGATGTTACGCCCCATTAAAAAAATTGTTACGTGATTTTATTCAATTAAAAATATTTTCGACGGAACAGCAGTAATCCTTGTGATTTCATTAAGAAAAAAGCAACTTCATCAGAGTGAATAAGCATCTTCTTCAAATCCTTTAATAATTATATATTCTTAACACCTTCTTACTGAATCCCTACACATTTATATACAACTACTCTGCATTAAAAAACGGCATAGCCTTTCCTCTTTACCTTGAGCATTCGACTTCCCGAATAATCACTATAATATAATTGTATTTTGAGCATGTACAGATTACGACATTTTAGTTAATGAGTTACGTTAATTCCAGTTTTTAGAAACTAAAATTAAATTACTCCGTAATTAAAAAAAACACCAGAAGTGGTTAATAAAAATCGGGTTTGGAGCGATTGTCCTTCTCCTTTTTAAAGGTATACTTTTCACACATAATCTTTCCATATTTTATTGGAAATGAAATTTTTGAATTATGAAACAAAGCGTAATTATAGTAGAAGATGCAGCTCCAATGACAATTGTTTTGGAACACACCCTAACAGAACTGGGATTAGAGGTTGTTGCAAAAACCACAAGCGGAATTGAAGCTGTAAAATTAGCAGAAGAATTAAAACCAGATTTCATAACATTAGATACGGTTCTACCTGATTTATTAGGAATTGAAGTTTTAAAGCAAATCAAATCAAAAAATATTAAATCAAAAATAATTTTTATTAGCGCAGCTGGTTCTCATCAATTAATAGAAGAAGCTATTAATGAAGGTGCAGATTCTTATTTAGTGAAGCCATTAAAAACAGATGAACTTAAAGCTTTAATCAAAAAACTAAATAAATGACCTAAATTAATATTCAAAAAAAAAGCTACCAAAATGGTAGCTTTTTTTTTGAATATTAATTTAGTTAGTCTCTTAATTTTTTATAAATTTTAAAGTTATTATTTATGGCCATCATGTTATCATTAGCTTTATGCCAATTGATAGACTCCTGAGCTCCTAAAACTAAATATCCCTTAGGACTTAATGATGAATTAATATTCGTAAGAACTTTCTCCTGTAGATCCATATTAAAGTATATTAATACATTCCTAATTAAAACAAGATCGTATTTACTAAACGAAGTATCCAAAACCAAATCGTAATTTTTAAACTTTACTTTTTTAATCAAGTTCATATCAAACTGAACTTTAGACCCAACCATATCATAATGATCAGCAAGATTACCATCAGGGTTTACTTTACCATAATTATTCTCGTACTGCCTCATTCTCCATGCCATATATAATCCTGACTGAGCCTGCTTAATCATATCATCATTAATATCAGAGGCAGTAATATCAGCTCTATCTAACACCCCTAATTCTTTTAAAGTAACACACATAGACATCACTTCTTCTCCCGATGAACATGCGGCATGCCATATCTTAACACGCTCATTTTTCTTAAATAATTTCGGCAAAATTTTCTCCCTTAAAACAGACCATAATCCTGGATCTCTAAAAAGTTCCGTTGTATTTACAGTTATCTCTTTTAAAAACTCATCAAAAACAGTTTTTGACCTTAAAGCTATACATAACTCATCAATCACCTCCATTCCTTTCATCTCCATATATCGAACTAATCGTCTTGTAAAAGATGATGCAGCATAATCTTCAAATTCAAAACCAAAATTCCTTCTAATAGTGGCAACAACTTTAGACAAGTCTGCCTCGCTCACTTCTAAACTTTTCTTAGATTCTTCTTGCATCGATTATCTATTTATTGCTTTTAGCGTATTAATAATTGAATCAACATTCATTACATGATCTATTTCCGTAATAGCCATAGCTGATTTTGGCATTGTGTCAACCATACAGGTTGCAGGATCTTGAACTATTGTAGTTCCTCCGAAATCATTAATTTTTTTCATACCGTATGCTCCATCTTTATTTGCTCCTGTAAGTAATATACCTAAAGTTCCCTTTCCATATATCTCTCCCGTTGAAGACAAAGTAATATCAATTGAAGGCCGACTACTTAACACCATATCTTCAGTAGTAAGACTAATATAATAACCAGGCTCAATAGACATATGATAATTTGCTGGAGCCAAATAAATCTTTCCTGGTAAAATTTTCTCTTTATCCAAAGGCTCTATTATTTCCAACGAACTTTTTAGATTTAGCGCCTCAACAAAACCATGACGTATATGTTTTAATCTATGAGAAGCAACTATTATTGGGTAATTATATGGTTTTGGTAGATGTGAAAAAATTGTTCCCATTAAAGGAAAACTTCCGGCAGACCCGCCTATTACAACCACTTCTATATTATTTCTATTCCTTATCAATTTATCTCGTTTTTTGGAAAACTTTATACTCTTCGTTAAGACATTTAAAATCTCTATTATAAAAACTATTTGTTAAACCTTCTTGAACCCCCATTAGAAGTAATCCATCTTTCTTTATAAAATCAGAAAGTGTTTTATATATCGGACGAGATTTCTTCATACTGTAATAACACATTATATTTCTACACAATACAATATCAAATTCACCAAATGCTCTTTCAAACGCTAAATCATATGTTTTGAATACAACGTCATTTATCAAGTCCATTTTTAAAGTAAAACTATCCTCCTCAATTGACTGATCGATTAAGTCATCAAACTTACCTTCATTGTATCTTTTATAATTATTAATTGAAGGCTCTAATTTTTTACCGTTAAAAAGTCCTTCTTTTAATTCATTAATTTTAATTTGATATTTTTCACAAGCAACAATTTCAACCTTATCTCTGAGGTTAATATCATTTAACACGATCAGTAAAGAACGTAAATCCTCCCCTGATGATGTCCCCAAATCCAAAATTCTAATTACCCCTTTCTCTTTTACCAATCGAGGTAATTCAGATTTTAAATATCTCCAAACTCCTGGATCTCTAAAAAACTCAGTTTTATCAGGAATCAAGGCTTTCATAAAACTATTCTTATTACCTGGATTTATAGTTAACCATCTGATTAGTTCGTCAAGGCCTTCTATATCATGCTTATCCATGTACCCCCCAATTATGCGTTTTATAGCACCAAGAGAATAAACTTTAATATCAATTTTTGTCTTGAACTTTAATTCATCGAAAAAGCCAATAATCTGAGCGTATGTAATATCAAATTTATACAATTCGTAAGTTTTTTTTGGCTCAGATTTACTCCGTTAGAAGTTAAATTGTTTCACTTTTAATTAAAAAAAAATATATAGTCTTTTTTTTGAAACCAAAACCATTTTTGATGCGTTGGAGAAAACACTAAAATCAAATAGACATGAACCTGATTGAACATTTCAAACACACACATAAAGAGTTTGGCGAAGAGGCCTTGATAGTATTCAATGGTGAAATCACACAAGAAATAGTACATAGCTATACGGCCTTAGTCGGACAAACAATGACTTTAATAGGAGCAAGTGAAAAAGCCAAAAAAAAAGTTTACCATGTTCTTGTTGAACTTTTACAAAACATCTGTAAGCATTCAGGACATAAAGCTGAAGAGGATGAAGGTCAAATAGGACAAGGAATGTCAATATTTGGATACAATAAAGAATACTTCGTTATTTGTACTGGAAATTTAACTTCTAATGATAATATCAAAGGAATTAAAGAAATGATAGACCACATTAATAGTTTAGAAAAGGATGGTTTAAAGGAACTCTATAAATTTATGATCAAAAAATCCAGATTATCTGAAAGAGGTGGTGCAGGATTAGGTTTTATAGATATTGCCAAGAAAAACTTACAGAAATTTGAATATGACTTCCTTGATAAAGGAGATAATACATCAATGTTTATTTTATCATACAAAATTGTAAATCCTACATAAAGGATATAAAAAAACTTTTACAAAAATATTGTAATTAATTTCATCAATTCAATTATGGATAAAGCAAAAATTATACTAACCGTAAAATCACTTTTCTCTCTTATATCTATAGGAGCGTTCGGATTTTCTTTGACTCTATTAAATGTACCCTCGCAGAAACTATCTATAACAATTATTGCAGGTGGAATTTCAGGAATATTAATAATAATCATATCCTTTATTCAAGCTTCAATCACATCTAAAAAAAACACAGGGGCTCTAGAAGAAATTAGGCAAAACAAAACGACTATTGAAGAATTAGAAAAAGAAATTGAAAGCACTAAAAGAAAAATTCATGATAATAAAGTTCAGTCAGAAAGAATTGATACGTTATCAAAAATATTTCAGGATGCAGATGATATTAAACTTGCTTCTTCTAAAATATTAGATTCACTTGCAAACGATATTGAAATTTGCCAAGGAGTTTTATACATCTCTGAAGAAGATCAAGGTGTGAAAAAACTAGTTGGATCTGGAACATATGCCTATCACAAATTAGAGTCTCAAATTGATTCTCCGCAATTTGGAGTTGGATTAGTAGGACAAACAGCTCAAGAAAAGAAAGCGTTATATATTAATGAATTACCAGCAGGATATATTGATGTTGTTTCAGGTCTTGGAACTTCAAAACCAAATTATCTTGCTTTATTACCATTAATATACTCCGATACAGTTCTTGGAGTTTTAGAAATTGCATCTTTCACCGAATTCTCTCAGAATGACAAAGATTTATTTGACAAACTTCAAGAATCCTTAGGAGCTGGAATTCACTTCTTAAATCAAACAAAACTTCTTGAAACATTAAATAAACAAGAAACTAAAGAATCTCTAATTGAGTCAGATAACTTTGACAATACTAATCCTAAAACTAAATCATCAGAAGAATTAGAAGAGACTGAAAAAGACAACACTGAAGACAACAATTCTGAAAACAACGATTAATAAGCTTTTACAAAACTTATGAAGGATCAAATAAAAATACTTAAAGGTTATGTTACTTATGGTTTCATCATTGGAACTATAATAACTATTATCGCCATTATCTTATCGAGCTTAGGTTCGGGAGATGGTTATTTTAAAATGCATGCAACTAATCCTGTATTTTACTTTATTGATGTAATGCCAATTTTGATTGGTGCCGTTTTTTACTTAGTTGGAGCAAGAGCTCAGAAGTTAAAGGATAGTGTGTTTTCAAAACTATTAAAACAAATTAAAATAGTTGAAAAAACATCCTTATTTGCTGAAGAAATTGGAAAAGGACATTTGGAGAGTGAATTTGACACAATAGGTAAAGATGACCAATTAGGTAAGGCTCTTTTAAAGATGAGGGGAAACCTTCAAACACAAGCAAAGGAAGAAGAAAACCGAAATTGGATTGTACAAGGTACGGCTGAAGTAGGAAACGTTCTTAGAAACTTTAACACCGTAAATGAATTGGGGTTTGAAATAATAAAAGTTTTGACGCCAAAATTGAATTGTGTTCAAGGAGCTTTTTATACGACAAAAGACGACGAAAAAAACGAATCTAGAAGAAGGTCTGGAAGCATTCAACAAATTGCAACTTATGCTTACAACAGGAAAAAATATATAGAAAATGAATTCTTCTATGGTCAAGGTCTGGTTGGACAATGTGCTCTAGAGATGGACATAATTCATAGAAAAGAAATTCCGGAAGAATATGTATCAATAACTTCAGGTTTAATAGACGAAAAAAAACCTACGAATTTGATAGTTGTTCCTTTAATAAGTGACAACAAATTATATGGTATAATGGAATTCGCTGGATTTGAAACTTTTAATGAAAGACAAATTCAATTTTTAAAAGAATTAGGTGAAATAATTTCAAGATCGTTATTTAACATTAGTACTAATGAAAACACGCTTAATTTATTAAACGAGGTTAATAAATCTCAAGAAAGAACAGAGAAATTACTAGCAAACGCTTCGGAAGTTATTACCATTTGTGATGCTACCGGAAATCTAAAATATGTATCACCATCAGTTACATTAATAGTTGGATATGAATCTCAAGAATTAATTAACACGACTGATTTTTCAAGAATTGAAAGTGAAGATCATGAAATTTATCAAGGAATGATAGATGAATTGATGGACAATCCAAAAAAACCAGTTACCTCTCAGTACAGATACCACACTTCAACAGGATTGGAAGTATGGGTTGAAACAACAGGAAGAAATTTATTTAGCAACTCTGCCATTGCAGGAATTTTATTAAACACTACTGATATTACTGAAAGAAGGAAAGCTGAAGCAGAACAGAGAGAAAGAGCTAAAATGCAAGCACTTTCAGAAAACTCCCCTGATATTATTATTAGAATTGATTTAGACGGGAACTTTAGTTACGTAAATCCAATTATTCAAAAATTCACAGGACTTGCTCCTGTTGCATTTATAGGTTCAGATTTAGATTCTGTAAAAATAGACAAACAGATCACTGACAAATGGAAAGAATTCAAGAGAGATATTGAAGCTGCTCCAAAAGCAAAAGCTACCGAAATGGAATTCCCCACAGCTAAAGGAGAAACTCTTTTCATGGAAGTGAATTGTATTCCAGAATTTGCAGAAAATGGAGGATTAGAATCTATTCTTTTCGTAATCCATGACATTACAGATGCAAAAGTAGCTGAACAAGAAATTCAAAAGGCCAATGTAAAAGTAATGGATAGTATTAACTACGCAAGAAGAATTCAAAGTTCGATAATGCCTAAGGAAAATATCTTAACAAAGATGTTTGATAAATCATTTATGCTTTTCAGACCAAGAGATATCGTTTCTGGAGATTATCCTTTCTTCGTTCAAAAAGGAGATTGGGGTTATGTATGTTGTGTAGATTGTACTGGTCACGGTGTGCCAGGAGCTCTACTTTCAATTATTGGCTCATTATTAATGCAAGAAATAATTAGATTGAATGAAGAACCTTCAGCAGCTGAATTAAATGATTTATTACATGCTAACATTGTAAGAGCTTTAAGACAAGGTCAAGAAGGTTGTGAAAATGAAAGAGATGGTATGGACATCGCTACTTGTAAGATTCATCTTACTGATGGTAGACTTGAATATTCCGGAGCACACAGACCACTTTACATTATCAGAACAACACAAACTGACGAAGACGATTTAGAGCAATTAAAAGGTGATAAATACCCAATTGGAGGAGTACAATATAAAGGTAGAACTCCATTTATAAATCAAACAACCCATCTTAATCCTGGAGATAAATTATTTTTCTTCTCTGATGGATTCCCTGATCAATTTGGAGGACCAGGACCGATGGAAAAGAAATACGGACCAAAAAGAATTAGAAGAAAACTTATTGCCCAGAGAGATACTGATATGTCTAAAATGAAAGATTACTTAAATGCTGAATTTGAGAATTGGAAAGACAAGGATGAAATGCAGATGGATGATGTATTATTTATAGGAATAGAATATTAAAAAGAAAAAAATGGAAGACATTCAAAACATGCCTGAGCTTAGTTCATATATGAGCTACATTACTGAATTTCATCAGGGTATGCAAAAGAACAATTTAATTCTAGTGTATGAAGGTGAAGTAACACAAGAAGTCACGAAAGCTTTTACGGCTTTAGCTGAAAGAAATCTCGAAAAAAGTGATGAAAGCGGAAAAGTAACAAAAAAAGTTTATCATGTTATGGTTGAATGTTTGCAAAACATTTCCAAGCATGCAAATGATACTTCTTCAGTAGGCTCTAATAGTTTAGAAAAAGGACTTGTGAAAAACGGAATATTTGTAGTCGGCAGAAATGAAGGTTCATATTTTGTGACAAGTGGAAATCCGATTGACAAAGACAATATCGAATCTTTAAAAAACATGATAGATCATATCAATAGTTTAGATAAAGATGAAATCAAAGCACTCTATAAAGAAAAACTAAAAGCAAGCAGACTATCTGAAACAGGCGGTGCAGGATTAGGATTTATAGACATGGTGAAAAAAACAGGAAATAAACTAGCTTATTGCTTTAAGAAAATAGATAACGATAATTACTTCTTTTTATTAAGAACTTTAGTAACCCGACAGTAGAATTAACAGTATATAAATCACAATTAATAACATCAAACCACTGAAACAATGGAAACTTTAAATATCCCCGCAACAGACGATACACCAGAAGTAATTTTAGATGCATCAGGTGACTTTCAATTTAATGGTAAATCTTTACCAGAAGATGTAGCATCCTTTTACGATCCAATTATTGACTGGATAGATTCTTATGGTAAGAATCCACTCGATTCATCAATTTTTAAATTCAAGTTTACTTATTTTAATACTGCATCTTCTAAGATGATATTAGATATTCTCATGAAATTAGAGGAACTTAGCGAAGGAGGAGCTGATATTAAAGTTGAATGGCATTACGAAGAAGAAGATGAAGACATGGAAGAGGCTGGAGAAGAGTATTCTGACATTGTTGAAGTACCATTTGAAATGGTAGCATACGAAGACTAGTTAAAAAAACTAGAACCTTCATTGGTCGCTCACCGCACAAACCAATGACAATGAAATATGACATTTAGATCTAATAATTATCTAAGATATATTCTATATACTGTAATAGCAGTTGTTTTCTTTAAAACAACTGCTGTTTCTCAGTGTAATGCAGTATTAAAAACATCTCCTTTACTCCTATCTGGTTGTGAAGATTTTACAGTTCAATTTTTCGATAGTACTTTTACAGATCCATCAGTATGTATTATACAAACAAGAAGGTGGAATTTTGGAGATTCATCTCCATCTACAGGTACTCAAAATCCAGTTCACGTATACAAATCAGGTAAATTTGCAGATACGACATATGTTGCATGGTTAGCTATAAAAGATCAGTTCAATAATTGGGATTCAACTTCTGTAGTAATAAACGTATTTAAAAAACCAGAAGTTGATTTTACAATATCGAAAGATACTGTTTGTGCATTTAACGAACAATTTTGTACAATCAACACTTCAGATAATGGTCCTGGATATGTTTACTTATGGGATTTCGAAAACGGATTCTCAGGTAAATATGACACTTGTTATACTTATGATGCCGAAGGAGATTATACGATTAGACTTTCGGTTACAGATAATCAAGGTTGTATTAATAGCGCAGCAGTACCAATAGCAGTAAACGAAATTCCAAACCCTGATTTCACTATTAGCCCTTTTTCAGGTTGTCATCCATTGTTGGCTAATTTCAATAATACTACAAACTCAGGAATATTCCCAATTACTAATTGGGCTTGGAGTTTCGCTGGAAATGGCTCTAGCACTTCAATGACACCAACACCTATCAACTTCCCCGACCCAGGTTTATATGCTATTAATCTAACAGCAACAAATAGTGCTGGTTGTCAAAATACAACTTCAAACAATTTTTTAGTTAGAGAAACTCCAACGGCATCCTTTTCTTTTAATGATGAAGCCTGTTTGGGAGAAAACATTGTGTTTTTCTACAATGGAACAGCAACCCCTAACGCTATAGTAGAATGGACTTTTAATGATGCAATAATTGGTAATAACTCTGGGCAGGGTCCACTCGTGTCAACCTGGAGCAATGCTGGTGAATTTGAAATAGAAATGGTTGTAACTGAAAATGTATGTTCAGATACGCTTGTTCAAACAATAAAAATAAATGACTTACCAATAGTCACACTTTCAGGTGATGCAGAAGGAGATAGTATCTGTGAAGCTGAACCAATTACCTTTACTGCTCTTCCCGACTCCTTTGTTACATATATATTTCTAGATCAAGGAACTATCGTACAAGATTCTACCATCAACTTTTATGTAACAGATACTTTATCTTCTCTTAATAACATAACGATTATCGCTACAGACAGTAATAATTGCGCCAGTACAGCATCTTCTAATTTACAAATCACAGTACTACCAAAACCTTCAAGTTATTTAATATCATCCGTTTCAAGTGATACAATTTGTAATGGAGACTTAATTACTTTTACGGCCACAGGAAATTATGATTCTTATGAATTTATTGATAATTTCTTAGATCTTCAAACTTCTATATCATCTAATTATTCTCCTACTAGTCTAGAAGAAGGAAATAAGATTCAAGTGATACCAACCGAACAAGGTTGTATCGGGTATCCAAGTAATGTAATATCAACAACTGTTATTGAACCTTTAACAAAGCCACAACTGAATTGTGGAACGAGTACAACTAATTCCGTAATTTGGAACTGGGAAACTGTTGATGATGCTTTGGGCTATGAATTAAGCATTGATAACGGGCCATTTGAAAGCCCAAACTTAGGAACTTTAGGCTTCTTTAAACCAGGAATGTTAAAT
>CAWVWF010000075.1:0-14721 GCA_963933885.1 uncultured Flavobacteriales bacterium | reverse complement strand
AAGCAAGATGTTGAAGTTATCCAGTTTCAATATGAGGAAGTAAAGTCTTTTTCGAAAAATAGGATATGGGTGAAAAACGATTCAGCTTGGGCATTGATAAATGCAAACAACGACACGCTAACACCTTTTATTTATGATCAAGTTTCCTATTTCAAAGAAGGAATGGCTTATGTAGAAAAGAACAATAAATGGGGATATGTTGATACTTTAGGGAATGTGAAAGTAGACTTTATATATAGCAAAGCCTTTGAGTTTTCAGAAGGTCTTGCACACGCTTGTTTAACAGATTCAACATGTGGTTATATCAATAGGAAGGGAAAGGAGGTTATACCTTTTGTGTTCAGTACTAATTATGGTGGTGAATTTAAATGTGGAATTGCAGAAGTAAGACATGAAATTAATGGGAATGATTCTTATGGCTTCATTAATAAGAAAGGTAAGTGTGTTGTTCCTATTAAATATGAGACTTGCTATGATTACAATATGTTTTACAAAGGGTTAGGGATGTTGCAGCTTCCGAATGATGAATATTATATCGACTATCAGAAATTATTTTATGTTGATACTAAAGGTTCGTTTTACTTTGAATGATTTCCATCAAGTTTAGCTGCTTTGTTAGTTATGAAATTTATCATTTTTTTACTAAAGTTAAAATATGTTTAATTTGTAATATTGTTTTTTTAATCAATAAATCAAGTATATATTCGCGGTATAAAAACAAACTATATGAAAAAGAAAATTCAATTATTGTCAATGTCTTTAATGCTTTCAGTATTTGCGATGGCAGGTCCTGATATAGGATTTATGCATGAAGGAGGTGTGTTCTTAAGTATTTTTACTGGAGATGATTTAACAACAGCTGATTATGGTGTGGCTTATACACCAAGATTAAACTTTCCATTGTCGAAAAACACTTCTGTTTCTGCAGATTTACCAATGGCATTAGGGTTGAATTTTGCTGTAAGCTCTCGAGAAGGAGGAGGAGGTATGTTTTCATTTCAAATACCTTTGAAGGCTTCGTTTAATTATGGATTAGGTGCTAACGATGATGATAGTTTCGGATTTTTTGGAGGAGCAGGTTTAGGTATGGGGTATTTCGCTTTTGCTGATGGTTGGTCTTCTGGATCAGGTTTTACTACTGGTGGATATGCTGATGCTGGAATTCGTTTTGCAGGAGGAGATACTGGGAATTATTCAGTAGCTGCAAACGCATTAATTGGAAAAGAATTAAGTATTTATGGACTGAGAGCATCAATGATGTTTTAAGTTAATTGGATTTAAAGTTTTATTAAGCCGATGGAGTTAATCCATCGGCTTTTTTTTATGCCTTTTTTTAATTGAGTTGTAATAGAACCTTTTGATTAATAGGAAAATTTTAAAATGTAATTAAGGTTCTAAATTGTGATTTTTATATGTGATTTATTTAGGTTGGGAACTCAGTATTATTACCTTAGAGTCTGATTAAGCGACAACTGATTTTGTTGATTGAATTGTTTTCTAATAAAATATAAGATATGACTTGGATTGTAATTGGAGTATTAGTTATTATAGCATTGGCAATTGGAGGTGTTATGATGTCGAAAGGAGAAAAGAAGAATGCTCCTAAGAAATTACAAGAAGCTAAAGATGCATATGAAGAGAAAGAAATTGATATGGCATATGAAGCACTTTCTGAAGCCTTTTATGTTCCACTTAATGAAGTGTATGACGCTGAAGATGCAAAAATAGCATTAGAGGTTGTTGAATTGCTAGAGAAAATAGGGAAAGAAAATCATGAAGATTACCAAGATGTAATTGATAAGATAAAACCATTTTTAAATAAAGCTGCTAAATCAGGAGGGAAGGTTCCTGATAAGTTTACAGACGCGGTTGAAAAGCTTCTAGAAGAAAAAACAGAAGGAGAGTATGTTTCTGATTCTGATTCAAACCCTGGTTTAAAAGTTAATTTAGAATCTACTGAAGTTAAAAACGGAGGTAGTATTAAAGGAGAAGTTGTACTTACAGGAAGTGAAAAAACTGTTGAGTTAAATTATTTCATTATTGTTCTGGAGAGATATAATAAAGATGATAATGAATATGAAGAAGAGTTAGGTTCGCAAACGATAACTTATTTTGCTAAAAGACTTGCTCCAGGTGATGAGATGAAGTTTGATTTTGAACTTTTCTTAGAATTTGAAGATTTTAATCTAAATCCATCAGGAGTATATAGATTGATGGTTGAGCTTAATTTACAAAACGGTCATTTTTTCGATAAGAAATTTGATATTGAAGTTTTAAAAGAGGATGCTGAGAAGAGTGAGGCAGTACTCAACGATAGTTATTTAACAGATCAGGTTTTAGAAGGTACAAAGGTTCATCGTGGCGATCAAGATTGTAGACTGTTTAATGTAACGGATGGAATATTGATCTCCTGGGGAGATATGATTTCAATGAGGGACTTGAATGGGACTCAGAAATGGAAGAAGTTTAATACTACAGATGGAATTGCGGTGAGTCCTGATGGATCTAAGTTTGTTAACCTAGGTGATCATACTGAGACCATGCATATATTCTCTACATCTACTGGTGAAGAGCTGAGAGTTATTGACTTTGAATGGGATATTAACGAGATTGTTTGGGTAGAAAACCATATTGTAGGGACAGACGATGCTTCTATATTGGTGTTTGATGCCGAGCTTGAGCTTCAAGAGTATATAGAGAAGTTTAGTAAAATAAAGGATTCAAGCATTAGTACATTGCATGTTGCAAAGGATCCTTCTAAGGTTTTAGTAAACTTAAATTCTGCTGATATTTTACTAGAGTTTGATCCTGTTACAAAGCAAACTAAAGAAGTGAAAAGGGGAGATGGATTTTTAGAATATATCCAATACTCTAAAGATGGAAATACTGCGATAGCGGTTGATGCAAATGGATTGCAAATTCATGATGGTGGATTCAAAGCTTTGTATGAAGTTAGGCCTCATGGAGCTGAACATGTTGTTTCGAGAAGTAAAGCAGATGAAGGTCAGTATGTAGTTAGACAGTTTTCTGATTTACATCCAACAAGCGAAAAAGTACTTTACAATAGTGGGAGTGGAGAATTGTTTATTGGTGATCTGGTTTCAAGAAGTTATAGTTCCGTCGATAGAAAGGAGCTTGAGGTTGTTTTGAGTGCAATTTGGTTTAATGGTAAAATTGCAGCTTTAAATAGTTTGGGAGAGTTTGTTATCCTTTCTTTAGATGGTAAGAGTGTGTTTAAGGACTTGGATTTTGAAGAGCCTTTAGTGGAAGGGGATGATGAGGATTGGATCGATGATGAAGATGATTTGGATATGTAATATGAGTTTTAATCAAATTTCGATTGCTTCTTTTGTATTATTAGTTTGTTGCTTTAGTGGTTGCAGTTCCGAAAGTGATTTTGAAAAGTCATATTCTTATATTGAATACATTGGTGATGAGCCTGACTTTTATCATAGGAAATTTTATAACGATACTTCGTTTTGGGAGTTTAGAGTTTTAAATGGAGTAGTAATCGACTCAACTAATTTTATTATTAAACCAAACGGCTGGTATCGCTTAAGAGAGGATGTTTTGATTCCTTTTTTTACGGATTCAATGTTTGATGATCCTAGAAGTAAACAGCAGAATAAAAGTTTTTATTCTAGACCATTGAGGCGAATTATTGTTGATGGTGAAAACTATTATTTATGTCAGCATGTTGATAATCTGTCTTTTATAATAGATATATCTGATACCGTTTTTCACTATTTCCATTTAGATTCTGGATTTGTAAAACAGACTTGGGAGGGAGCTTTAAAAATAGAAGAAAAAAGATTAATCATTCTTAATAAGAAGATAGATATCTCAATTTATCCAAGAGCACCAAAAAGAGATAAAGGAATATATTGAATATAGTTGCAGAGTTAAAGTCTTAATTAATTTTCTCATGATATTGTCTAGTTTCGTAAAGTGGGACCGATAGGTGTTCTATTTAATTATGGCTTTTTTACTAACTGTGCTTTGGTTAGACTGAATAGTTAAAATAAGATTTCCAGTATGTTGTAATTTGAAATTATAACGACTTCCTTCAAAAGTGATGAATGATTCTTGTAGAATTAATCTACCTGAAATATCGAATACTTTTAAAAATAATTCTTCATCTGAAGGGGAGAGAATGAAAAAATTAGAACTACTACCTTGTTGTACAATTTCTATAGACTTCTTGTTTGAGAAAGTATTGACGACATGACTGTAATTAATAGCACCATCAAAATCTACTTGTTTTAATCTGTAATATACATTTTCACCAAGATTTTCTGAATCAAAATACGAGTAGTTGATTTCATCTGAAGAGTTTCCATTTCCTTGAACTTGATCAATCGTGTAGAAGTCTATTCCATTTAAAGATTTCTCAATATCGAAATGACTATTATTTACCTCTGAAGCAGTTGTCCAGAGCAACTCATTTCCAGATTTGTTAGATTTTGCGATGAACATTATAAGCTCAACAGGTAAAGTAGCCCCGCCTGTTGAACCGTTACCATTTAAAACTATCGATCTAGCATAAATCCTTCCAGTACCTGCTACAATTAAATCTAGCGTTAACACTCCTTGCGGTGAAGAACCTGTTAATATAAGTTCTCCATTTACTGTTAAAGCCGCTCCAGATGCATCGTCTCCAGCATCAAAATCATAATGACTTGTGAAAACGCCGCCTGATTGAATGTCGATAGCACCTGTCCAGTTGGTCATGTCTCCATCGATTTCATAATTCCCACCACTTTCTATTGTCATCGTTCCTGCGAAATTGGCTAAAGCATTTGTAATCCTTAAGTGTCCACCATTTTCAATTGTTATAGTTCCTGAGAATGCGCTAGCTATTCCTCCGGTTGCAGCCCATCCAGCACTCCAGTCGTGAGATATCGTTACATCATCTCCAGTTGCTGGATCACCAGCAGGAGACCAGGTTCCAACTGTAGCAGTTGTAGTTTTTGCAACAGAAAAACAAATAATTGAAGACAGCATGAGAAGGGAAAGTAGACTGAATTTCATAGGGTATTATGTTAAAGTGTAATTAGGCTTAATGAAGGTAGGCATTTTACACCTCAGTCGATTGCTATTGTAGTCTTTTGTAGGTGTTGTTTGATTGGTTGTTAATTGTGGTTTATGTGTGTTTTGTTTTTTCGTATTAGGTTGATTTCGAGAGTTTTAATTGTGTTTTTTATTATGTTTCAAGATGTTTTTCGAACATTGTGTTGTCAATATTTCATACTGTAATCCGGTATAAATCTCTTGTGATATATTGAATAGAAACAGTTTAAGGCAATGAATTATTAAAAAAACAGCAATGAGATGTATATCAAAATGTCATATGGTCGAATAAAAAGAAAAGGGATCATTTGGTTTGTTTATCTGACTGGTTAAATCACATTATTTTGAATTTAATATAATGGCTTTATTTATATTTGTAGATAAGTTTTAACTTTCTGAAAATATAGATAATATCAGTATGGCTATATATGCAATTGGAGATATACATGGTAGTTTAGAGGCGTTAGAAGCGATATTCAATCAAAACATAATTACTAAAGAGGATACTGTTGTTTTTCTAGGAGATTACATCGATAGAGGAGTGAATAGTAAGAGAGTAATAGATTGGTTAATTCTTAATCAAAGTAATTACAACTTCGAGTTTATTCTAGGTAATCATGAAATTATGATGGTTACTGCAAAAGAAAATCCTGATCAATTAATGAGATGGTTATATTTTGGAGGTTCAAGAACTTTAGATTCCTATAATATTAAAGATGATAATTATTGGATGGATAAGATAGATAGCGCTCATTGGGCATTTATTGATGCTTGTAAACCGTATCTTACAATTGATGATTTCATTTTCGTTCATGCCGGATTAGAAATAGGTGTGTCATTGGAAGAGCAAGATGATGATCATTTGTATTGGAATAAATTTGAAGTTCCAGAATGCTATAGTACTGAAAAAACTGTTATCTGCGGACATACTTCAAGGAAGGATGGTGAGATTGCTGATTTTGGACATACAATTTGCATCGATACCTATGCCTACGGAGGGAAATGGCTAACATGTTTAAACGTAGGGACGAAAGAATACATTAAATCAAACAATGAAGGAGAAGTTTTAACAGGGAAGTTGTAGTCCTATTAATAGTATAAATGTGAATTATAATAATAGAAAATTCAAGCCAATATCTGTATCTGATAACGGTGAAGTCTCTAGTGATATGGTATTCCATTATAAACAAGAGCAAGATGTTTTAACATGTAGTTATGAAGGTGGGAGTATCATCAAAGGACAGTTGATAGGGATCGTTAGCAAAGAGGGGGACATTCAGGTGAGTTACCATCAGATCAATAAAGATGGTTTGATAATGACAGGTAAATGCGATTCGAAGCCTGAGATAATGAAAAATGGAAAAATTAGATTGATAGAATCATGGCAATGGACATCTGGAGACTTATCTGTAGGTAAGTCAGTCCTAGAAGAGTTGTGATTTGTGTTAAAAACATTGTATTTATAATGTTATGATTGAATTACTACCTTTTACGAAAAAAGATTTCGAACTTTTTAAAAGTTGGATTCATACTGAAGAAGAATTGGTTCAGTTTGCAGGGCCTATTTTTTCTTATCCGTTAGATGACCTTCAATTGAATGCTTACCTTGAGATGATAGATATAAAACCTTTTAAGATCGTTTTAAGATCAACTAAGGAGACTATTGGGCATTGTGAACTAAATCTACAAGACGGTAAAAATAGATTGTCTAGAGTTTTAATAGGAGATAAGGATTTGAGAGGTCAGAAAATTGGAGAACAAACTATTAGAAAAATGTCTAATATGCTGTTTGAAAATTCTTCGGTAACTGTGGTTGACTTACATGTATTTGAGTGGAATGTTGCTGCTGTTAAGTGTTATGAGAAGGTTGGGTTTAAGATAAATGATGAAATATCTGAAGATATTTTGGTTGATGGAAAGTGTTGGAGGTTATTAAATATGGTTTTGAATAGAGTGGATTATATTAAGCTTTAATTCTTTATTAGCGGGGTGGGGTAGTATTCGTCTTACGAGGCCTCTAGGTTCCCGATTTCGCGAGAATGACAAGGTTTGATTAGAAAAATGTAGTGTAGTTTATCAAACAAGCCATCAAGCTATCAAATCACTCACTCACTCACTCACTCAAAAACAAACCTTGTCATTCTCGCGAAGGCGGGAAACTAGACCTTAGAGTTTTATTACTACATGTATAAGTGGTTTTTTTTAGTGATTACAACAACAGTGTTTCAAAGAAGTAATTCTGATGATACATTTAAGATAGACCTTAAGTCTTCTTAAGAATGCAAAATGTACTGATGTATAGAATGAATTTGTTTAGTGCAGTAATATACAAGCAACAGAGCGGCAGACGCCTAATTATAGATTCAGTATTGTGCTTTTGAATTAACTTTATTCCTTAAACTGATATCAATCAGCTTATCCAGCAATAACACCAGATCCAATAGATTCAGCTCCATCATACCATGCTGCGAACTGTCCTGCAGCAATACCTCTTTGACTTTCTTCGAATACAATATATAATCCTTCAGATTTCATGTAAAGTGTAGCAGGCGTAAGTTTTTGACGATATCTGATTCTAGTTTGGTAAGTCCTTTCTTCACCAACTTCCATTGCAAGATCTTCTCTAGTCCAATGAATCTCCTTCTTGTTAATGAATAAACCTTTTCTATTTAACCCTGGGTGGTCGTGACCTTGTCCGGTATAAACAACATTATCGATAACATCTGTTTGAATAACAAATAATGGTTCTATTTTACCACCAACACCAAGGCCTTTACGTTGACCAACGGTGAAGTAATGAGCGCCTGTATGTTTTCCAACGATTTCACCATCTTCAGGTTTGAATATTTGAGGTTTTGTTAAGCCCTCAAGCGTTGAATCAGCTTCTTTATTAAAAATTGAAGCGTCCTTTGCAATTTCTATAATAACCCCTTTTTTAGGTTTTAATTTTTGCTGTAAAAATTCAGGTAAATGTACTTTTCCAATAAAGCATAAACCTTGAGAATCCTTTTTGTTTGCAGTAACTAAACCTTGAGCTTCTGCAATTTTTCTAACCTCTGGTTTTTCTAAATGACCAATAGGGAAGAGGGCTTTGGAGAGTTGAGCTTGACTCAATTGACATAAAAAGTAGCTTTGGTCTTTGTTGCCATCAGCTCCAGCAAGTAGTTGGAAGATTGTTTTTCCATCTTTTTCGATTTCTCCTTTCTGACAATAATGTCCAGTAGCAACATAGTCTGCTCCAAGTTCTAAACACTTATCTAAAAATACGTCAAACTTAATCTCTCTATTACAAAGGACATCAGGGTTAGGTGTTCTACCTTTTTCATATTCAGCGAACATATAATCAACTATCTTTTCCTTGTAAACTTCAGAGAAATCAATAACTTGAAACGGAATACCTAGTTTTTCAGCAACCAAAAGTGCATCAGTACTATCTTCAATCCAGGGACATTCATCTTCTAACGTAACAGAAGCGTCATGCCAGTTTTTCATGAACAATCCAATTACTTCATAACCTTGTTCTTTCAAAAGGTGTGCAGTAACACTGGAATCAACTCCTCCACTTAAACCAACAACTACTCGTTTCATTACTTTACTTTAAAATCAAACATTTGCTTGTCTTGAATAAATCCTCTTAAACGATCGTTGATTTTTACAGGAGCTACTCCTGCAGGAGTACCAGTGTATATTAAATCCCCGATTTTTAAAGTGAAAAATTTAGAAACGTAGCATATTAATTCTTCAAAAGTAAACACCATTTGATTGGTGCTTCCTACTTGAACTATATTGTCATCAATACTTAATGAGAAATCTAAATTAGATAAGTCACCAAGTTCTGTTTTTTGGATGAATTTCTTAGAAATTACTGCTGAACTATCGAAAGATTTAGAGATTTCCCATGGTAAACCTTTACTTCGTAGGTGTTCTTGTAAGTCTCTCGCAGTAAAGTCGATACCTAATCCTATTTCATTGTAATATTTAGATGCGAACTTAGGTTGTATATTCTTTCCAACACGATTTATTTTTATCACCAATTCAACTTCATGATGAACATCATCACTGAAATCAGGAATGAAAAAGGGATCGTTATTTCTTAGTAAAGCTGTATCTGGTTTACAAAACACAACAGGGGCACTAGGTGTTTCATTTCCTAATTCTTTAGCGTGTTGAGAGAAGTTTCTTCCAATGCAAATAATTTTCATTACTCTCCGAATTTCTTTTGTAGTAAACTCATTTTAATATTTTCAAGAATCTTTTTAGTTTCTCCAGGGAAATCACCTTTCATCATCCAAGCGTAATAAGAAGGTTCTTCTGTAAGTACTTGTTGTACTGGCTTTCCTTTGTGCTTTCCGAAGTTGAAGCATTCAACTTTATCAACATTGAATACAAACCTTCCAACTAAATCAACATTGTTACTTCTTCTTGAGAACTGTCCTAAAGCATCCATATCGTTTACTACAGGTACAGTTGTATTTCCGTCTTTATCAGTAAACTCAGTCTTCTCATACTTGTCTAACATAGACTTAAGTACTTCATAGGTAGCTAGCGTATCTGCAGCAGCGCTGTGAGCATTAGTTAAGTCTTTACCACAGTAAAACTTATAAGCCGCTACAAGTGTTCTTTGCTCCATCTGATGAAAGATATTTTGAACGTCAACAAGGTTTATTTTTGAAATATCAAAATCTAGATCAACTCTGTAAAACTCTTCAAGAAGTAAAGGGATATCAAAACGGTTAGAGTTAAATCCACCTAAATCAGAATCTTGTAAGAAATCAAACATTGCCTTAGATACTTGCTTGAAAGTAGGGGCGTCCTTAACGTCATCATCATATATACCATGAATCAAAGACGATTCTATTGGAATTGGAATAGTAGGATTAATCTTTTTTGTTTTTTCTTCTTCTCTACCGTCAGGGTAGATCTTTGTAATTGAAATTTCTACAATTCTGTCTGTAGAAACATTAGTACCAGTTGTTTCTAAATCGAAAAAACAAATTGGTCTTTTTAAATGTAAATTCATTGTGTTTTTTTAAAAAGTAACTTTAGACTTTAAATAGAAATCTCTCTTCAACTGAGGAGTGAAATTAGACTTATCGAATATTTTAATTTTCATAGAGACAGGATCAAACCCTTCATTGTATAGCTTTATTTCATACTTCCCCGGCTCTAGGATCATAATGAATTTTCCAGTTTTGGAGTTAGGTATATACTTCCCATATAAAACACCATTCTTTGTAGCTTCGATCTCGTTTAGTGTAAAAGGATCAATTAAGTCTTGTCTCATTTGAAGCGAATCAAGTAATTCTGTAGTTGTTGCAATTAAAATTGAATCAGCCTTAACAACCTGAAGGGAGTCTAATATACCTTGAGTTTGCGTTACTATTGTATTTGCTTTTTCCTTTAACTCATCAATATTAACAAGCGTGTCAGAAAGTACGTTCCCTTTAACGATTGTGTATCTCGGCATAACATCACCCAATGTTAATCTATAGATGTCCATCATTCCTCTAGAGTCAGACCTAATAGCTGATTTATATGCATTTCTACCTTTGTTAGTGAAAACAATATTGTAATCATCATATGCCGTATTGATCGGATAACCTAGGTTTCTAGGAGCAGTCCATGTTTTAATTTCTTCAGAGAAAGATGTTTCGAAAAGATCAAAACCTCCAATGCTAAAATGACCATTAGAAGAAAAGTATATTGTGTTTTGATTCATGTTGAACATTGGATAAAGCTCATCGAATTGAGTGTTAATGGTTGGTCCCAAGTTTACAGGAGTTCCCCATGATAAATCAGGTAGTCTTCTAGCCATCCACAAATCATAACCACCATAACCACCTTTTCTATCAGAAGCAAATATGATTAAGTTTCCATCATTCGTAATTGTAGCAGCGATTTCGTTACTGTTTTTTTGATTGATCCCTTCAAGTGTTTCGGGTTTTGGGTAAGACCTTTTCTTTGGTGCCTTGTAAGAGTATTTTAAATTTAAGATGTTGAAATCGGCATCAGTATTAAAAAAGAAATAAGCCCCATCTGCAGATCCACCAGCAACTTCATCGCTATATTCTGTATTAAACATTCCTCCAATACTTCTTGGTTTACTGTATTTGTCTCTTCCTTTTTTTAATTTACCAACGAATACATCTGGGTAAAAACCATCACCAAGTTCAAATCCTCCCATTGTTCCTTTACGATTGGTAGCAAATATCAAGAAATCTTCTTCGTCTCTAGTGTAAGGTAAGTAATCATTGTAGTCACTATTAATTCCTTCACCCATGTTTTGAAACTTAACATCTACGGGGTGTTTTTGAAGTTGTTCAGAGTTTTTTGCGAACTGAATAAATTTCTCAACTGTTTCTTTTTCTTCTCCTTTTGGCGTTGTGATTGTGATGTATTTATTAAATAGTTCAATTGCTTTTTTGTTATTGTTATTGTACATGTGAGCCTGACCTAATTCGAAATAGACTTCTTCATCAACTTTTTCTTGTTTTGTTAAGAACTCTAAGTATTTTATTGCGGAAGCTTTATTTCCTCCTGACATTCTTAAATAACATTGAGCAATCCTTCTGTTGATTTTTTTGTCTTCTGGCTTATCAGCATAAAGTATTAAATATTCTTTAATTGCACATCTGTAATTACCATAAGTTGAGAAGTACTCATTTGCCAGCTTCTTATCACCACTAGGCTTCTGCATGCAATCTTGTGAAATCGAAACAAAGCTTATTAGGCTTAAGCATAAGGTGAGGAAGGGGGTGTATTTAGTTAAGATCATGTAGCTAATTTAAAATCTGGTAATCAATTGATGTACCAAAGCTTTTAAATTTAATGAATTCTGTTGGTAGAGAAAAGGAAATTGACAGAGAGAAATTAACAATGTGTTAGTAAATAACTAATTTGGATGAAAGTAATTGTATATTTTTGATACTTCATGAAAGAAGATTTTATAACCCTTTCCCAATTAAACGGATTAATTCGAGAAGTTTTCGAGATGAATTTCGTTGAAGATATCTGGCTAGTCGCAGAAATTGCTGAGCTTAGAGTTGCTGGTGCAGGGCATTGTTACCTTGAGTTAGTAGAGAAAAAAGGAGATAAGATTGTTGCAAGAATCAAAGCAAATATTTGGAGCTATCAATACCAAAGAATTGCAATGGATTTTTTCGCTGCAACAGATTCCAAACTACAAAAGGGAATGAAAGTTTTATTGAGTGTTGGTATTTCATATCACGCACTTTATGGAATGAGTTTAGTTGTGAAAAATATTGACCCTAATTATTCTTTAGGTGATCTTGAAAGAAGGAAAAAAGAAATATTAGATCAGCTTGAAAAAGAGAACCTTCTGCATAAAAATGGAACTCAGAATTTAGAGTTAGTTCCAAAAAGAGTTGCTGTGATTTCTAGTGAGACAGCTGCTGGGTACGGTGACTTTTTAAACCAAATAAAAAACAATGAAAATTCATATGTTTTTAACACAGAGTTATTTGTATCTACTATGCAAGGTGATACTTTAAGTAGGTCGATTGTTGATTCTTTAATTAGGATCCATGAAAGAATTACTGAGTTTGACTGTGTTGTGATTATTAGAGGTGGAGGTGCTTCTTTAGATTTAGCAGGTTTCGATAATTATGATTTAGCAAAAGCTATCTCAAGATTTCCACTTCCTATAATAACAGGGATTGGACATGAAAGAGATGATACGGTAATTGATCATGTTTCTTTTGTGAAAGTGAAAACACCAACAGCTGCAGCAGAATTTTTATTGAGTAAGTTTTCTGATTTCGAATCTTATTACGAAGGTTTGAGAGAGGGATTGGTATACTTTACAAAGGAGCGCGTGAATAGAAGTAAGAGCCTGGTTAAGAACCTTTCTTATGAACTTAAAAACTCTACGCAGAAGCAAATTGAACAGGAGCGGTTGAAGTTAACGAGGGTTAAAAGTGAATTGCCACATATGAGTTCATCATTTTTAAAAGCAAAAGCAGGGAAGTTATTAGAAGTAGGTAATAAGATTTCTAATGGTAAATCTGCTTTGGTTTCAAATGAAAGCCAGAAGTTGAATCTATTAAAACAACGTTTGATTTTTGCGCCTGAGAAACTATTAACAAACAAACAAAACGAAATTAATATACATACCAAAACATTGAAATTACTTCATCCAGATAACGTTTTGAAGCGAGGCTATGCTTTGGTTTACAAAGAGAAATCTATTGTGACGAAAAGCAAAGACTTGAAGCAAGATGACGTAATTGTTGTGAAGATGAAAGATGGAGTTATAAAATCTAAAATTATTAGTAATGAGTAAGAAAATAACGAATTACAAGGATGCAATCTCTGAGTTGGAAGAAATTGTAAACGATATTGAAAATGAAGCAATTGATGTAGATGAATTAGCTGGTAAAGTAGATAGAGCAAGTAAACTACTTACAATTTGTTCAGATAAGTTGAAGAAAACAGAGAAGGAGGTTGATAAGGTTATTGCCAAATTGAACTCTGAGGAATAAAGAGATATTTACGATTGTCATGTTTTCCCATTGAAATCTGCCTTATATTTAAGCCATGAGCATTTACAACCAAAGAATCGATTATTCACTCAATGATCCACTTGAACCAAGTGCGTTACCAGAAAACCCTTTCGAATTATTTGAAGGATGGTATAAGGTAGCGCTTGATAAAGTTGATAAGGATCCGAATGCGATGATCTTAAGTACTTATGCTAATGGAACTCCAAGAGGTAGAGTTGTGCTCTTAAAATCGCTGGATGATAGAGGATTTACTTATTTTACAAACTACAATAGCGATAAGGTTCAGGAAACGAATGCACATGAGAAGGCGTCACTTACATTTTTCTGGTCGGCTTTAGAGCGACAAGTAAGAGTGGAAGGTGTCATAGAGAGGGTTTCGCCAGAAGAATCTGATGATTATTTTAACAACAGACCATTAGGGAGCAGGTTAGGAGCATGGGCTTCTCCACAGAGTAAAGAAATAAAGAACCGTGAAGAATTAATTGAAAGGCTGGAAGGTTTTGAAAAGGAATTTGAGGGGAAGGAAGTAGTTCGTCCAGATAACTGGGGAGGTTTAAGATTAGTACCAACTTATTTTGAATTTTGGCAGGGACAATCGAGTAGATTACACGATAGAATAGTATTTGAAAAGACCAGTAATGGTTGGGTTAAAAAAAGATTAGCACCTTGAAAAGAAAAAACAACGAAGTTAAATTAGGTGATGCATTAAAAGAGTTAATGGATCAATATCAGTTGAATGCGAAAATCAACGAGATTAAAATATACGAAGCATGGGACCAGATGTTAGGGGTTGCCATTGCTAAACATACTGTATCTAAACAGTTGTTTGGAACTAAGTTGTTGATCAAATTAGATTCAGCAGCATTGAGGAGTGAATTGTCTTTTTCAAAATCAAAACTAGTAAAGTCACTGAATGAAGCTGTTGGTGTAGAGATGGTTACTGAGATTTCTTTTTCATAGTAGTTATTGCCTAGATTAAGTACAACAACAACAACAACAACAACAACAACAACAACAACAACAACAACAATCGTTTTGTCACCCTGAGCGGAGTCGAAGGGCTAAGCGCTTAGTCCTTCGACTCCGCTCAGGATGAACTGTGCTTAAAAACAAATATTATCTACATAAT
>CAWVWF010000074.1:0-14736 GCA_963933885.1 uncultured Flavobacteriales bacterium | reverse complement strand
CCACAGGTTAACGAAAAGGGTATTCATTATTCGAATTTTGGAATTATACGAGATATTTCAAGAGAAATTGAAGCAGATGAACTTTTACGCCAAAGCGAATTAAAGCACAGATTACTATTTAGCGAAGCCAATGATGCCATAATGATTTTGAAAGGTCTCGAAATGGTGGATTGCAATGAAAAAACCCTCGCTATGTTTGGAGCCAAAGGTTATGTGGATATTGCAGGTGCCAAATTATATGATCTAATGCCTGAAAAGCAACCAGACAATGCGGATTCAATATTGAATTATCATTATTTCATGCAAAAGGCAAAAGAAGGAGTTTCACAATTCTTCTATTGGCAACACACGAAACTTACAGGTGAACAGTTCGATACAGAAGTAAGTTTAAATAGTTTTAATTTAGAAGGGGAAATGTTTTTGCAAGTAATTGTTAGAGACATTACGCTTCGGAAAAAAGCAGAAGAACAAAAAAATCAAACTATAAAAAGTTACTTTGAGATCTTCAATTCTAGCTCTGACTTAACTTTTATAATTAATTCTTCAGGAGAAATTTTAGATGTTAATAAAGCTGTTCTAGAAAAATACCAAGCTAAAAAAGATAAAATTTTAGGTCAAAATTTTGAATCTCTAGGAGAATTACTGGTTACACCTTCTTCAGAAGAACTCATTAAGTTAGGGAAAACATGGAATGGAGAACCGCAAAAATTTGAATGGTGGGCTAAAATTGAGAACAAACCAGATTTTCCTCTTGAAATGATACTTCACCCTGGATCCTATTTTGGTGAAGAGGTTATAATTGCAAGTGGAAGAGATATTTCGGAAAGGGTAAAATTTGAGAAAAACATTAGAGCGAGTGAAGAACGGTTTAGAACATTAGCTTCACATGCTCCGATAGGAATTTTCTTAACTGATAATAAAGGAGAGGCTATTTATATTAATGACAAGCTGAAGGAAATTTCAAAATACCCGAATATTAAAGGCTTTATGGAAAACTGGGTAGACAAAATTCACCCAGATGATCGATCAAGAATAAAGAAAACTATTACACAAGTAGATAACAACAATGAAGAAGACCAATACGAATATCGTATTGCTCCTGTAGACGGTGATGAGAGGTGGGTGAAAGTTCAGGTAAATCTACTTAAGTCTCCCGAAGGAGAAATTGTTGGAAGAGTAGGTACCGTTGAAGACATAACAAGTAGAAAAAGTGCTGATAAAGAAAAATTAAGAGCGGAAGTTGCGGAAGAAACAACACGAAGACTACAAAAAGAAATTAATGAAAGAAAGACTGCAGAAAGTGCTTTAATAGTTGCTAAAGAATATACCCAGTACATCATTAACTCTTCTATTGATATGATTATCGCTACGGATACTACTGGTATCATAACTGAATTTAATCAGGCAGCTGCTAGTGGGTTCGGTTTTTTCAGTACAAGTGTAGTTGGAGGAATGGTAGATATACTTTTTAGTAATCCTGCACATCAAAAAGAAGTAACAAAAATCGTATTTAACCAAGGACGTTGGTCCGGAGATATTCAATGTAAACGTGCTGACGATTCAGAATTTACAGGTTATCTTTCTGCATCCTTAATAAAAAGTTCCTCCGGAAAAACCATTGGTTTAATGGGAGTATTAAGAGATATTACGGAATTAAAAATTGCAGAAAAAGAGCTTAAAGAAAGTGTACTTCAAAAAGAGATCTTATTAAAAGAAGTTCACCATAGAGTAAAAAACAACCTTCAAGTAATAAGTTCAATTCTTAATTTACAAACTTCATATATTGAAGACCCTGGCACACTTACAATAATTCAAGAATGTCAAGATAGAATAAAATCTATGGCATTTATTCACGAAAGTTTATATCAATCAGCGGATTTAGCCTATGTGAATTTTGCTGAATACTTACGCAACCTTTGTACAAACTTGAAGTATTCTTATATGTCTCCCGACAGAAATATCGACTTAGATTTTGACATTGATGAGATATCACTATCTTTAGATTCATCTATCCCTTGTGGATTAATCGTTAATGAACTTGTATCCAACTGTTTCAAATACGCTTTCAGCGAAAAAACGGAAGGAAACATTAAAATTTCATTTGAGAAAGATGGAGACAGTAAAATATTAGTTGTTCATGATTCCGGAGGAGGATTACCAACTGGTTTAGATTTTAGAAATACAGACTCTCTTGGTTTACAATTAGTGGTAACACTTGTAGATCAAATAGATGGAGATATTAACTATGAATTTTCTAATGGAAGTAAATTCATTATTAACTTTAAAAGAGATTAACGCTTTATGAGTGCTATTAACGTATTTATAGTAGAAGATGAAAACATTGTTGCAAAAGACATTGAACAAAGTTTAAAAAAACTAGGTTATAATGTTGTAGGAATTGCTTCATCTGGAGAAAAAGTAAAAGAGCAACTAGAAGCTGGTGCGAAACCTGATATCTTCTTGATGGACATCATGATTAAAGGTGACATGAATGGTATCGAAGTAGCAGGTTATGTTAAGGAAAATTTTAATTTACCAGTAATATTCTTAACTGCTTATGCTGATGAAAACACCTTATCTAAAGCAAAGATCACTGAGCCTTACGGTTATATTTTAAAACCATTCAAAGAAATAGATTTACATACTACCATTGAAATGGCTATGTATAAACATCAAAAAACTACCGAGATTAAAAAGGAGTTAGATGTATATTCAGCTTTAGCTACAGAAGCTCAAAATGGAAAAGAATATATCTTTGTGAAAAACAAAAGTCGCTTAGTTAAAATATCAATTGAAGATTTATTCTTCGTAGAAGCTCTAAAAGATTACGTTATTTTCAACTCTAAACATGGTAAATACACCATACATAGTACAATGAAAGATGTTGAATCGAAGTTACCTAATAAGTTCTTTGCTCGGGTTCATAGGTCCTACATTGTTAATGTAGATAAGATACTATCTATAGAACATGTTAATGGAAGACTACAAATTGAAGGTGTAGAAAAATCAGTTCCAATTGGAGGTTCATATAAAGATGAATTACTAAAAAAATTCAATCTACTTTAAAAAAAAGGATCAAGCTAAAACTTGATCCTTTTTTTTGTTCTAATTATTTAAGTATTGCCCACAATTATGAATCAGAATCACATTGACCAAATGGAACTCATTTTTGGACGGATAAACATGTACGTAACAGAAGATTCCGAAAAGGCGATTGTGAATTTCATTCATGGCCTGGAAGTAGGATTAAACAATGAGGTTTGGACAGACCAAATCTCAAAACTGCTTGAGGAAAAATACAAGATTGCTAAACCTGCTATGGGTTGGCCATATCAAATAAAAGTTCATGCGGAGAAAAAAAGTAACTCATGGGCTGACTCTTTTAAAACTCTAGTTAGAGAAGTGATTTCTAATAATCATAGTTAACACAAAAGTAATTGCAGAAGCTTTAGACAATTACTTTAGTCATTAAAGTTTATAAGAAAAACCAACACTTAATATTTCCTTAAATTGTGTTCTTGGTCCATTTACATCGTTATTTCCATCTCCATTAGTGTCTTTTACAATATCAATATCATGATCGTAAATCAATTTTGTATTTAAGCTAACAGTAATGAATTTATTAACTTTCATTAGCACCAACATTTCCCAATTAACATCAACATTCTCTGGTTCTTCTATATAGTTTGAAAACAATGCTAAAGTTGAATTAAGTTTTACATTCTTCATAATTTCTTTTGTGAAATCGGCTCTCACATAACCTCCAAATTCACTTCTTACTTTTTCACCTGGCTCAACACCAAAAGCTCCTGTATTAGATAACTTTGTATCTGTTACAATAGTAGTTTTAGAAGTAATTGGTGATAAGAATACAGATAAATAAGATGTTGGTTTATAATCCATTCCCAACGCACCATATAAATATCCTGGTGCTAAAAATGTAGAAATTTTAGTAGAATCATTCGGATAATCATATCCTTCAGTAAATTGAGTATTAAAATTTACTAAAGCAGCATAACTCCAATGTTTTGTTTTTTCCCTACCATACTTAGAAGTCAATTCTATATTATCATCTGACTTTTGAACATCAGCTTTATTTTGCTTCAAAAGCCCATAACCTAAGTTTAGAGTGTTGTCCCAAGAATGAACTCCTTTCTTATACTTTGCATGCAAATTAAGGATTGCATTTCCAGAAACTGAACTGTTTCCTCCTGCTGCCCAATTAGAAAGACTTACTTGACTAAACCCCAAGTTGAATAAAGCCCCTTTATTCCAATATGAAACTGAATCTTTTTTAACCTCTGGAAGGTCAGGTTTTTTTGTAGTTGTTTGTGCCGAAACTATTCCTCCAATTAAAATTGCTCCAACAAATAATAGTTTTTTCATATTTAGTGCTTGTAAATGATTTTGCAAATTTAATCATAATGTTTTAGAAAGAATCTGTCAAATTAGATTTGGTAGGAAATAATCGATAAACTCAAAATCAAAATATTTTTTTACCTTCATGTTGCCTTAATATGAAACAAAGCCTTAAAATATACTTATCGTTTACCTTTCTTGTACTAATAATTGCAACTTTTTCGATCAACCAAGAAACCTTAAGTATCACAAATAATGAACAATTTTATATTGAACATTATTCAGATGCTGACGAAAACGGAAACTCTATAGCCACGCTTCAATCTACTAATCCAGTTTCATATTCGTATCAAATTAACAAGAGCGTTCAATTTCCTTATGCGGGAATTTATTTTGAAGACACTTTAAACGCTAGGAAAATAAATTTATCCAACTATAATCAAGTTACAATATCAATAAAGGCTAAAAAAGGAAGGAAAATACCAATTACTATAAATACAATTTGGAATCTAAAAAATCGACCTTATCAGAAATTACTCAATGTTTCTCCTAAAACAACAATATTTACTGTCCCTCTTTCTGAATTTAAAACTCCCGATTGGTGGCTAAATAAAAACAAAGTAGTTGATGATAATTTTCAAACCTTTAAAAAAATTAGGACCATCAATATTGAAAACTGTAAATTACTTCAACCTGGTTTGACAGATGAAGTTGAAGTTAGCCACATAATATTTTCTCATAAAAACCTATATTCATACATCATATTATGTTCTGTTTGGCTATCAGGTGTTTTTACAATATTTATAATCTTTAATTTCAAAAAAAACAAAAAACTGGTTCCTATCAAATCTGTCGATTATGAGCCTAAAGAACATCAAGATTCCAAAACTTTAGTCACGTCATACATTGGTAACAATTACACCAACCCCAACTTATCAATTCAAGATATATCGATCGAAACTAACGTTAAAAGCAGCGAGGTATCTAAAATTCTCACCTTGCACTATTCTACTACATTTAAAGAATACCTTAACTATGTTAGGATATCAGAAGCAAAAAAATTGCTGAAAGAATCCGATCTTAATATTTCGGAAATAGCATATTCCGTTGGTTATAATAATGTAACTCATTTTAATCGAGTGTTTAAGGCTCAAGAAAACATCTCTCCTAACGAATTCAGAAGTAATTAATAAGCAATACGTTGTATTACAAATTTATTATAATTATTTTTACAGAAATGTAAAATGAATGAGAGGGGAAATTAGTCAAAAGTTACTTTTCGAAAAACTTAAACCTATCGCTGGGGAAAAAGAATTTATCAATCAACTTTCCGATATTCTACCTATAAGTACTGCAGGAATTTATCGGAGAATTAGTGGAGAAACTCTGCTAACTATTCAAGAAATAATTAAACTCTCTAAATATTTTAATATTTCTTACAATGATCTATTTAGCTATGTGCCCGAAAACGAAGTTGTATTTAGTTTTAAATACGATAAGCTAAACCAAAACTTTGTTGACTATCTAAAAGACATAACACAAAACTTGAATTTTATTCAATCATTTGCAGATCACACAATGATATATTCTGCAAAAGATTTACCTATATGGCATTACTTCGGCTGCGAATATTTAAAAAGTTTTAAGATATATTATTTGCTTCGAACAATTAAAAAAGATCCTGAATTCCAAAACAAAACTTTCGAATTTGATTGTGTTCCTGATTACTACATGGATGCAGCAAAAGAATCTTTTCAAGCGTATTCAAAAATAAACTCTGAAGAATTGTGGACTCCTAGCTCTTTAAATATAATGCTAGGACAGGTAAAATATTATTACCAATCAGGTATTATTACTGAAATCCAATTTGAAATTATAATCGACAAACTTATTGAGTTACTTGACTCTATAAAGATTCAAGCTTCAAAAGGGAAAAAAAACAACCTACCAGGAGAAATTAAAGGAAGTTATAAAATATATCTAAGTGAAATAATAGGTGGTGATAATGTTATTTATGCTGAAGGAGGTGGCAATCAAATAACTTTTCATCCCCCAGTCCTTATGAATTATCTACATACAACAGACATTCCGTTTTGCAATTATATTAAAAATGCCTTTGAAATCGCAAAAGGAACCGCAGAACTAATTAGTACAATTTCTGAAAGAAGTAGAAATATGTTTTTCAATGAATTCAGAAAGAAAGTTTTAGCATTAAAAAAATACCGTGTTTAAAAACACAGTATTTTTAAATCGACAATTTTTCACTCCTGTACTAAACGCTTACTAAGTCAGACACAGGTATCTTCAATGCTTTAGAGATAATATAAAGTGTATAGATATTTGGGCACACCTTAGCATTTTCGATTTTCTCCATATGTTGCCTATCCATACCGCAATTTCTAGCGAGTTGAGCTTGATTTAAACCTTTAGCCTTTCTAATTTTTTTAATATTCTCTCCAATTTTATTAGCTAGATCAAGTTTTTCTAAAGTTTCCTCCATTTTTATTTTATTTACAGCAATAAATATTGCTATTGTTTACACCTCAACTGTAATCTAATCAAATAAATCCATTTTTGATATGACGAAACCACACAATAAGTATTCAAATGTAATACACAAAGTTGGAAAATGAAACAAGAATTTTAATTTATCGACGAAAAAAGTAACCTTTGGTAGAAATAAACCTAGAACTATCTAAGTAAATCAAGCTATGAAAACTACTTTAACTCAACTTTTAGGGATAAAATATCCGATTATTATGGCTCCAATGTTTTTGGTAACAAATACCAAAATGATGATTGAAGCACTTAATAACGGAATCGCGGCAGCTATCCCTGCACTTAATTATAGGACAGATGCTGAATTTAGAAAATCAATTGAAGAAATTAAACAAGCCAGTAATGGGCCTATTGGAGTTAATCTAATAGTAAATAAATCTAATATAAAACTTGGTACACAGCTACAGTCTTGCCTAGATCTAAATGTAAGTTTTATTATTACTTCCCTAGGAAGCCCAGAGGATGTTATAACAAAATGTAAACCTCTTGGAATTAAAGTCTTTTGCGATGTTGTAGATTTAAAATATGCTCAAAAGGTAGAAAAATTAGGAGCAGATGGTGTAATTGCTGTTAATCAAAAAGCAGGAGGTCATTGCGGACCAACTTCAGCTGAAGAGTTAATTCCGTTACTAAAAAGCAATTGTAATATCCCAATAATCTCAGCAGGTGGTATCTCCAAAAAAGGAGATTTAGAAAAAGCTATAGGCTTTGGTGCTGATGGTGTCTCTGTTGGTACTGTTTTTATAGCTACTACCGAATCACCAGTATCCCAAGACTATAAAAACGCATGTGTTAAATATGGAGAAAAAGATATTGTGCTCTCCAATAAACTTTCAGGAAGTCATCTAACAGTTATAAACACTCCTTATGTTCAAGAATTGGGAACAGAGCCCAATTTTTTAGAGCGATTGATGAAAAAGCATAAATGGTTGAAAAAATGGATAAAGATGATAATCATGCTTAGGGGAATGAAAAAGATCGAACAAGCTGCCTTTGGTTCAACTTATAAAACAGTGTGGTGTGCTGGTCCAAGTATAGAAGATGTTAAAGAAATTCGTGATGTTAAGGATGTAATTAAAGAATTAGTGAGTTAGCCTGAATTCAAAAGTTTTGAAGTAATTTCGAAACCGTATCAGTTTTAGAATTAAAGATAATACACTTAAATCTCCAAAGACACTTAGTATGACAAACCACATAGATAGAACTTCAATTACTTTTACTCCTAAAGTGGGCTCATAATTTTTCATTTTTATACCAAGCTTACTTTATTCGTTCAAGAAAAACTTGCAAAAAAAATCAAAAACTAATATTTCTCATGTAATTAGGTTTGATTATCCGTATCTTGCAACAAATTCGTAACCATTGACTTTTACGCCTTTAAAATATAAAGCGAAAACACCAACCGACTTCTTCAAAACTTTGAAAGGTCGAATAGACGAGTACTTTATTTCTAATAATAAAGAACGCGTTGGTGATTATCGAATGTATATAAAGACAGTCGTAATGTTACTTACCTATCTTATACCTTTTTACTTTATAGTTTTTGTAGATATTCAAAATACATGGATTCATCTTGGTCTTTGGACTATCATGGGTGTTTTTATGGCTGGAATTGGATTAAGTGTAATGCACGATGCTATTCATGGATCTTATTCCAAATACAAAAAATTAAATAAAGTTCTCGGAGAAGTAATTAATTTCGTTGGTGGAGCATCAATCAATTGGAAAATTCAGCATAACGTACTACACCATACTTATACAAACATTGAGGAGTATGATCAGGATTTAAATGGACCATCTATTTTACGTTTTTCACCTAATCAAAAGAAAATAAAACTACACAAATACCAGCACATTTATGCTTGGTTAATCTATTGTTTACTAACGCTTAACTGGTCAACATATAAAGATTTCAATTCCATTTTAAGATATAAAAAAATGGGATTAATTGGTGGAGGAAAAAACCAGTTTACAATTGAATTAATTAAAATAATTGTAACTAAAATTCTTTATTTCTCATTCATATTATTTCTTCCTCTTTATTTCGGTTCAGCTAGTGTAGGAACAACTATTATAGGTTTTTTTATAATGCATGGATTAGCTGGTTTGATCTTAAGCAGTATATTCCAACCTGCTCACGTTATGGAAGAATGTGAATTCGCTACTGCAGCTGATGATAACATTATCAAACAAGATTGGGCTGCTCATCAAATTTTAAATACTGTTAACTTTGCTCCAAAAAACAAACTGCTTTCTTGGTATGTAGGTGGATTAAACTTTCAGGTTGAGCATCACTTATTTCCTAATATATGTCACATTCATTATAAAGATTTATCTAAAATAGTTGAGACAACAGCAAAAGAATTTGGATTACCTTATTTCGTTCAGCCAACTTTTCGATCTGCACTTTGGAACCATGCTAAAATGCTTAAAAAATTAGGAACAGTATAAGTTCTTCTTTCTTCTTAGTTCATAACTTTTTCTCTTTAAAACGAAACACACCTCTTCTCATTCGTACATTTAAGTATGTCACGCAGAAACAAAAACAGTCATAACCCTTCAAAAAAACAAGAAGGAAACGGACAAAAAGAAAATAAACAATCCAATAATAACCTTAATGATCCTAGTAAAATGGCTGATGCCATTGTAAGGTTATTTAATAAAAACCCTACTCAAGGGATGAACTACAAAGAAGTAAGTAGAGCATTGAGGATTGGTAATAAACTTGATCGTGCACGAGTTGGTGCAATGCTTCAAGACATGGTTGATCAAAAAGTTTTAGATGAAATTTCGAGAGGTAAATACCGTTTGAATATGGATTCTAAAAAAGAAAATTCGGATTCAGTTTCGAGTTCAAGTACAGAATCACAAGAATTAGAAGGTGTAATAGATGGAACAAGTACAGGTTCTGCATATTTAGTGTCCCCTGATTCAGAGAAAGATGTATTTATACATGCGAAAAATATAAATAAAGCATTACATGGCGACACTGTCTTTATCAAAGTTGTACATGGAAGAAAAAAACCCGAGGGGATAGTAACAAAGATTATTAAACGAGCTAGAACTCAGTTTATAGGAACAATTCAAATGCACCGAAATGGGAAGTTTGGATTTCTAGTTCCAGATAATCAACGTATTGGTGTTGACTTATACATCCCTTTAACTAAATTGAGGGGTGCCGTTGACGGTGAAAAAGCAATCGGAGAAATTACTGATTGGCCCAACGATTCTAAAAATCCTTTTGGTAGAATCACAGAAGTTTTAGGAGCTGCAACGGATAATGATGTAATTATGCATTCTATCCTTTTTGAATATGATCTACCAAATAAATTCCCTCAAGAAGTTGAGCGTGAAGCTGAAAAAATATCATTTGATTTAGATCCTGAAGAAATTAAGAAAAGAAGAGACTTTAGAGATGTTTTAACTTTTACAATAGATCCTCATGATGCGAAAGATTTTGATGATGCATTATCTATTAAAAAACTTCCTAACGGAAACTATGAGATAGGTGTTCACATTGCAGATGTTTCTCACTACATGCAGCCTGGAGGGATTTTAGACGTTGAGGCTTACGATCGCGCAACATCTGTCTATTTAGTTGATAGAGTTGTTCCCATGCTTCCTGAGAAGCTTTCAAACGGAGTGTGTTCTCTTAGACCTAATGAAGAAAAATTTACATTTTCTGCAGTATTTGAGTTTGATGAAAATGCCAACATTGTTGACGAATGGTTTGGAAGAACAGTTATCTATTCTGATCGTAGATTCTCTTATGAAGAGGCTCAAGAGATTATAGAGAACAAAGAAGGTGAATTGTCTGAAGAGATATTGATCATGGATACGTTAGCCAAAAAATTAAGAGCAAAGCGTTTTAAAAGTGGAGCCATCAGCTTTGATCGTGTTGAAGTTAAATTCAACCTTGACAAAGAAGACAATGCAACACCAACTGGAGTATACTTTAAAGAAAGTAAAGACGCTAACAAACTTATAGAAGAGTTTATGCTTCAAGCAAACCGAAGTGTTGCAAAATTCATCGGTGATAGAAAAAAGAACAAAAACCCTAAGACATTCATATATCGAATTCATGATAAGCCAAAACCTGATAGGTTTGAACAGTTTGCAAACTTTGTAACTCAATTTGGATATAACATTAAAGGTGGGGACAACACGAATATTGCTAAATCATTGAACGATCTTTTAAAAGATGTTCATGGTAAGAAGGAAGGTAATATGATAGAAACTTTAGCTGTTAGAACAATGGCTAAAGCTGAATATTCAACAAGTAATATTGGACATTATGGTCTTGCTTTTGAATATTACTCTCACTTCACATCCCCTATTCGAAGGTATCCTGATGTAATGGTTCATAGACTATTACAACAATACCTAGATGGTGGAAAAAGTGCAAGTACTGATGATTATGAAGATAATTGTAAGCATTGTTCCACAATGGAAAAACAAGCTGCTTCTGCTGAACGAGATTCAATTAAATATAAGCAGGTTGAGTTTATGGCAAAACACCTTGGTGAAGAATTTACTGCTATTATTAGTGGAGTTACCGAATGGGGAATCTATGCTGAAATTGAAGAAAACCTTTGTGAAGGAATGATTTCAATAAGATCAATGGATGACGACACTTATGTTCTCGATGCAAATAATTATTGTTTAGTGGGATCACGACATGGGAAGAAGTATCAAATGGGTGATAGAGTAACTGTTCAGATTAAAAATGCTGATCTAGCCAAAAAACAATTAGACTACATTTTAGTTGATAGCGAGGAAGAAACTGAAGAAGAGAAATAATTTATGAAGTTTAGCTATACTGCTCTCTAAGTAAAATTTTGATTAATTCTCGCTTAATTACTAACTCAGAAAGTGCTAGGATATCCAAACCATTAGTAAGAATTTGGGACTTAAAGTCAGCTTCTGGAATATCAATTCTATACAAGATTTGAAAGAAGGTTTCTGTATTCTGAGTTTCAAGATAAGTTAAGTATTGGGCTATTATTGAATTCAGCTTTATAGCGTCTTCAATATTTAGATTATCCATAGCCATATCGAAGTCTTCAGCCCCAAAATCTTTACTTAATTGCTCCTTTAGCTTATTAAAATAGTGATCTTGTTTTAGATAAACAGAAGCATCCTCGATAGAGATTAAACCCATTAATGAGATCTTTTCATTAGTTGAGCAGCAAACGCTTTAAGCATTGTTTTCTTTTCATTATCAATACTAATTGCAGATAAACTTTCTAATCCTTTAGAATAATATTTATCCATTAATTCAAAAGCAAGTGAATCAACTTTTAAGGCTTTATACAGTACTTTAACAGCATTAACTTTTTCAACGGAATCAAATGTTTCCTTCTCAACCCAGTTATTAAGCTCACCTGATTTATCAAGTTCAAGAGCTTTAAGCATCATGAAGGTTTTCTTATTAGATATAATATCTCCACCTACTTGTTTTCCAAATTTTTCTGGATCTCCAAAGCAATCTAAATAATCATCTTGAAGCTGAAACGCTAATCCTACATTTACTCCAAAATCATATATGTGTTGAGCGTCTTCAGCACTAGATTGAGCTAATAATGCTCCAATTTTCATTGCACCTCCAACTAATACAGAAGTTTTTAATCGAATCATATTGATATACTCATCGATTGTAACGTCCGAACGAGTTTCAAAATTCATATCCAATTGTTGACCTTCACAGACTTCAAGAGCTGTTTTATTAAACGTAGATAGAATTCCGCTTAGGTTTACATAATTACCTTCTAAGAAGTGATCATATGCCTTTATGAGAAGACTGTCACCAGATAAGATAGCAACGTTATCGTTCCATTTCTCATGAACTGTTGCCTTCCCTCTTCTCAATGGAGCATCATCCATAATGTCATCATGGACAAGTGTAAAATTATGAAAAACCTCAATAGCTTTTGCAGCTGGAATTGCAGATGAAATATTATCTGAGAACAAATTTGCAGCAAGTAAAACGGTAACAGGTCGGAGGCGTTTACCTCCAAGCTGTAATACGTAATTCATTGGCTCGTAAAGTTCCTTTGGTTCTCCAAGATAATTAATTTCCTTAATTTCTTTTTGAACAATTCCGATTACCTCCTCAAGCGTTTTCAATGTATTATTTTTGAAATTGTGGACTACTTAATAATTTTTTGATTCCTTCAGCAACTGGTGTTAATTCTCTACCTAAAAGGTTTCTCATTTTTGAGTTATCAGGACATCTTCTTGTCATATCTCCATCCTTCAATGGTGGTAAATAAACAATTTTAGAACTAGAATTCGTTGCTTCAATAATAACCTTTGCAAGTTCAAGAATTGTTATTTCCTTCTCTCCACCAACATTCATTACGTCGTTAACTACTTTATTCTCATAAAATGCCTTTAAACACGCATCAACATTGTCATCGCAATAGCAGAAAGTTCTTGTTTGAGACCCGTCTCCATATATTGAAATGTCTTCGTTGTTTAATGCTTTCATTAAAAATTTAGACATTACAAAATCATCACTTTGATTAGGACCATAAGTATTGAAAAATCTAAAAATTGTATACTCCAATCCAAACTCTTGCTCATATGATCTTAAGAATGCTTCACCTATATTTTTAACTACTGCATAAGGAACTTTAGAGTTCAATGGAGTAGTTTGCTCGTGTTGTGGTAATTCAACTGGTTCACCATATACTTCCGAAGAAGAAGAGAAAAAGATACGCTTAACACCCGTACTTTTACAAAGGTTTAAAACGTGTTTAATTCCTTCAATATCTCTTAATACTTTTACTGGATTTTCTTGAGTTCTTAAAACTCCAACCAATGCCGCATAATGGAAAACATAATCAAACTTTCCTCCAAGCATTATTTCAGAAATATCACGGTATTCATTAACATCCGCTTTAACAAATCTCCAATTGTCTTTTGGTAAGTGATCTGGTAATTTATTGATGTCTCCTGTAGATAAATCATCAACAATTACAACAAAATTATCTTTATTTCTAATTAACTTTTCAGCCAATACACTTCCAATAAATCCTGATCCTCCTGTTACTAAAATTCTAGTCATACTATTGATCTAAGTTTTGTAAATATGTTCCATAACCACTCTTAACTAGAGGTTCTGAAATTTTTAATAGTTGTTCTTTTGTTATAAATCCATTTCTATAAGCAACTTCTTCAATACATCCAATCTTTAAACCTTGACGTTCTTCGATTACCTGAACGAACTGACCAGCTTGCATTAAACTTGTAAAAGTTCCTGTGTCTAACCAAGCAGTTCCTCTATCTAATATCCCTACGCTAAGCTTTCCTCTTTTTAAGTATTCCGCATTAACATCCGTTATTTCATATTCACCTCTTGGACTTGGCTTAATGTTCTTTGCAATTTCTACAACATCATTGTCATAAAAATATAATCCAGGGACAGCGTAATTAGATTTTGGTTTTTCTGGTTTTTCCTCAATAGAAATAGCGGTGTTGTTCTCGTCAAATTCTACAACTCCATATCTTTCTGGATCTGAAACGTGATAAGCATATACTACTCCTCCGTCAACATTGCTGTTATCAGATAATAATTTAGGCAATCCTGATCCATAGAAAATATTATCTCCTAAAATCAATGCAACTTTATCGTCCCCGATAAACTCTTCTCCTAAAACAAAAGCTTGTGCTAAGCCGTTAGGTTCTTCTTGAATTTTATATGTGAAATTACAACCTAAACGAGATCCATCTCCAAGTAATTTTTCAAAAGAATCTTTATCATGAGGTGTTGTAATGATCAATATATCTTTGATCCCTGCCCACATTAATGTAGAA